>JAOPZA010000213.1 GCA_025964325.1 Conexibacter sp.
CTGCCGCCGTCGCGACCGGCGCGTTCGAGCAAGGCGGCGCCGGAGGCGCGGTCCTCGACGACGGCGGCCCGCAGGCGGCCCTCGAGCGCGGCCGCGAGGGCGAGCTCGTAGCCGGCGTCGACCTCGAGCGCGTCGGCGAGCGCGGGCGCACCGCCGGGCGCACCGGCCTGGGCCCGCAGGAACTGGTTCGCGGCCGCAAGCTCGCCGCCGACGCGCGCCGCCTCGCGGCGCGCGGTCTCGACGACGCGCTCTGCGGCACGGCGCGCCTGGCGCGCAGCCTCGGCGCGTGCTTCCGCCTCGGCCAGTCTCGCGCGGCGCTCGTCGGCAACGGCCCGCAGTCCCTCGACCTCGGCCGCCGCGCTCGCGCGGCGCTGCTCGAGCTCGGCCAGCTCGCGTTCCAGCTCGGTCGTGCGATCGCGTTCGAGCGTCTCCAGCTCGGCCTGCAGCGCGGTGACGCGGCCGGCGGCCTCCTCGTCGGGCACGTCGCCGGCGGCCTGGGCGTGGAGCGCGTCGAGCTCGGCCTCGTGGCGCACGATCCGCTCGGCCAGCGACGACGTGGCGCCGCGGACCGCCTCGAGCCGCATGCCGACGCGCTCGCCGGCGGCGCGCGCGCGATAGGCGCGGCCCGACAGCTCCTCGCGCTGCTCGCTGCGCTCCTGCAGCGCCTGCTCCGCCGCCTCGCGCCGCTTCGCGACGGCGCCGAGCGCCTGCTCGGCCTCGTCGCGGCGGGCGCGAGCGGCGACGACGGCGGCTTCCGCCTGCGCGAGCTCGAGCCGGTTCGCGCGGACGCTGTCGCGACCCAGCTCCCAGCGCGCCTCGAGCGACTGGCGTTCGAGGCGCTCGTGCAGCTCGGCGGCCTCCGCCTGGCGCTTGAGCGGCCGCAGGCGCGAGCGCGCCTCGCGCTCGACGTCGAGCGCGCGGTCGAGGTTGTCCTGCGTGCGCTGGAGCTTCAGCTGGGCGCGGCGACGGCGCTTGCGATGCTTGCCGAGGCCGGCCGCCTCCTCGATCAGCATCCGCCGGTCGCGCGGCTTCGAGGTCACGATCCCCTCGACGCGGCCCTGCGAGATGACCGAGTGCGACTCCTTGCCGAGCCCGGTGTCGGACAGCACCTCGAGCACGTCCGCGAGGCGGCAGCGGGCGCCGTTGAGGCGGTACTCGCCGTCGCCGGAGCGGTCGAGGCGGCGCGTGATCGAGACCTCCGCGAAGTCCATCTCGAGGGTTCCGTCGCCGTTGTCGAGCACGAGCTCGACCTCCGCCTGCTGGCTCGCCTTGCGCCCGTGGCCGCCGCCGAAGATGACGTCCTGCATCGACTGACCGCGGACGGCCAGCGGCGACTGCTCGCCCATCGCCCACAGGACCGCGTCGGTGACGTTCGACTTGCCGGAGCCGTTCGGGCCGACGACGACGCTGACGCCCTCGCCGAACGCGAGCCGCGTGCGGTCCGGGAACGACTTGAAGCCCTTCAGCGTGAGCGATCTCAGATGCACGCGGTCATGCTCCCATCGCCTCGAGCGCGGCGCGAGCGGCCTCCTGCTCGGCGTCCTTCTTGCTGCGGCCGCGACCGCGGCCGACCTCGGCGCCGGCGACCTCGGCGACGACGGCGAAGACGCGGTCGTGCGGCGGTCCCTCCTCCGCCGCGACGGTGTAGGCGACGACCTCGCCGCGACGGGCGAGGCGCTCCTGCAGCGCCGACTTGAAGTCGACGGGATGCTCGAGCGCCTCCTCGATCTCCGGCTCGAATGCCTCGACGACGGCCTCGGCGGTCGCCTCGTAGCCGAACGCGAGGTAGCAGGCGCCGATCACGGCCTCGATCACGGAGGCGAGCACCCGCTCGGTGCGCACGAGCGCGCCGGCGTTCTGCCCGATCCCGTCCGGTGCCGCGGCGCGCAGTCGCTCCGGCACGCCGAGCCGCTCCGCGACCGCCATGCAGGAGCGCCCGGAGACCGCCTGCGCGCGGATCTTCGTCAGACGCCCGGCGCCGAAGCGGTCGGCCTCGAGGCGCGGGTACAGGTGCGTCGTGACCGCGAGCCCGAGCACGCTGTCACCGAGGAAGGCGAGGCGCTCGTAGGACTCCGAGCGGCGGTCGGTCCACGAGGAATGGGTGAACACCTGCCGCCCCAGGTCCTCCGGCAGGCGATCGAGCAGGTCGGCGAGGCGGCGCAGCGGTCAGGGCCCCGGCTCGCGGTCGGCGACCCCTTCGGCGATGACGAAGTCGACCGCCTGGCCGACCGTGAGGATCTTCGCCGCCTGCTCGTCGGAGATGTGGACGCCGTAGCTGTCCTCCAGCTCCTGCACGAGCGTGTAGAGGTCGAGCGAGTCGGCCTCGAGATCCTCCCGGAAGCGGGTGGACTCGTCGACGCGCTCCGGCTGGATGGTCAGCTCGTCGACGAGATGCGCCCGGATGAGGGTGAGAACCTGCTCGCGTGTCATGGAGCCTGCACGCTAGCCGGCGTGTCGGACGGCGACTGGCGTAGTGCGCCGGCCGCGTCGAGCGCCGTCAGCGTCCGCGTGACGACGTCCTCGCGGACCGCGCGCTCGGCGACCTCGATCGCCCGCGCGAAGCCGCGGCGCGTGAAGCGGCCGTGCGCGACGACGCCGACGCGACGCAGGCCGAGCATGTACGCCCCACCCTGCACCTCGGGGTCGATCGTCTCGTGCAGGGCGTGCAGCGGACGCCGCAGCAGCAGCCCGCCGATGCGGCCCCGCGGGCTCTGGCTGGCGACCTCTCTGATCGAGCGCATCAGCTTGTTCGAGACGCCCTCCATCAGCTTCAGCGTGACGTTGCCGGTGAAGCCGTCCATGACGACGACGTCGGCGACGCCCTCCGTCACGCCGGTGCCCTCGACGTTGCCGACGAACGTGATGCCCGCGGACTCGGACAGGCGTTGGTGGGCGGCAACGACGTCGGGGGTGCCGCGGCCGGCCTCCTCGCCGTTGCTGAGCAGGCCCACGCGCGGCGAGGCGACCCCCATCACGCTCTGCGCGAAGGCGGCGCCCATGTAGGCGAACTGGACGAGGTGCTCGGGCCGCACCTCGACGTTCGCCCCGACGTCGAGCAGCAGCACGGGCGCGCCCGGGACCGGCATCGGCAGCGCGAGCGCCGGACGGTGGATGCCGCGGGCGCGCTTGATGTTGAAGAGGCCGGCGGCGAGGGCCGCTCCGGTCGAGCCGCCGGAGACGAGCGCGTCCGCCTCGCCGGCGGCGACCGCCCGCGCGGCGAGCACGATCGAGGCGTCCGGCGTCGAGCGGACGGCGTTCGCGGGATCGGGCGCCTTCGCGATCGAGACCGGAGCGTCGATCACCTCGACGCCGTCGGGGACCGGTCCGATCTCCGCGGCGGGACCGAACAGCAGTACGCGCGTGCCGCTCGCGGCCGCGATCGCAGCACCGGCGGCGACCTCGGCAGGACCGAGGTCGGCACCGTTCGCGTCCACGGCGACCGTGATCGGCGGCACGGCGAGAGGACGCGGGTTAGGCGTCTTCGCCGCTGGCCGTGACGATCACGTCACGACCGGCGTACGTGCCACACGTCGGACAGACGCGGTGCGGCAGCCGCGGGCTGTGACAATGCGGGCACGCGTGGGTGCTCGGCGGCGTGATCTTGTGCTGCGAGCGGCGCTTGTTTGTGCGCGAGTGGGATTGCTTCTGCTTCGGGACAGCCATTGAGCGGAGCAGGCTACCAGGCGCGGCGGCGCGGGGTCACGTGGCTGCTGGGATGGGGCATCCGATCTAGAGCTCCAGCTCGCGCAGCTTGGCCCAGCGCGGGTCGGGGGCCGCCTCGTGCGCGTGGTCGGGCCCCGCTTCGTTGAGGTTCTCGCCGCAGGTCGGGCAGAGCCCGGCGCAGTCGGGTCGGCAGAGGACCTTCGCCGGCAGCGTCAGCGCGAGCGCGTCGTTGGCCCAGGCGCCGACGTCGAGGACCTGGTCGGTCACGTAGGGGCTGTCGAGCTCCTCGTCTCTGCTGCCCGGCTGCTCGACCTCGCGCGCGTCGACGGTCGAGTGGTGCCCGGCCGGCTCGAGGCAGCGCACGCACGGTCCGCGCAGCTCGGCCTCGAAGCGCAGTCGCAGCGCGTAGCCCTCGCCGGTCGTCCGCGCGATGTCGAGCCGGACGGGCAGGACGGTGGGGTCGACGGTGTAGTGTTGCCCGCCGAGGTCGAACGGCTCGAGCGCGACCTCGAGGTCGATGTGGCGGCCCTCGCCGGAGGTCAGGCGCAGCGGGGCGAGATCGAAGCTGTCAAGGCGATTGGTCACGCATTGAGGTTAGCGATCTGGCAGGCGTTTCCTGACGCGCGGAGGTCAGCTCAGCGCAGCTCGCGCTTGACGATCTTCCCCGTCGCATTGCGCGGCAGCTGCTCGACGAACTCGACCTCGCGCGGCACCTTGTACGCGGCGAGGTTCTGCTTCACGTACCCCTTCAGCTCGTGCTCGGTCGCCTCCTCGCCCGCGTTGAGCGCGACGACGGCCTTCAGCCGCTGGCCCCACTCGTCGTCCTCGACGCCGAGGACGGCGACCTCGCGCACGGCCGGGTGGCCGGCGAGCAGGTCCTCGACCTCGGACGGGAAGACGTTCTCGCCGCCCGAGATGATCATGTCGTCGTCGCGGCCGTCGACGAAGAGACGGCCGGCGGGGTCGAAGTGGCCGACGTCGCCGGAGGACATCAGGTCGCCGAGCAGCGCCTTGCTGCCTCCGCCGGTGTAGCCCTCGAACGGCAGCTCGTTGCCGACGAAGATGCGGCCGCTGCGGCCGGGAGCGACCTCGCGGTCGTGCTCGTCGAAGAGCTTCACGATCGTGCCACGCGGCGGACGTCCCGCCGTGCCCGGCGCGGCGCGCAGGTCGGCCGGCGTGGCGATCGTCGCCCACGCGACCTCGGTCGAGCCGTAGAGGTTGTAGAGCGTGTCGCCGAAGCGATCCATCACGCGCTGCGCGAGCGGGCCCGGCAGCGCGGAGCCGCTGGCGGCGATCACGCGCAGCGACGAGAGGTCGTAGCGCGCGAGCACCTCGTCGGGCAGCTCGAGGATCCGCTGCAGCATCACCGGCACGACGATCAGCGCGTCCGCACGGTGACGCGCGATCGTGCGCAGCGTCCCCTCCGGGTCGAAGCGGCGGCGCAGCACGAGCGTCGCGCCGAGCGGCACGCCGAGCGTGAAGTGCGCGAGGCCCCAGGTGTGGAACAGCGGGGCGGCGATGACGGTCGTGCCGTGCGCGTGCAGCGGGATCTTCGACAGCAGCGCGGCGGCCGGGTCGAGCGAGCCCGGGCTGCTGCGGCGCGCGCCCTTCGGCGCGCCGGTCGTGCCCGAGGTGAGGATGATCACGCGACCCGGCTCGGCCGGCGCGGGCACGCCCTTCGGGTCGCCCTCGGCGATCAGGTCCTCGACGATCGGGTCGCCGCCCACGCCGTTGCTGCCGCCCTCGCCGTCGCGCCAGGCGATGAAGCGCTTGCGGTCGGCGCGAACGCCCTCGACGACGGGGGCGAACTCCTCGTCGTAGACGATCGCGGCCGCGTCCTCGCGCTCGACGACCTCCGTCAGCTGCGGCGCCGCGAACGCGGTGTTGAGGTAGATCACGTGAGCGCCGAGCTTGGCGCAGGCGACCGTGAGGTCGATGAAGCCGCGGTGGTTGCGGCACATGATCGCGACGCGGTCGCCGGGCCGCAGGCCGTGGCGCTGCAACGAGCTCGCAAGCGCGTTCGTGCGGCGCTGCTCCTCGGCGTAGGTCAGCGTCCCGAGCTCGTCGATGATCGCCGGCTGGGCGGGCGAGCGGGCGGCGGTGACGGCAAGCGCGCCGGCCGAGGTCGTGCCCCAGCGGCGCAGGCCGTACAGGGCCCGGGCCAGGCGGTCGGGCCGCATCGGCGCGAGGAAGCCGGACCGCAGCAGCGTCGTGGCGACGTGCGCGCGCTGCAGCAAGCGGTCGTTCACGACGGGCACGGCCGGTATCCAACCATGGACGGCACCGTACGCGCCTCAGTCGTCGCGACCCGGCGCGTCACGGGAGCTCGAGGCCGCCCGGCGCCTCGCCGCGCTCGACGAACGCGTGGATCTCGGCGGCGCGCCGCGGATTGAGGAAGACGTGGCGCTGCCCGACGCTCGGCTTCTCCTGGAGCAGACCGGCGTCGAGCAGCCGCTCGCCGATCTCGAGCGCGAGCGCGCGGTCGTGCCCGGCGAAGCCGCGCGCCAGATGGTCGATCTCGGTGTGGTAGCCGCCCCACTTCCCCATGCCCATCAGGCGTTGGAGGATCCGCCGGGCGACGCGCCGACTGGGGTCGGCGTCCTCGTGCGGGCGCACGACCTCGCGCGTCGGGTCGAGCACCGCGAGGACGGCCTCCTCGTGCTCGGCGATCGAGTCGGCGTCGGCCGGGTGGCCGCCGAAGCGGCCGACCGCCTCGGCTATCCGCAGCGGGTGCAGGGCGCCGATCGGCGGCCGCAGCTCGACCGGCTCGCCGAGCGCGGCAGGGGGCGTCGCGTACGCCTCCGCGCGCAGCCGGTCGACCTCGGCGACGCTCTCCCCGAACGCCTCGACGGCCAGCTCGACCGCGTCGAGCGCGTCGGCGGCCTCGACCGGGAAGGCGAGCAGCAGCCAGCCCTCCCAGCTGCCGGCGCGCAGCTCGAGGTCCTCGGCCGCGCCGGCGTCCATCGCCACGGCGCCGTCGACGAGCGCGCCGACGAGCGTCGCGACGAGGTCCCACCCGCGGCCGGTGACCGCGTTCGGGTCGGCGCGCAGCGCCGGGTCGACGGGTGCGACCGCGACCAGCTCGCCGCCGAGCGCGGTGATCGCGACGGGCACCGGGACGGGGTAGCCGGCGCGGTTCTCGCCCAGCTGCTGCGCGCCGACGGCGAGCGCGTCGACCAGCTCGTCGCGGATCTGCGCGGCGCGCTCGCGCGGGGCGGCGATCCCGCCGGCATCGTTGAGGACGGCGGTCAGGCGGCTCATCGGCGGAGCCTAGATGGCGGGACGGTCGCGAGGCGCGCCGAGCGGCGCTGGCGCGCGGGCGCTCCGGCTCGATCGAGCTGGCGGTTAGATGGTCGATTCCATCGGATTCGTGGATGCGAGGGGTGCGGTGGGCGGATGCCAGACGTCGCCCGGTGTCGCAGCCGATCCTCGTTGGATCGGCTGCGACGCCGGGTGGCGGCTGGCGCCGCCCAACGTGCGCCTCGCGCCGTGAAGGCTGGCGAAGCCAGCCCGAGATCGTGGACTCAATCATCTAGGTGCAGACGCGGGCGCTTGGCGCCAGCGGGATGACGCCCCCCGCCGTGACGGCGAAGCCGGAGGGCGCGCTCGGGACGCGGAGCGGTCTGCCGTTCGCCGTGACGCGCGCGGTCGCGGCGCCGAGGCGGACGCGCAGCGAGGGCCGGCGCACCACCAGCGGCGTGGTCAGCGTGCCGTCGAAGATCCGATGGCCGGCGCCGTCGGCGACGCAGACGTGGACGGGCGCGGTCGGGGCGATGCGGAGCCGGATCGTCGTCGTGCCGGCGGCCGCCGGCGCCGTGTGGGTCCTCGCGGGTGCCGCGGCGGTCACCGGCGCGGTCGGAGCGGCCGCCGGCGCGGAGGCGGGCAGCGCGCTCACCTTCGCCCCCGTCCCGCCGGCCACGTTGCGCAGCAGCACCGCGACGACGACCAGCAGCACGATCGCGAGCAGGCCGGCGGCGCCGAAGCGGACGCGACGGTCGAGCGGGATGGCTGCGCGACGCGGCGGCGCGCGACGCAGCGTCACGACGCGGTCGAGCTCGGCGTGGGCGAGCGACGGGACGGCGACGACGCCGGCCAGCTCGAGCGCCGCCGTCGCACGCCGGCGCGTCGCCGCGTCCTCGCCGCCGAAGCGCTCCAGCAGCGCGCGGGCGGTCAGTCTGCGGCCGAACGGCGAGGCGCCCTCGCGCGCCAGCTCGGCGGCGACCTCGAGGTCCGGCAGTCGCACGGCGGGATCGTCGTCCGGCACGCTCACGGACGCTCGCCGATCAGTGCAGTGCGGTTCGCGGCCGGCAGGTCGGCGGCCGGCAGGTCGGCGGCCGCCCGATCCGGCGCGGGCCGATCCGGCGCAAGCTGGTCCGGCGCAACTCGGACCGGCGCCGAGCGGTCGGGGGCAGCAACGGCCCGCGGTGTGAGATCGACCGGCTCGAGCGGCTCCAGCTCGTGCCCGGCGGCGACCGCGCCGTGGTCGACGAAGCGCCGCGCGCTCGGCAGCACACGGCTGTCGAACGAGCCGACCGCGTCGTTGTAGGCGCCGACCGCGCCGCGCAGCCGCGCCCCGACGCGCTGGAGGTGCTCGGCGAACGTCCCGAGCCGATGGTGCAGCTCGCGTCCCAGCTCCGCGACCTCGCGGGCGCTCTCGGCGACCGTCTCCTGCTGCCAGCCGTAGGCGACCGCGCGCAGCAGCGCGATCAGCGTCGTCGGCGTGGCGATCAGCACGCTCTGGCGCACGCCCTCCTCGAGCAGGCCGGGATCGGCCTCCAGCGCCGCGCCGTAGAAGTGCTCCCCGGGCAGGAACAGGAAGACGAAGTCGGGCGAGGGGTCGAACTGCGACCAGTACGCCTTCGCGCTCAGCTTGCGCACGTGCTCGCGCAGCAGCCGTGCGTGGGTCGCGAGCTCCCGTGTGCGGGTCGTCTCGTCGCGCGCCTCGTAGGCGTTGAGGAACGCGTGCAGCGGGGCCTTCGCGTCGACGACGACCTGCTTGCCGCCCGGCAGCCGCACGATCATGTCGGGGCGCAGCACGCCGTCCTCCCCGTTCGTCGAGCTCTGCTCGAGGAAGTCGACGTGGCTCAGCATCCCGGCCAGCTCGACGACGCGGCGCAGCTGCAGCTCGCCCCAGCGTCCGCGGGTCTGCGGCTGGCGCAGCGCGGCGACGAGCGCGCCCGTCTCGCCGCGCAGCCGCTCCTGCGCCTCGACCAGCAGCCGCAGCTGCTGGTCGAGCGCGCCGCGCTCACGCTGGCGGTCGCGATCGAGCTCGCCGAGCTTCGCGTCGACGCGGTCGAGCGACGCGCGGAGCGGGTCGACGAGCGCGTCGACGGCCTCCTCGCGGCGCTCCGCGTGCAGCCGGCCGCGCAGGACGAGCACCGTGACAACGGCGCCGAGCGCCAGGCCGATGAGGAGCCAGATCGCAGCCATGCGAGAAAGGGTCGCGCGCGCCGCGGACGGAACGCACGTTCGCATGCACGCGACGCGACGACCCGCCGTAGCGAGCCGCCGCCGGCTAGCCGACTTCGGCCGGCTCGTCCTTGCCCTGCAGGCGCTCGCGGCCGCGTTGCACGGCCGCGATGAACTTCGAGAGGTTGACCTCGAGGGTGTTGAGGATCTCGTCGGCGTAATCCTCGGCGCCGAGTCGGATCTCGCGCTCGCGGGCGCGGGCGTCCTCGATGATGTCCTCGGCGGCGCGCTCGGCCTGCTTCGTGACCTCCTCGTCGGAGATCAGGCGATCCTGGCGCTCGCGCGCCTCTCTCAGGATCCGCTCCGCCTCGCGCTTGGCCTCGGCGAGCATCTCCTGGCGCTCCTTGACGATCCAGCGTGCCTGCTTGATCTCCTCTGGGATCGTCGCACGCATCTGGTCGAGGAGATCGTAGATCTCCTCCTTGTCCACGCGCACCTGGTCCGTGAGCGGGACCGGCTTCGCGTTGTGGACAAGGTCGTCGAGCTTGTCGATCAGGACCAGGACATCCATCGGTACCTCTGTTTCGTCAACGGCCGAGCTCTTCCTTCAAGCGCGCCGCCACATAGTCGGGGACGAGTTCGTCGATGTTCCCACCGAACGTCGCAAGCTCCTTGACGCCGCTGGAACTCAGGAAACTGTACTGGGGCGAGGCCATCAGATACATCGACTCGACGTCCGGGGCCTGCCGGCGGTTCAGCTGATGCATCTCCAGCTCGTACTCGAAGTCCGAGATCGCGCGCAGTCCCTTCACGATCACACGGGCTCCGACGGCGTGCGCGAAGTCGACGACGAGCGTCGAGAAGGGCTCCGCCCGGACGTTGCCCAAGTGGGCGGTCGCGCGCTCGATGAAGGCGACGCGCTCGTCCGTCCCGAACAGCGTGCGGCCCTTGCGGTGCGGCAGGTTGACGACGCCGACGACGACCTCGTCGAACAGCTGCGAGGCCCGGCCGATCACGTCGAGATGGCCGTTCGTGACGGGGTCGTAGGAGCCCGGGCAGACGGCGATGCGGTTATTCGTGCTCATGGATGCGGATCAGGGTGTCGCCGTAGCGGCGTTCATCGGTCATTGGGAGCCCAAGGTCGAGCGGCGTGCGGCGGTCGCTCTCGGACACGACGCGACCGTCCGCGGCAAGCAGCTCCGCGAGCGCCGGCGAGAGCTCGCGTCCCAGCACGGCCGCGAGTCGATAGGGAGGGTCGAGAAAGACGAGATCGTATTCATGCCCCGCCGCACGTGCGGCACGGAGGAAGGCGCGCGCGTCCTGGCGGCGCACCCGCACGCCGTCGAGGACCCCGAGGGCGTCGAGGTTCGCGCGCACCGCACGCACCGCCGCCGGAGCGCTGTCGACGAAGTCGACGGCGGCCGCGCCGCGCGAGAGCGCCTCGATCCCGAGCGCACCCGAGCCGGCGAACAGATCGAGCACGCGCACGCCCTCGAGCGACCCCAGCAGCGAGAAGAGCGACTCGCGCACGCGGTCGCTCGTCGGCCGCGTCGCTTCGCCGGCCGGCGCCGCCAGCCGGCGACCGCGGAGGGTGCCGGCGATCACCCTCATGCGCGGATCGGCGCGATCGCGTCGGGGCCGAAGGCGTCGGCGAGCGCATCCGCGATCAGGGCGTGCTCGGGCGCCGTCACCTCGGGATCCTCGCGCAGCAGGGCGCCGGCGCGGGCGTGGGCCGCCTCGAGCAGGTCCTCGTCGTCGGGCAGCACGGCGACGCGGTAGCCGGCGTCGCCGCTCTGGCGCACCCCGACGATGTCGCCCTGCCTGCGCAGCTCGAGGTCGATCCGCGCCAGCTCGAAGCCGTCGCCGTGCTCCGCCAGCGCCTTCAGCCGGGCCGAGTCCTTCGGCCCGAACAGCAGGCAGAGCGAGGCGTGCGGGCCGCGGCCGATCCGCCCGCGCAGCTGGTGCAGCTGCGAGATGCCGTAGCGATCGGCGTCCTCGATCAGCATCACGGAGGCGTTCGGGACGTCGATCCCGACCTCGATCACCGAGGTCGCGACGAGCACGTCGGCGCCGCCGGCGGCGAACGCTCTCATCGCCTCCTGCTTCTCCCGCGGCCGCATCTGCCCGTGCAGCAACACGACGCGGAAGTCCTTGAACTCCTCCTCGCGCAGCCGCTCGAACTCCGCTCTCGCGGCGCGCGCCTGCAGCGCCTCGGACTCCTCCACGAGCGGGCATACGACGAACGCCTGGCGGCCGGCGCGCAGGTCCTCGCGAATCCGCTCGTAGGCGCGCTCGCGCTCGCGCTCGCCACTCGCGACGTAGGTCTGGATCGGCTGCCGGCCGCGCGGCAGCTCGCGCAGCACCGTGTGGTCGAGGTCGCCGTGCTCGACCAAGGCGAGCGTGCGCGGGATCGGCGTCGCCGTCATGTGCAGCACGTGCGGGCTGTGCACCTCGTCCCCCGCCCCGGCTCGGGCTCCCTTCGCGTCGAGCGCGGCCCGCTGGCGCACGCCGAAGCGGTGCTGCTCGTCGACGACGGCGACCGCGAGGCGCGCGAACACGACGGCCTCCTCGATCAGCGCGTGCGTCCCGACGATCAGCGCCAGCTCCCCGCTCGCGAGCTTGCCGAGCACGTCCGCGCGGCGGGCCGCCGGCGTCGAGCCGGTCAGCAGCGCGACCGGGACCGCCTCGCCCGGCATCAGCGCCTGGATCGTCGCGAAGTGCTGCTCGGCGAGCGTCTCGGTCGGTGCCATCAACGCGCCCTGCCAGCCCTGCTCGACCGCGCGCAGCAGCGCGTAGAGCGCGACGACGGTCTTGCCGGAGCCGACCTCGCCCATCAGCAGTCGCTGCATCGGCCGCGGCCGTGCGAGATCGGCGTCGATCTGCTCGATCGCCCGAGACTGGTCGCCGGTCGGGGCGAACGGCAGGCCGTCGGCCAGCCAGCGCGCGGTCAGCGTCGGGGACGCGTCGAGCACCGGCGCCTGCGCTCCGCCCTCGCGCCGCGCGCGGCGCCGCAGCAGCGCCAGCTGGAGCAGCAGCAGCTCGTCGAAGGCGAGCCGGCGCCGACCGACGAGCGCATCGCGCTCCTCGGCCGGGAAGTGGATCGCGGTCAGCGCTGCCGGACGGCTCGGCAGGCCGCCCGGCACCGCGTGGAGGCGCATCCGCGCCGGCAGCGGCTCGAGCGTGTCGGCGACGGCGGCGCGGTGCTCCTGGATCAGCGCCAGCAGCTGCGTCGAGTTGATCCCCTCGCTCGCCGGGTACTGCGCGACCGCCTCGCTGCCGCCGATGCCCTGACTCGTGGGCGCGTGGGCGGAGACGTTGAAGTCGCCGCGTCTGCCGAAGCGGCCCGTCAGCAGCAGCCGCTGGCCGGGTCGGTAGCGGTCGACCAGCCACGGCTGGTTGAAGAAGGTCGCCTGCATCGAGCCGCTCGCGTCCGCCACGAGGGCGGAGACGAGAGGTCGCATCCCGCGCCGGTGGACCTGGCGCGATCTGATCGAGCGCACCTCCACGAGCACGGTCGCGGTCTCCTCGGGCGCGACGGTCGCGACCGTGCGCGCCTCGCCGCGGGCGCGCGGCAGGTGCTCGAGCAGGTCGCCGACGGTGTGGAGCCCGAGCGCCTCGACCGCCTTCTCGGCCTTCGGCCCCGGCGCGGCGAACGTGCCCGCCAGCCGCGAGGGCCGCGGCCAGTGGATCGGCGCGTCGCGCAGCCGCTCGTCGTCGAGCGGCTCGGAGCTGGCGAAGAGCGTCGGGACCATCCCCTCAGCGTACGAACCGGCCCGGTCAGGCCACGACTGGGATGTGCGGCCCTGCCGACCGAATGGCGAGGCGCTGCGGTGTCATTCCGCGGAGAGCAGCCACCAGTAGCTCGGCTGGCCGCCCGCGGCCAGCTCGAGCTCGACGCCGTCGCCGGCGAGCGCGAGGACCTCGTCGTCCGCGAGCGGGGCGTCGTCGCCGCGCAGGCAGGTGATCAGCTCGGCGTCGGGCGCGAGCGTGGCGATCACCTGCGTCAGCGTCGCGGCCGGATCGCCCCAGGCGACCAGCTCCTCGTCGACGAAGCCGATCGCGTCGCCGACGTGGAAACGGCCGCCGGCGTCGTCACGCGCGGCCCGGGCGATCGCACCCGTGTGCACCCGCGCCAGCTCGCCCTCGATCGCTTCCGCGTTGGTGACGGCGCCGCGGGCCGGGTCGAACGCGACCGCGACGGCGAGGCCGGCCTGCTGCGAGCGCGTCGGCACGACGCGGACGCGCTTCTCCGACAGCTCGGCGGCGCGCTCGGCAGCCATGAAGACGTTGGAGGAGTTCGGCAGCACGACGACCTCCTCGGCGGGCACCGCGTGGATCCCCGCGAGCAGGTCGTAGGTCGAGGGATTGAGCGTCGGGCCGCCGTCGAGCGTGCGCACGCCGAGGCTCTCGAAGGCCTCCCGGATGCCGTCGCCGGAGACGACCGCGAGGGCGCCGCTGAAGGTCACCGGCGGCGGGCCGTCGCCGTCGCCGCCGGCCGCGAGGCGGTCGCTGCGCTGCTCGACCTGCTCGTGCATGTCGGCGACGTCGAGGTGCGAGATCGCGCCGGCCGCGGCGAACAGAGCGGTCGCGGCGTCGGGCTCGTCGGTGTGGACGTGGACCTTCAGCGTCGTCGCGTCGCCGACGACGAGGACCGAGTCGCCGATCGCCTCGAGCGGCTCGACGAACGTGCGCGGGTCGAGCTCGCTGCCGGTGATCGCGAAGTTCGTGCAGTAGCGGAAGGTCTGCGACGCGTGCTGCGGACGCGTCACGCGCGCGGCGCGGTGGTGCTCGAGCTCAGGCGGCTCGGTGCCGCGCAGCGCGGCGATCACGCCGGCGAAGACGACGGTGAGGCCGTAGCCGCCCGCATCGACGACGCCGGCGTCGCGCAGGACCGGCAGCAGGTCGGGGCCGCGTCTGACCGACTGCTGGCCGGCGTCGAGCGCGTGCTCGAGCACGTCGGCGATCAGGGCGTCCTGCGTCTGCGGCGGCGCGTCGGGGTCGAGCCGCGTCTCCTGCATGTGCGCCAGCTCGGTCATGATCCGGTGCGCCATCTCGCGCACCACGGTCAGGATCGTCCCCTCGGCCGGCTCGCGGACCGAGCCGTAGGCCTGCTCGGAGGCGCGCGCCATCGCAGCCGCGATCAGGACCGGGTCGACCAGCTCGCCGGGACGGCTGGCGAGCTCCTCGGCGGCGCCGCGGATCAGCTGCGAGAGGATCACGCCGCTGTTGCCGCGCGCGCCGAGCAGCGCCGCGCGCGCGACCGAGCCGACGATCTCGTCGCGGCCGATCTCGTCGAGCGTGCGGTCGCCGACCGCCTCCTGGAGGCGGTCGAGCTCCTGCACCACGGCGCGCAGCGTCAGCGCCATGTTGTCGCCTGTGTCGCCGTCGGCGACCGGGAAGACGTTCAGCTCGTTGACCTCCTCACGCCGCGACTCGAGCTGCGCGAGCGCAGCTTCGATCACGGCGCGGAAGCGGACCAGGCTCGGGTCGGACACGGGCGTTCGAGGGACCGGCGGCTGCCGGGCTCCTTACGCCTTCGTGACCTTGCCGGCCTTGAGGCAGCGGGTGCAGACGTACACGCGGCGAGGCGTCCCGCCGTCGTCGATCCGCACGCGCTGGAGGTTCGGGTTGAAGCGTCGCTTGGTGGCGACCATTGAGTGGCTGCGGCTGTTCCCGAAAGCGGGACCCTTGGCGCAGACTGAGCAGACCTTAGGCATCGGTCGGGCAGTATAGGGGGAATCGGCTGGCGCCGATTCCCTGGCGAGATCGGCTGCGCCGATCTCGGGCCGTGTCGGTAATCACCACGTCGTGAATCCGGGTCTCGCGCGGCTCGCGCGCACGGCGTCTCTGACGGCCAGCGAGGCCAGCACCGCGTCGGCGGCGTGGCGACCGGTGTCGCGCTTGGGGCCACCCGCGACGCGTGCCTGCGCCTGCTCCATCGTGTCGACGGTGAGGACGCCGAAGCCGACCGGGACGCCGGTCGCGAGCTGGACGTCCTGAAGCCCGCGGGCCGACTCGCCGCAGACGTAGTCGTAGTGGTCGGTCTCCCCGCGGATCACGGCGCCGAGCGCGACGACGCCGGAGTAGCGGCCCGACTCTGCCGCGTATCTGGCCGCCAGCGGCAGCTCGAAGGCGCCGGGCACGTCGTAGGCGTCGACCTCGCCGGCGCCGCCCTCCGCGAGCGCCGCGCGGGCGCTCGTCACGAGCGCGTCCGCGAGCTCCTCGTAGAAGCGCGCGACGACGAGCGCGAAGCGCTGGTCAGCCATCCTGCTCCTCTTCCCTCTTGTGGTGGTCGGCCTCGTGCTCGGCCTGGATCATCTCCTCGTCGAGCGCGAGCCCCTGGTGGTGCAGCGTGTGGCCCATGCGGTCGCGCTTGGCCCGCAGGTAGGCCTCGTTGTGCGGGTTGGGCGTCGGCTGGATCGGCACCTGGTCGGTGACCGACAGGCCATAGCCCTCCAGCCCGATGATCTTCTTCGGGTTGTTCGTGAGGATGCGGATGCTCGAGAGGCCGAGGTCGCCGAGGATCTGCGCGCCGATCCCGTAGTCGCGCAGGTCGGCCGGCAGGCCGAGTCTGAGGTTGGCGTCGACGGTGTCGAGCCCCTCCTCCTGCAGTCTGTAGGCCTTCAGCTTGTTCAGCAGGCCGATCCCGCGGCCCTCCTGCGCGAGGTAGAGGAGGACGCCCTCGCCCTCCTCCTCGATCATCGCGAGCGCCGACTCGAGCTGCTCCCCGCAGTCGCACCGGAGCGAGTGGAAGACGTCGCCGGTGAGGCACTCCGAGTGCACGCGCACGAGCACGTCGTCTCTGCCGGCGATGTCGCCCTTGACCATCGCGACGTGGTGCTTGTCGTCGACCATCGAGCGGTAGCCGACGACCTGGAAGTCGCCGAAGGCGGTCGGCAGCGAGGTCGCGACGACGCGCTCGATCAGCTTGTCGTGCCTGCGGCGATAGGCGATCAGGTCGGCGACCGTGATCATCTTCAGCCCGTGACGCTGGGTGTAGGGGACGAGGTCCCCGACGCGCGCCATCGTGCCGTCGTCGTTCATGATCTCGCAGATCACGCCGGACGGGTTGAGCCCGGCGAGGCGGGCGAGGTCGACGGCCGCCTCGGTCTGGCCGATCCGCTCGAGCACGCCGCCCGCCTTCGCCTTCAGCGGGAAGACGTGGCCCGGCTGCACGAGGTCGCGCGGCGCCGCGTTGGGGTCGATCGCGACCTGGATCGTCTGCGCCCGGTCGGCCGCCGAGATGCCGGTCGTGACGCCCTCGCGCGCCTCGATCGAGACGGTGAAGGCGGTCTCGAAGGCGGACTCGTTCTTCGACGCCATCAGGTCGAGGCCGAGCTCCTCGCAGCGCTCGGGCGTGAGCGCGAGGCAGATCAGTCCGCGCCCCTCCTTCGCCATGAAGTTGACGGCCTCGGGCGTGACGAACTGGGCCGCCATCGTCAGGTCGCCCTCGTTCTCGCGATCCTCGTCGTCGCAGACGACGACCATCTTGCCCTCGCGGATGTCGTCGATCGCCTCCTCGACGGTGGCGAAGTGCATTGCGGTCTCGGATCGGCTCATCGGCTCGCCCCCACCAGCTTCTCGACGTATTTGGCCAGCACGTCCACCTCCAGGTTCACGGGGGACCCGGGTGCGGCCGCGCCCAGGCTCGTGCGCTCGATCGTCTCCGGGATCAGCGCCACGCTGAGCGAGCTGTCGTCGACGGCGGCGACGGTCAGGCTGATCCCGTCGATCGCGATCGACCCCTTCTCGACGACGTAGCGCAACAGATCCGGCGGTGCTTCGATCCGTACGACGCGCGAGAAGCCGTCTTCGTTCACCTCGGCGATCGTGCCGAGGCCGTCGACGTGGCCCTGCACGACGTGGCCGCCGAGGCGATCCTGCGCGCGCAGCGGCAGCTCGAGGTTGACGCGTGCGCCGGTCGCGGCCGTGGCCAGCGAGGAGCGGCGCAGCGTCTCGTTCATGACGTCGGCGCCGAAGCCCTCGGCGGTCGGCGCGACGGCGGTCAGGCAGACGCCGTTGACGGCGACCGAGTCGCCCTCCGACAGCTCCGCCCCCAGCTCCGTCGCGATCGCGAGCCGGACGCCGTCGGCGGTCGGCTCGACCGCCGCGATCGTGCCGAGTCCCTGCACCAGTCCCGTGAACATCGTCAGTGGCCCTTCTCGTGACCTTCGTGATGGAAGCGTTCGTGATGGAAGCGTTCGTGATGGAGGCCGCCCACGCTCACCACTCCTTCAGCCGCGCGGTGACCACGAGGTCCTCGCCGATCTGCTCGCACTCGAGGCTCAGCGCCCGCTGCGCCTCCGCGATCGTCTCGACGCCCTCGCCCTCGAGCGGGTCGCGCGCGGTGCGGCCGCCGAGCACGAGCGGCGCGAGGAAGAGCCGCAGCTCGTCGATCTCGCCGGCGTCGAAGAAGGCGCCCGCGAGCCGCGGTCCGCCCTCGAGCAGGACCGACGCGATGCCGGTCGCGCCGAGCTGGTCGAGCGCGGAGCTCACGCGCGCCGGCTCGTTCGCGCCGGTCGCGACGATCACCTCGACGCCATGCGTCTCGAGTGCGTCGGTCGCAGCGCGCGGCGCGGCGCGCGAGACGACGACGATCAGCGGGATCTCGGAGGCGGCGCGGACGAGCTGCGAGTCGAGCGGCAGCCGTGCCTCGGAGTCGAACACGACGCGGCGCGGCTGGCGCGCGACGCCCTCGATGCGGGCCGTCAGCTGCGGGTCGTCGGCGAGCGCCGTGCCGATCCCGACGACGACGGCGTCGCACTCGGCGCGCCAGTGGTGCGCCAGGTGGCGGCTCTGCGTGCCGGAGATCCACTTCGAGTCGCCGGCGCGCGTCGCGACCTTGCCGTCGAGCGTCATCGCCGACTTGAAGAGGACCCACGGCCGGCCGCTGCGTCCGTGCTTGCGGAAGGCCTGGTTGAGCAGCCGCGCGCGGGCCGCCAGCTCGCCTTCGGCCAGCTCGACCTCGATCCCCTCGTCGCGCAGGATGCCGAGGCCGCGGCCGGCGGCCTTCTCGGTCGGGTCGTCGGAGGCGACGACGACGCGGCGGATGCCGGAGGCGATGATCGCGTCGGTGCAGGGCGGCTGCTTGCCGGTGTGGCAGCAGGGCTCGAGCGAGACGTAGAGCGTCGCGCCCTCGACGTCGGCGTCGCCCAGCGCGCGGATCGCCTCGACCTCGGCGTGCGCCTCGCCGTAGGCGGAGTGCCAGCCCTCCGCGAGCACCTCGCCGTCGCGCGCGATCACGGCGCCGACGAGCGGGTTCGGGCTGACACGGCCGCGTCCCTGCGCCGCGATCTCGATCGCGCGCGAGAGGTGGAGCCTGTCGGTGTCGGTGCGAAGGGGCATCTCGGTGGCCGGGGTTGGTTGGAAACCCACCCCGCTTGAGGATACGCGGCCTCTGGCCACGGGCCTGCCGCGACGCGCGATTCTCAGGCGCGGCGCAGGTTCCCGCGGCGGGGCACAGCTCAGCCGCACCTGCCGCCGTGCAGTCGGTAGACCGCCATCTGCGGCCCGGGTCGCTCGTAGGCGAAGGGGTAGTAGTCGAACGACCAGTCGAAGTTGAAGGCCGGCGGCGTCGCGCCGGCCTTGTAGGGCGTCGCCCGCAGCACCACCTGGCCCTGCTGCTCGAGCGCGCGGTAGTAGGCGATCGCGAGCGGCGCCTGCTGCGGCTGCGCGAACGCCCGGTCGCGCTGCATCGAGGCGGTCACGACCCAGCAGTAGCCGCCGCGCACGTAGTCGTCGAGCAGCGCCGGGCGCAGCGTCCGCTCGTACTTGTCGACTCTGACGTAGCGCGTCCTGCCCCCCGGCAGCGGCCGGCCGGCGTCGTCGACGTTCGCGCGCGCGGTGTCCCACAGCCGCCAGCGGTTGCCGTCCGGCAGCGCGGGGTGCGCGTGGTCGGGGTCGGCGTACCAGGCGTCCGGCACGACCGGTTCGACGACGACGCCGGCGCCCGCCGGGATCTGCGCGAGCATCCAGCCGCGGACGGCGTTGCGGGTGTCGGCGCGGGCGAGCACGACGTCGACGTGGAGACTCGTGACGACGCCCTGCGCCAGCAGGGCGGCCGCGACCACGACGCCGGCGAGCGGTCCGAGCGCCGGCGCGCGGCGCGCGACCGTCCGGACGACGGCGAGGCCGAAGGAGGCGGCGAGCACGATCACGATCGGCAGCACCGGCAGGATCCAGCGGCCGAAGTAGCGGTCCTGGGTCCCCATGTAGAGGACGTAGAGGAGCGGCGCGGGCAGCAGCAGGAGCGCGAGCGCGCGGTCGCGCAGCGCCAGCCGCACGGCGCCGCCGAGCGCCGCCAGCGCGGGGACCCACCCGAGCCCCCAGGTCAGGCTCCAGAGGTAGTAGACGATCCCGCTGCGCTGCGTCAGGCCGAGCTTCGCCAGCTCGTCGCCGCCGGCCAGCCCCTGCTGCTCGGAGATGCCGGCGTGGAAGGCGGAGAAGTCGAGGAACGTGTACGGGCTCGCGACGAAGAGGCCGGCGAGCGCGGCCACCAGCGCGAGCGCGACCATCCGCGCGCCGCGAGCGACCGGCGCCGCGCCGCCGGCCCGCAGGTGGAGCGCGATCGCGGTCAGCAGCGGGAGCAGGACGATCCCGGCGGTGTACTTCGTGCCGGCGGCGAGCCCGGCCGCGAAGCCGCCCAGCAGGACGTCGAGCGTCCAGCCGCGGCGCAGCACGAGGGCGGCCCCCAGCAGCGAGAGCGTCGCGGGCGCGAGCGTCGGGACGTCGTTGAGCGCGAGGTGGCCGTAGAAGACGGGCAGGAAGGCGCAGGCGCCGAGCGCCGCCGACAGCAGCCCGACGCGGCGCTCGAAGAGGCGGCTGCCGAGCGCGTGCAGGAGCCAGACGGCGAGCGTCCCGAGCAGCGCCGTCGTGACGCGCGCGATCAGGAAGACCTGGGTGGGGTCGTTCGTGAAGGCCTTCGAGACCGCCTCGCGGCTGCCGAACCAGACGGCGTAGATCGCGTACAGCAGCTCGGAGTAGCCGGGCGGGTTGAGGAAGTAGCGCGGGTCGAGCGAATGGCCGAAGAAGCCGATCGCGATCGGGACGAAGTGCCCCTCCTCGTCGCTGTTGTAGGAGAACGGCATGCCGTTGCCGATCCCCCAGAGGCGCAGTCCGAAGGCGGCCAACAGGACGACGACGAGCGCGAGCGTGACCGTCCGATCGCGTTCGGGGAGAAGCCCACGACGCGACCCCGCGAGCGAGGGCGGGGCGCCGAACCGGAGCCTGTGGACGGTGGACGACGCCATTGAGGGGCAGTGCGGTCCGGCGCGCGTGGCGTTCGGTCCGGACCTTTGGGATACTGCGAGCCGAGTTTACGGCACCGCCGTGGGCGACCGGCGAACGCCTCCCACGGCGTGCGCGGGCATCCGGGAGGTCCCCCGTCCCCCTTCCGTCGGCCTCCCCGACATCTGGAATCCCATGAAGCTGATCATTCAGATCCCTTGCAAAGACGAGGAAGAGCACCTTCCCGCGACGCTCGCCGACCTGCCGCGCACCGTGCCCGGCTTCGACACCGTCGAGACGCTCGTGATCGACGACGGCTCGACCGACCGCACGATCGAGGTCGCCCGCGCGAACGGCGTCAACCACATCGTCAAGCTGACGAACAACAAGGGACTCGCGGCCGGGTTCCAGGCGGGCCTCGACGCGGCCCTGAAGCTCGGCGCCGACGTCGTCGTCAACACCGACGCCGACAACCAGTACCAGGGCGCCGACATCCCGAGACTCGTCGCGCCGATCCTCGCGGGCAACGCCGACATGGTGATCGGCGACCGCCAGGTCGAGACGATCGAGCACTTCTCGCCGCTGAAGAAGTCGCTCCAGAAGCTCGGCTCCTGGGTCGTCCGCCAGGCCTCGGAGACGACCGTCCCCGACACGACCTCCGGCTTCCGCGCCTACAACCGCGAGGCCGCGCTGCAGATGCAGGTCGTCTCGAAGTTCACCTACACGCTCGAGACGATCATCCAGGCCGGCAAGCTGCTCGTCGCCGTCGACCACGTCCCGATCCGGACGAACCCGAAGACGCGCGAGTCGCGCCTCTTCCCGTCGATGGGCGCCTACGTGCGGCGCAACTCGATCTCGATCTTCCGCATCTATGCCCAGTACGAGCCGCTGAAGGTCTTCTGGAGCGCGGGCGCGGTGATGGGCGTGATCTCGCTTGCCGTCTGGCTGCGCTTCCTCGTCTCCTGGATCGACGGTCAGGGCGCCGGCCACGTGCAGTCGCTGATCCTCGGCGCCGTGCTGTTCATGGCCGCGATGCTGCTGTTCGCGCTCGGGGTGATCGGCGACCTGCTGGCGGCGCAGCGGACGCTCTCGCAGCGGACCTTCGAGCGGGTGCGAAGGATCGAGCTGGCGCTCGGCATCCCCCCCTCCCACTACGAGCCCGGCGCACCGCAGTCGAAGGACCGCGAGCCGGGCGGAACCGACGATCGAGAGGCACTCGAGGTATGAGCACGACGTCCGCCGCCGAGGCGGTCCCGACCGGCAACACGTTCGACAAGTACGGCTCGACGAACCCCGTCGTGCGCCGGCTGATGGCCCGCTTCGAGCGGACGCTGGGCGAGCTGTTCGAGGCGGCGAGGCCGGAGTCCGTGCTCGACGTCGGCTGCGGCGAGGGCGTGCTGACGCACCAGTGGGCGGTCGCCCTCGGCGACCGCCGCATCGTCGGCATCGACCTGCCGGACGAGAAGCTCGCGGCCGAGCAGGCGACGCGCCGGCGGGAGAACCTCGAGTACCTCACGATGAAGGCCGAGAACCTGCCGTTCGCCGACGACGAGTTCGACCTCGCGAGCGCGATCGAGGTGCTCGAGCACGTGCCCGATCCGGCGCACACCGTGGCCGAGATGGCACGCGTCGCGCAGCGCCACCTGCTCGTCTCGGTTCCCCGCGAGCCGCTTTGGCGCGGCCTCAACGTCGCCCGCGGCGCCTATGTGAAGGACCTCGGCAACACGCCCGGCCACGTCAACCACTGGTCGAAGCGATCGTTCGTCGCGCTGCTCTCGCAGCACGGCGAGGTCGTCGAGGCGCGCTCGCCGTTCCCGTGGACGATGCTGCTTGTCCGACTCGGATAGGGACTCCTCCTACGGTTCCGGCGCGCGCATCCTGACGGTCGGGATCGCGTCGACCGGGATCTTCACGTTCGCGTACCTCGCGCTCGCGAGCCACTCGCTCGACAAGACGGCGTACGGCCGCGTCTCGCTGCTGTGGTCGGTCATGTTCGTGATCCTGTCGGTGATCTACCGGCCGATCGAGCAGCTGCTCTCGCGCACGATCGCCGACCGCCGCGCCCGCGGCGCCGCGAGCCGGTCGCTGCGCGTGCCGGCGCTGATCCAAGCTGCCTTCGCGCTGCTGTTCCTGGTCGTCGCGCTGGCGCTGCGCCCGCGCATCGAGACCTCGCTGTTCGACGGCTCCTCGTCGCTCTACTGGATCCTCGTCGTCGGCGTGCTGGCCTACGCCGGCAGCTACTTCGCGCGCGGCTGGCTCGCCGGCAACGAGCGCTTCGCGCTCTACGGCGGCCTCGTCTTCCTCGAGTCGACCTCGCGCTTCCTGTTCGCGCTGGCGGCCGCGCTCGGCATCGCGCACGGCCAGACGGCCGTCTCGATCGGCATGGCGGTCGCGCCGTTCGTCTCGCTCTGCGTCGTGCCGTTCGCGCTCACGCGCCGCGGCGGCGCGCTGCGGCGCGCGAGCTACGAGGAGCGCGAGGCGCCGGCGGTCGAGGCCGCCTTCGAAGGGCCCGCGCACGCGCAGGCAGAGGACGCGGCGACCGACCTGTCGATGGCGCACGGCGCTCGCTTCGCGGTCTCGGTCTTCGGGATCATGCTGGCCGAGCAGGCGCTGATGAACGCGGCGGTGCTGATCGTCAACGCGAAGTCGGGCGCGGCGCTGGCCGGCTTCGTCTTCAACGTGCTGATGATCGTGCGCGCGCCGCTGCAGCTCTTCCAGGCGGTGCAGACCTCGATCCTCCCCCACCTCGCCGGGCTCGAGGCGCGCGAGAGCGCCGACGAGTTCGCGCGCGCGATCCGCATCACGGTTCTGGCGATCGCCGCGTTCGCCGGCGTCTGCGCGGTCGGGCTGCTCGCGATCGGGCCGTGGGTGATGTCGGCGGCGCTCGGCGACAAGGGCTTCACCTACGAGCGCGGCGGCCTCGCGCTGGTCGCGGTCGGGATGGGCTTCCACCTCGTCGCCGGCACCCTCAACCAGGCGGCGCTGGCGCGCCATCGCGCCGGTCTCTCGGCCGCTGCCTGGCTGCTGTCGGCCGCGCTCTTCGTCGGCTGGGTCGCCTCGCCGATCATCAGCGACGTCGTGCTGCGGGTCGAGTCGGGCTACTGCGGCGCCGCATTCATCCTCTCGTGCCTGCTGTTCGCGCTCTACCGGCGGCCGGTGGACGCGTAGCGCCTGGTGGTGCGCCCCGGCCGAGTGCGCCCTGCTCCCGCGTGCCCGGTCGCGCGGCGCGTGCGCTGAACGGCGGCCACGAGGGAGGGTGGGCGCCCGGCGAGGTCGGCGGTCCTTTGGCCGCCCCGGTCTCCCGGATCTCCGTCAACCACTTCGATGACCTCACCTTTTGCCCCCGTAGAGGGGTAAAAGGCTGCACTCATCGGCAACGCGCCAAGCTATTGCGCAGGCCGGCGCGCGGTTCATCACGGAAGAGCGGAGCGCCAACGACGCCCAAACCCCTCCCCCTCGATGCCCGCCGTTCAGCGCACGCCGCGCGCCACCAGTCCCGGGGCGGACGGCGCGCCACCGACCCCCGCGCCCCGGCGCCAGCCGCGCGCCCGGCATGCACACGGTGCGCGCACCGTCGTCCATTGAGCAGGCTCAGGCCAGCCGCTGCGCCGCGTAGTGCGCCAGCCCCATCGTGGTCAGCTGCGGGTTGACGGTCAGGCTGCTGGGGAAGACGCTGGCGTCGACGACCGCGAGGTTGTCGTAGCCGTGGACGCGGAAGTCGGGGCCGATCACGCCCCGTGACGGGTCCCGGCTGAGCGCGTTGCCGCCCTGCGGATGGCCGGTCCCGAGCGAGATGTAGTCGGGGTCGGCGGCGAGCGCGTCGATCCGTCCGAGCTCCTGCGGCGAGCGGAACTCGTCGTAGCCCCACGTGTTCAGCATCACGCGCTCGGCGCCGGCCGCGAACAGTAACGAGCCGAGCGTCTGCAGCCCGCGCGCAAGCGTCCGCAGGTCGCCCTGCGTCGGCACGTAGTGGATGTCGGGGCCGCCCGTCAGCGCCCTTCTCACGCGCGCGTTGCCCTCCGTCCCGACCAGCACGCCGACCGCCATCATCTGGTCGTAGCGGCGCATGTTCTCGAAGTGCTGCTCGAACCATCCGGGCATGTTGAGCGCCTGCGCGACGGGCGGGTTGAACCACAGCTCGAAGACGTAGCCGGCGTCGATCCGCGGCACGCCCGCATGGGAGATCTGGAGCCCGTCGTAGGCGTCCAGCTTGCGCCCGAAGTCGGCCGTCAGCGGCGCCCCCATGTTGAAGCAGAGGCCACGCCCGACGGGCAGCCGCCGGCCGATCCCGCTGCGCAGCAGCAGGAAGCTGGAGCCGACCGCGCCGGCCGAGAGGACGGCGTCTTCGGCCGTGATCGTGACGGCGCGACCGCCGTCGAGCGTCGCGCGCAGCTCGGTCACGCGGCGGCCGCGCGTGCGCAGCCGTTCGACTTCGCAGTCGGCGACGATCCGCACTCGCTCGGCGCCGAAGTCGGCCTGCGCGCGCGGCAGCGTGACGTCGAGCATCGAGAGCTTGTGACCGTAGGCGCAGCCGATGTTGCAGTAGCCGCAGCCGACGCAGCCGTCGATGTTCGCGCGCACGACGCCGGCTGCGAGCGCGTCGGGCGACATGCCGCTGGCGCGGGCGCCCGCGAGGTACTCCGTCGCGGAGCGGTTCGGGACGGCGTCGTCCTGCGCCCGCACGCGCAGGAACGCCTCGACCGCGTCGAGGCTCGCGGTCAGCGCGTCGCGATCGAGCGCGGCGTCGTGGCGCCGAGGGTCGTTCCAGCGGTCGAGCACGTGCTCGGGCGGGCGGAAGCAGACGGCGTTGTTGACCGTCGTCGAGCCGCCGACGCACTCGCCCTGCAGCACCGTGAAGCGGAAGTCGGCGGTCTGCTGCATGATCCCGTCGCGGTAGAGGCGGCCGAACATGTCCACCTCGTTCTCGCTGAACTCGTGCGGCTGGACGTAGCTTCCGCGCTCGAGCAGCAGCACGTCGCGGCCCGCCTTCGCGAGCTCGTAGGCGAGGATCGAGCCGCCCGCGCCGCTGCCGACGATCACGACGTCGGCCTCGAGCCGCTCCCCCACCTCGGCGGCGGCCGTGACCTTCAGCTTCAGCGGCGGCGATCTGGTCGCCGGCCGGCCGCGCTGCGAGAACGGCACGTAGCCGATCGCCGGCCACGTGCGGCGGTCGTCGTAGTAGCCGGAGAAGACGAGCTGCTGGCCGACGCGGATCACGACCTGCGTGAGGTGCTTGACGAGCGGCGGCCAGCGCGGCGGCCTCAGGAAGTGGCGCTCGAGGAAGGCACGGCGCCTGACCGGCTCCAGCTGCGAGAGGACCGGCCAGCCGGACAGCAGCGGGCGCAGCTGGAGCGCCAGCAGCGCGACGCGATAGACCCAGACGCGGTGGGCTCTGACGCTGCGCATGTAGGACTCGACGTTGGCGGCGACCTCCTCCGGAGGCACCTTCTCGTCGGGGCCGGCGACGAGCACCTCGGCAAGCGCGACGAGCGCGCGGTACTCGCTCGCGCCGAGGAACGTCAGCCCGTAGCGGGCGCTCCAAGCGGCGTGGCTGGCGAGCGGCAGCGCGACGATGATCGCGACGTCGACGATCACCCAGCCCCACTGCAGCGGCACGACGCTGATGCGCGCGCCGAAGATCGGCAGCTCGCGGCCGGTCTCGGCGAAGGCGAGGAACGCGAGCCCGACGAACGGCTTGACGGCGTAGACGCCGATCAGCGGGCCGACCCACTGCAGGCGGCCGCGCAGGTCGCGCGCGATCCAGCCGCAGAGCACGGCGATCGCGGCCGCGCCGAGCGCGGTGCAGAGCACGAACGGCCAGCGCGCGAAGGCGTCGTGCGTGCCGTTCAGCAGCGCGCCCACCACGGTCGCCACCGCGTCGCCGGCGAACAGCACGCCGAGCACGACCAGCACGAGGCGGGTCCGATGCTCCGGCTTTGTTGGCGAGGCCGCGGGCATCTGTCCCACTGCGGGATGTTGGCCGTCAGGCCAACTCCCAAGGCTCGGCGCAGCCGAGCCCGTGCGCCACAGGAGGAGCAACCCCAACAGCAGCGGCAGCGCGACCGTCGCGTGCACGAACGGCAGCTCGCGGAAGGCGCGCTGCCAGACGAATGGGGCCGCCACCACGCCCGCGGCGACGAGCAGCAGCACGGCCGCGAGCGCGCGCAACGCCGTCTGGGCACGTCGTCCCGGCGCGTCGGCGCCACCCGCCATCCCGGCCCCTCCTTGATGGACCGTGAAGCGGTCCGTCGCCCTGGTGCGGGCCACGGTACCCGCCCGCCGGCGGAGGGTCAAGCCGGCGGGCGGGGGTGCGCGGGGAAGGTCGACGCGGCGGGATCCTCATTCGTAGGCGAGGCTCTCAGCACGTCGAGCTCGGCGGCGCGGCGAGCCGCCCCGATCGCCGCCAGCAGGCCCGCGATCGCCGCCAGGATCAGCAGGACGATCAGGTTCGGCAGGGGATCGAGAGCGCAAGCCCTCGCTGCGCAGGGGGATCGTCACGAGCACGGGGCAGACCCCGCCGCCCGCCCGGGGGCGCCGCCCTCAGACGGCGCCGGCCGCCGCTGCGATCGCGGCGTAGGCGGCGGCCGGGTCCGCCGCGCCGAAGATCGCGGAGCCGGCGACGAACACGTTCGCGCCCGCCTCCGCGCACGGTCCGGCGGTCGCCGGATCGACGCCGCCGTCGACCTCGAGCGCCGTCCCCGCCGGCAGCAGGTCGCGCAGCCGCGCGACCTTGTCGAGCGAGGCGGGGATGAACGGCTGGCCGCCCCAGCCGGGGTTCACGGTCATGCAGAGCGCCATCTCGAGCAGGTCGGCGACCTCCGCGAGCGCGCTCGGCGGCGTGCCGGGGTTGATCGCCGCGCTCGGACTGGCGCCCGCCTCGCGGACGGCGGAGAGCGCGTAGTTCAGGTGCGGGGTCGCCTCGACGTGGACCGTGATCGAGTCGGCGCCGGCGCGCGCGTACTCGGCGACGGTGCGCTCCGGCCGCTCGATCATCAGGTGGACGTCGAGGATCGCGCCGGCGGCGTGGACCTGGTCGGCGAGGGCGCCGACGACGAGCGGGCCGATCGTGATCGGCGGGACGAAGTGCCCGTCCATCACGTCGACGTGGATGACGCGCGCGCCCGCGTCGAGCACCTCGCCGACCTGGGCGCCGAGGCGCGCGAAGTCGGCCGACAGGATCGATGGCGCGATGCGCCGCCGGCGCAGCAGCTCGGTGGTCGTGGTCATGCGGCGCAGTCTGCCGCACGGGGCGCGTCGGCGGCGCGCCGGGGCGCGCTCAGACCGGGGTGAGCATGCTGCCTCTGCAGTGGTTGCACATCACGATCGCGGTGCTCGCCATGCGCACGATCGTCGAGTGCTCGCCGCAGTTGGGGCAGACCGAGGTCAGCTCGTAGCGGCGCAGGCAGTAGACGCAGCGGTAGCGGCCCGGGAGCGTCGTCGGCCGCAGCCAGGGCTCGCCGCAGCCCGGGCACTCCGGTCCCAACTTGACGGGGTCGTCACTCATCGCGCTGCCGTCCGCACTCCCCCGTCATAGCGCATCCGCCGGATCCTCGCGCACGGACGGCCGTGCGCGGCCGCATCACTCTGCACGGCGCAGACGTGCCAGGAAGAAGCCGTCGGTACCGTCGCGATGCGGCAGCGTCTGCAGCATCTGCGGCTCGCCGGGATGCCGCAGCGCGGGCTCCTCGGCGCCGAGATCGTCGAGCGAGAAGCCCTCGTTCGCGGCCAGGAAATGGCGCACGACCGCCTCGTTCTCGCGCGGCGAGATCGTGCACGTGGCGTAGAGCAGGGTGCCGCCGGGGGCGAGCGCCACGGCGCCGGCGGCGAGGATGGCGCCCTGCAGCGCGGCGACCTCGTCGATCCGCTCGGGCGCGGCGCGCCAGCGCAGGTCGGGCCGGCTCTGGAGCGTCCCGAGCCCGGAGCAGGGCGGGTCGACGAGCACGCGTGCGAATCGTCCGTCCTCGCGCGGGAGCGCGGCGTCGCCGGTCTCGACGCGCACGACATCGGCGGCGCGGAGGCGCTCGCTCGTGCGCCGCAGCGCGTCGGCGCGGCCGCGGTGGCGCTCGACCGCGACGACCTCGCCCTCGCCGCCCATCAAGGCCGCCAGGTGCGTCGTCTTGCCGCCTGGAGCCGCGCACAGGTCGAGCACGCGCTCGCCCGGCTGCGGCGCGAGCAGGCGGGCCGGCAGCATCGCCGCGCGCGACTGCGCGACGAGCGCACCGGATGCCCACAGCGGGTCGGCGCGCGGGTCGAAGGCGCCCTCCGTCACGACGAGGCCCTCCGGCAGCCCCGGCGCGGGGGCGGTGACGACGCCGCGGGCCGCCAGCTCGGCGGCGACAGCGGCCGGCTCGGCGACGAGCGCGTTGACGCGCAGCGCCGCCTCGGCCGGCTCGTTCACGCGCGCGAGCAGGGCGCGCGCCTGCTCGGGGCCCAGCGCCTCCCACCACATCCGCGCGAGCCAGTCGGGCACCGAGTGCAGCAGCGCCGCCCGCTCCGGGGTCGTATCGTCGAGCCGCGCGAGGATGCCGGCGCCGTCACGCGCCGCCTTGCGCAGCACGGCGTTGACGAGCTTGAAGCCGGGGCCTCCGTCCGCCTTCGCCAGCTCGACGCTCTGGTCGACGGCCGCATGGGCGGCGACGCCGTCGAGGAACAGCAGCTGCAGGCAGCCGAGCCGCAGCGCGGTGCGGACGGCCGGGTCGAGCTGCTCGACGGGCCGCCGCGCGAGCGTCGCGATCACGTGGTCGAGCGTGCGCCGGCGCTGGACGGCGCCGAAGGCGAGCCGCATCGCGAAGCCGTGCTCGCGCGGCTCGAGCCCGAGACGCGCCGCCTCGCCGGCGAGCGCGCGGTCGGCGTAGGCGTCCTCCTCCTCGACGCGCCGCAGCACCGCTGCCGCGACCTGCCGGGCGGGCGACACGGAGCTGCTCGGACGGGTGACGGTCGGGGACATCCCATCATCGTGGCAGCTCGCGCCGTCCCGCCCCGTGCGGGCGGCCGGCCCGCGGCCCGGCGGCCCTTCGGCGCCGTCGCGACAGATGTGCGCAGCATCACGTTTGGCGGCCGAGCGCCGGGATACTCTCGCCGCCATGGACCGCGCCCCGCTCCGCAACGCCGCGCTGCTCCCGGCGGGAACGCCCGTGCACCCGCGACGTCGCTGGCGCTCCGGCGCTCGGGGCGTAGACTCCGTGCCGGCATGATCGCCGCTCTCATCGGGACCGCGCTCGGCCCCGTCCAGCAGCATTATCTGGACGAAGCGCGTCAGATGCAGGCGCTGTCGTTCGCGGTGCACATCCCGCTCGTGTGCTTCGGGGTCGCCTTCCCCGCGATGGTGCTCCTCGCCGAGTGGCTCCACCTGCGGACGGGCGACGACCTCTACCGCACGCTCGCGCGCCGCTGGACGCGGATCATGGTCGCGCTGTTCGCGATCGGCGTCATCACCGGCACGATCCTGTCCTTCGAGATGGGCCTGCTGTGGCCGAACTTCACCGCCACCTTCGGGGACGTCTTCGGACTCGGCTTCGCGATCGAGGGCTTCTCGTTCTTCCTCGAGGCGATCTTCATCGGCATCTACGTCTACGGCTGGGAGCGGATGCCGCCGAGATGGCACCTGCTGAGCGGGCTGCCGATCGTCTTCACCGGCTTCAGCGGCTCGATGATGGTGATCGCCGTCAACGGCTGGATGAACCACCCGAGCGGGTTCAAGCTCGTCAACGGCAAGACGACCGACGTCCACCCGTGGGCTGCGCTGTTCGGCAACAGGTTCTTCTGGCACGAGCTCGTGCACATGTACATCGCGGCGTTCATCGTCGCCGGCTTCGTCGTCGCGGCCGCCTACGCCGTCGGCAGACTGCGCGGCAACTGGGGCCGCTACGAGCGCATCGCGCTCGCGATCCCGCTGACGATCGCGGCGCTGGCGGCGCCCGCGCAGCTGCTCGTCGGCGACTGGGCCGCGCGCACCGTCGCCACCGACCAGCCGACGAAGCTGGCCGCGATGGAGGGCCTGCAGAAGACGACGAAGGGCGCGTCCGAGCACGTCCTCGGCTGGTACGACGCGAAGACCGGCGACATCAAGTGGGGGATCGAGATCCCCTATCTTCTCTCGCTGCTCTCGACGCACGACCCGAACGGGAGGGTCCAGGGGCTCGACGCCGTGCCGGCCGCCGACCGGCCGCCGGTCAACGTCGAGCGCTTCGCGTTCCAGACGATGGTCGGGATCGGCACGCTGCTGGCGCTGATCGGCGTGCTGACGCTGCTCGTGCGCTGGAGACGGAGACGGCTGCCGCAGAGCGTCTGGTTCTATCGCGCGCTCGTCGTGGCCGGCCCGCTGTCGCTCGTCTGCCTGATCGCCGGCTGGGTGACGACCGAGGTCGGCCGCCAGCCATGGGTCGTCTACGGCGTGATGCGCACCGCCGACGCCGTCACCGGCGCCGGCGGGGTTCCCGTCGGCTACGCCGTGCTGGCGCTCGTCTACGTCGGCGTGGCCGTCGCGCTCGCCTGGATCCTGCGCCGCCTCGCGCGCTCGCCGTTGGCGCCGCACGCCGATCCGCAACCGACGACGCAGGTGTAGGCGCGCGATGGGGCTCAAGGAGATCCCCCTGCTGTTCGTGCTCGCCGGCCTCGTGCTCTACGTCACGCTCGCGGGCGCCGACTTCGGCGCCGGCTTCTGGCAGCTCGTCGCCGGCAGAGGCGAGCGCGGCGAGCGGATCCGCGAGCACGCGCACGATGCGATGGCGCCGGTGTGGGAGGCGAACCACGTCTGGCTGATCTTCGTGCTGACGGTCTTCTGGACCGGCTACCCGACCGCGTTCGGCTCGATCGCCTCGACGCTCGCGGTGCCGCTCTTCATCGCGGCGATCGGGATCATCTTCCGCGGCGCCGCCTATGCGCTGCGGGCCGGCACGACCTCGCTGCGCGAGCAGTCCGCCGTCGACACCGCCTTCTCGATCTCGTCGGTGCTGACGCCGTTCGCGCTCGGCACCGTGATCGGCGCGATCGCCGACGAGCGCGTGCCGGTCGGCAACGCCGCCGGCGACATGTTCAGCAGCTGGCTGAATCTGACGGCGGTCACGATCGGCGTGCTGGCGGTCGTGATCTCGGCCTACCTCGCAGCCGTCTACCTCGCCGCCGACGCGGTCCGCGCCGGCGACGCGGAGCTCGAGCAGGCGTTCCGCCGGCGCGCGCTCGGCACCGGCGTCGTCGCGGGCGCGCTGGCCGTCGTCGGGCTCGTCGTGCTGCACCACGAGACCCACCACCTCTATCACGAGCTGGTCGCCGGCCGGGGGCTGCCCGCGCTGATCGTCTCGGTGCTGGCGGGGCTCGCCACGCTCGTGCTCGTGGTCGTGCGGCGCTACGAGCTGTCGCGCTACACGGCGGCGCTCGCGGTCGCGGCGATCGTCGCCGGCTGGGCGCTCGCGCAGGAGCCCGTGCTGCTGCCCGGGCTGACCGTCTCGCAGGCGGCGGCGCCCCACGACACGCTCGTCGCGATCGTCGTCGCCGTCGTCGGCGGCGGCCTGATCCTGTTCCCGTCGCTCGCGCTGCTGTTCTCGCTCACGCTGCGGGGCCACATCGGCTACATCGGCGGCGGCCCCGCGTCGGCGGAGCAGCTGCCGGACGGCGGCCCGACGTCAGGCGGCGTGCGCGGCGTGGTCGCGCGCTCCTCGACCGGCCTGCTCGTGCGCGCCGCGGGCGCCTGCCTCGTCGGCGCGCTCGGCTTCCTGACCGCGGCCGACGCCGGCTGGGCGCACGTGATCGGCGTGCTCTCGCTCGTCGGCTTCATCGTGCTCGGCGTCTGCGCGGCGCTGCCGCTGGCGCTCCAGGAGGACTCGGCGGCGGGCGATTGAGCGGGCGTTGAGCGCTCAGAGCGAGACGAGCGCTCAGCGCGAGGCTTCGCCGAGGCCTCGCCCGCGCAGGAACGCGGCGCCGTCCATCGGGCGGCCGCCGGGCGGCTGGACCTGCGTCAGCTCGAGCGTCCCGTCGGCGGTGCCGAGCAGCAGCCGGCCGCCGTCCTGCGCGAATGCGCCGGCGGCGGGCGTCGCGGCGGGGTCCTCCGCCGGCACGACGCGCGCCGCTCCCACGCCGAGCAGCGTCCCGTCGGGCAGCGGCAGCAGCGCGCCGATGTGCGGCGTGAGCGCGCGGACGGCGCGCTCGAGCTCGGCGGCGCCGTGCCGCAGCGGATCGAGCCGGCGATCCTCGGGCCCGATCTTCTCGGCGTAGGTGACGCCGTCCTCGACCTGCTCGACGAACGCCGGCCGCTCGTCGAGCGCGCGCACGAGCAGGTCGCCGCCGACCCGCTGGAGTCGGGCGGCGAGCGAGCCGTAGGTGTCGCCGGGGGCGATCGGCTCGCGCGCGAGCAGCGCGACGGGGCCGGAGTCGAGCCCGGCCGTCAGGCGCATGATCGCGACGCCGGTCTCCGCGTCGCCGGCCATGATCGCCCGCTCGAGCGGCGCGGCCCCGCGCCAGCGCGGCAGCAGCGAGGGATGCACGTTGAGCAGCTCGTGCTCGGACAGCAGCGGCTCCTTGATCAACGCGCCGAAGGCGCAGACGATCACGGCGTCGGGCCGGGCGGCCGCGATCCGGGAGCGCGCCGCCTCCGCGTTGACGTCGTCGGGCTGGTCGAGGTCGATCCCGAGCGCGACCGCGGCCTCCGCCACCGGCGGCGGCTGGAGCGTCCGCCCGCGTCCGCGACGACGGTCCGGGCGGGTGACGACGAGCTGGGGGCGGTGCTCGCTCTCGGCCAGCCGCTCCAGGACGGCGGCGGCGAAGGTCGAGGTGCCGAGGTAGACGGTGCGCACGGAGACGAGCGGGCCGCGCCTAGGACGCGCGCTCGGGCTCCCGCTCCGCTTCGCGCATCGCCCGCATCGCCTGCTTGCGCTGGTCGCGCGAGGTGCGCTCGAGGATCAGGACGCCGTCGAGATGGTCCATCTCGTGCTGGATCACGCGCGCCTCGAGGCCGCTCGCCTCGATCACGAGCGGCTCGCCGTGCTCGTCCTGCGCGCGGACGCGCACGTGCACGGGGCGCTCGACCTCGACGAGCACGCGCGGCAGGCTGAGGCAGCCCTCCTCGGCCGTCTCGAGCTCGTCGCCCGACCACTCGATCACGGGGTTGACGAGCGCGTTGACGGGCGAGTCCTGCTCGACGCGGTAGACGAGCAGGCGCTGGAGGTTGCCGACCTGGGTCGCAGCCAGGCCGATCCCGAGCGCGTCCTCCATCAGGTGGCCCATCCGCACGACCTCGTCGCGCAGCGCGTCGTCGAAGCGCTCGACCGGCAGCGCCCTCGTCTTCAGCACCGGATCGGGGAACTGGCGCACCTGGCGCAGCGCGGCGTTGCGGCGCGCGGCGACCTCGGGGTCGAGCGACGCACGCTCCCGCTCCTCTTCGACCCGCTCTTGAAGCTCTTCCGACATACCGGAGGGAGGATAGACGGCGTTCCGGAGCGCCCGTCGGGCGGGCGGGGCTCACCGCGACCCGAGCACCTCGGCCAGTTGCGCGCGTCGGCGCACGCTGAGCTTGCGGAAGGACTGACTCAGGTGGTACTCGACCGTCTTGGGGCTGATGTAGAGCTCGCCGGCGATCTCGCGGTTGGTCCGTCCCTCGGCGGCGAGCAGCGCGACCCGGCGCTCGC
>JAOPZA010000217.1 GCA_025964325.1 Conexibacter sp.
TGCGAGCGCCCCCGCGAGCGCCGCCTCCGGCCGCGCTCGGCACGAGCCCGTTCGGCGCGCCCGCGCCCCCTTCGCCGCCGTCCGCGTCGCCCGCTCCGAAGAGCTCGTCGAGCGAGATCCCGAGCGCGGTCGTGATCGAGTAGAGCGTGTTGACCGACGGCATCACCCGGCCGCGTTCGATCTGGCTGATCATGCTGGCCGAGACCTCGAGCCGGCGGCTCAGCTCGCGTACGCCGATGCCCTGCCGCTCGCGCTCGGCGCGCAGTCGGCCGCCGAAGATGTTGGCGCTCTCGTCGGCGCTGCCGTCGCTCCGTCCCACGGTCCGCAGTGTACGGATGCGACCGGCCGCTGTGTAGTCGGGATGTGCGCCCTTCCCAGATTTGTGCCGCATCGTTCAGCGACACTTGACGGCCGCCCTCCGCGTCGCTAGCTTGCCCTCAGCTCGAACCCGGAGAGCTGCAGAGAGGGAGAGACTCCGTGCCCAGTAGTGACCGCATCCTCATCCGCGGAGGGACCATCCTGTCGATGGACTTCGCGGTCGGCGAACTGCCGATCGGCGACGTCCTCGTCGAGGACGGGAAGATCGTCGCCGTCGCACCGAAGCTGGACATCGCCGACTGCGAGTCGATCGACGCGACCGACACGATCGTGATGCCGGGCTTCGTCGACACGCACCGCCACACGTGGCAGGCACCATGGCGCAACATCGCGTCCGACTGGACGCTCGCGCACTACTTCTCGGGCCTGCACGCCGGCCTCTCGGGCCACTACCGCCCGGAGGACACCTACATCGGCAACCTGCTCGGCACCCTCGAGGCGCTCGACTCGGGCATCACGACGCTGCTCGACTGGTCTCACAACCTCAACACCCCCGCGCACGCGGACGGCGCCGTCGCCGCGCTGTTCGAGTCCGGCTCGCGGGTCGTCTTCGCCCACGGCGGCGGAGCGCCCGAGTGGAGCGGCGTCCCCAGCGACGTGCCGCACACGCGCGACGCGAAGCGGATCCGCGAGCAGTACTTCAACTCCGACGACCAGCTCGTCACGATGGCGATGGCGCTGCGGGGCCCGCAGTTCGCGCCCGGCGCGACGAGCGAGGCCGACTGGGCGCTCGCGCGCGAGCTCGGCACCCGCGTCACCGTGCACGTCGGCGACGGCGCCTGGGGCAAGACCCGCCCGATCGCGTGGATGCGGGAGCGCGGCTTCCTGACCCCCGACGTCACCTACGTCCACTGCTGCACGCTCGCGGACGACGAGCTGCGGATGATCGCCGACTCCGGCGGCAGCGCCTCGGTCGCGCCCGACATCGAGCTGCAGATGGGTCACGGCTGGCCGGCGACCGGCCGCCTGCTCGACGTCGGCATCCGCCCGAGCATCTCGATCGACGTCTGCACCGCTACGGCCGGCCACATGTTCGGCGCGATGCGCTCGGCGCTGAGCACCCAGCGCGGCCTCGACAACGCCGCGATCGAGGCGGCCGGCGGCGACGCCAGCGAGATGGACCAGCTGAAGGTCTCCTGCCGTGACGTGCTGTCGTTCGCGACGATCGAGGGTGCGCGCGCCTGCGGGCTCGACCACCGGACCGGTTCGCTGACGCCCGGCAAGGACGCCGATCTGATCGTCCTGCGCGCCGACTCGCTCGGGATGACGCCGCTCAACAACCCGGCCGGCGCCGTCGTCTACAACGGCCATCCCGGGCTCGTCGAGACGGTGCTCGTCGCCGGCAAGGTCGTCAAGCGGGACGGAACGCTCGTCGGCGTCGACCAGGCGCGCGTGCGCCGGCTCGCGATCGAGACGCGCGACTACCTGCTGAGCACCGCGCACGGCGATCCGCGGCTGGCCGACGCGCAGCTCGGCGGCGACTGGCTCCCGTCCGCCTACGCGGCCGCCTAGGACGATGCGACTCGAGCTGAACGACACGGTCGCGATCGTCACCGGCGCCAGCTCCGGCATCGGCGAGGCGACCGCCTGCACGATGGCGGCGGCCGGCGCGCGCGTCGCCCTCGTCGGTCGCGACCGCGAGCGCCTGGAGGGCGTGCGGGCGCGGATCGAGGCCGGCGGCGGCGAGGCGATCGCGCTCGCGATCGACCTCGGCGACGGCGACGTGGCGGCGGACGTGGCGGCGCGCACCGTCGACGCGTTCGGCGGCATCGACGCGATCGTGCACAACGCCGGTCTGTTCGAGGCCGGGCTGCTCGCCGACGCGCCGGTCGCGAGCCTCGACCGCCAGTGGGCGGTCAACGTGCGCGCGCCCTACGTGCTGACGCGCGCGGCGCTGCCGCACCTGCGGGAGGGCTCCTCGATCGTCTTCATCTCCTCGAGCGTCGTGCGCGCCGGCTTCCCCGGCCTCGCGGCCTACACCGCGACGAAGGGCGCCGTCGACGCGATGGCGCGCTCGCTCGCGGCCGAGCTGGCGCCGCGCACCCGCGTCAACACGGTCGCGCCCGGCTTCGTCGGCACGCCGATGGTGACGTCGCAGTTCGCCGCGGACCCGGAGATGGAGCCGGGGCTGATCAGCAAGACGCCGGTCGGCTTCGTCGGGCGGCCGCAGGACATCGCGCACGGCGTCACGTTCCTCTGCTCCTCGGCGAGCGCGTACACGCACGGCACGACGCTCGTGATCGACGGCGGCTGGACGGCCCAGGGCTGATGCCGGCCTCCACGCCCACCGCCGGCCCTGCGGAGACGCAGGGCCTCGGGCCGACCGCGCCGCCGCAGCCGCTCTCGCTCGCCGCCGTCCGTGCGCGCCTGCGCCGCGGCGGCAGCTTCGGCGCGATCTGGGTCGCGACGATCGTCCTGTTCGTGATCAGCCCGCTGATCGCCGGCGGCAGCGTCAGCCACAGCGCGATCCTCTCGATGCTGCCGTTCGCCGCGATCCTCGCGATCGCCGGCGTCGGTCAGACGCTGGTGGTCCAGCAGGGCGGCCTCGACCTCTCCGTGCCGGGCTCGATCGCGCTCGCGGCGGCGCTCACGACGAAGCTGCCCGGCGGCGACTCCGGCAAGCTCGGCACGACGCTGCTGATCGTCGCGCTGGCGGCGATCGCGACCGGCCTGCTGGTCGGGCTCGCCGTGACGCGGCTCGGGATCACGCCGCTCGTCGCGACGCTCGGCGTCAACGCGCTGCTGCTCGGGACGGTCGTGCAGGTGACCGGCGGCTCGATCGCGAGCACCGCGCCGAGCAGCCTCACGAGCTTCGCCCAGGGCAAGACGATCGGCATCCCGCACACCGCGCTCTTCGCGCTCGTGCTCGTGCTGGTCGTGGCCGTCCTCGTGCGCAAGTCGATCTGGGGCCGCCGCTTCGAGGCGGTCGGCGCGAACCCGCGCGCGTCGCGCGCGGCGGGCATCGACGTCGCGCGCTACCAGCTCGGCGCCTACATCGCGGCAAGCCTCTGCTACGCCGCCGCCGGCGTCCTGCTGGCCGGCTTCATCAGCGCCCCGAGCCTCTTCTCGGGGGATTCGTACCTGCTGCCGACGATCGCGGCCGTCGTGCTCGGCGGCACCTCGCTCGCCGGCGGTCGCGGCAGCGTGATCGCGACCGCGGTCGGCGCGCTGTTCCTGCAGCAGCTGGAGCAGGTGGTGCTCGCGATGGGCGCCGCCAACTCGGTCGAGCTGCTGATCCAGGGCGTCATCGTCGCGGCTGGCATGGGCCTGCGGAACGTGCCGTGGAGACGCATCGCGCGCAGAGGAGCGCGTCCCGGCGCGCAGCACTGAACCACAAGGAGGAGCAACGGATGACCACGATGGACAACGCGGGCCGCCGGCCCGCCGAACGCCCCTGGGCGAAGCGCTCGCTCGCAGCGCTGCTGCTGGTGCCCGCGCTCGCGCTGGCCGCCTGCGGCAGCAGCTCGAGCAGCAGCTCGACGGGCTCCGCGTCGTCGAGCAGCAGCAGCGGCAGCGCGAGCGCCGCCTCGACGACCGCCTCGAGCGGTGGCGGGAGCTGGTGCGGCAGCAAGCCGATCACGCTCGGGATCCAGGACGGCGGCGGCCTCAACGGCTGGTCGAGAGAGTCGCTCAGACAGGTGAGACTCGAGGCGGCGAAGTGCCCGGCGATCAAGAAGACGATCGTCGTGAACGCCGGCTTCGACGTGCAGAGAGCGATCTCGGGCCTCAACAGCCTCGTCGCGCAGGGCGCGAACGCGATCGTGATCATCCCCGACGCCGGCGGTCCGGCGGAGCTGCCGGGCATCCGTGCGGCCTCCGCGCACGGCGTGAGAGTCGTGCCGTGGGGTTCGGATCCGGCCGGCGGAAGCGCAGGCAAGGACTACGTCACGTACGTCGACTGGAACACGCAGGCGGCCGGCAGAACGTGGGGCGAGTGGATGGCCAGAACGCTGAGAGACAGAGGCAACGTGGTCTTCCTCGGCGGCCCCGCCGGCAACGCCGTCGACAAGAACACGCTCGCGGGCGCGCTCGACGTCTTCAAGCAGTACCCGAACATGAAGATGCTCACGGGCACGAGCCCGGCGGTCGCGAACTGGGATCCGGCGCAGACGCAGAGAGTCATGGCCGGCCTCCTGACGAAGAACCCGCAGATCGACGGCGTGATCGTCGCCGACGGGCAGTCGGCGGCGGGCGCGATCCGCGCCTTCCAGGCGGCCGGCCGGCCGATCCCGCCGATCGCGACGCTCGAGGCGAACGAGGTCGCCTGCGACTGGAGAAAGGCGAGAGACGGCGGCAAGGCGTTCCCGCTCGCGACGATCTCCGCTCGCAACTGGCTCGGGCGCTACGCCGTGCGCCAGGCGGTCGCGGCGGCCAACGGCACGAGCCCGGGCGACAGATCGATCGTCGAGCTGCCGCTGTACGAGAACTCCGAGGGCGGCATGGCGCCCGAGTGCAGAGCGAGCGCGACGCCCGACTCGTTCTTCTCGAACCTGCAGAGCGACGATCAGCTCGACACGCTGATGAAGGGCTGATCGGCGATGCCGGATGCCCGCGCCGCGCTGCGGCTCACCAACGTCTGGAAGTCGTTCGTCGGCGTCGCCGCCCTCAGAGGCGTCGGCCTCGAGGTGCGCGCCGGTGAGGTCCACGCGCTGCTGGGCGAGAACGGCGCGGGCAAGTCGACGCTGATGGCGATCGCCGCCGGCTCGCTGCGTGCCGACGAGGGCGCGGTCGAGATCGACGGCAAGCCGCTGACCCACGCCGCCCCGAGCGAGGCGCAGGAGCTGGGCCTCTCGCTCGTCTACCAGCACCCCGCGGTGCTCGAGGACCTGACGGTCGCCGAGAACATCGCGCTCGCCGTCCCCGCGGAGCGTCGGCCCGGCCTCGGCCGGGCCGACGCGTGGGCGGCCGAGCAGCTGGCCGCGATCGACGCGCGGCTCGACGTGCGGGCGCGCGGCTCGGAGCTGAGCGCGCCCGAGCGTCAGCTGGTCGAGATCGCGAAGGCGCTCGCGCTCGACCCGCGCGTGCTGATCCTCGACGAGCCGACCGCGGCGCTCAACGCGGCCGAGGTCGAGCGGCTGTTCGACCGCGTGCGGGCGATCCGCGAGCGCGGCACGGCCGTCGTGTACATCTCGCACCGGATCCCGGAGGTGGTCGCGATCGCCGACCGCCTGACGGTGCTGCGCACGGGCGAGACGCGCGGCACGTTCGACGTCGCCTCGGTCTCCGAGGGCGAGATCGTCAACCTGATCCTCGGGCGCGAGCTCGAGGCCGTCTTCCCCGACAAGCGCGCCGCCCGGCGGGACGCGCCGCCGCTGCTCGAGCTGGACGGCATCTCCGGCGCGGCCTTCGACGATGTCACGCTGTCCGTCCGCGCCGGCGAGGTCTTCGGCTTCGCGGGCGCCGAGGGCAACGGCCAACGCGAGGCGCTGCGCGCGCTCGCCGGGCTCGAGCCGAGCCGCGGCGAGGTGCGCTGCAACGGCAGACCGGTGCGGCTCGACGACCCCGGCCGCGCGCAGGCGGCCGGCTGCGCGATCGTCCCCGGCGACCGCCAGCGCGAGGGTCTGCTGACGTCGCTCTCGGTCGCCGAGAACGCCGCCGCTTCCTCGCTGGAGGACTACACGACCGGCGGCTTCGTGCGGCGCGGCCGCGAGCACGGCGTGCTCGCCGAGCGGCTGCGGTCGATGGCGGTCAAGACGCCGTCGCTCGACGCCGACGTGATGACGCTCTCGGGCGGCAACCAGCAGAAGGTGGTCTTCGCGCGGGCGCTGCTGTCGGACCCGACCGTGCTGCTGTGCGACGAGCCGACCCAGGGCGTCGACCCCGGCGCGCGCGTCGAGATCTACCGCCTGCTGCGCTCGCTCGCCGACGACGGCAAGGCCGTGATCGTGCTGTCCTCCGACGCCGTCGAGCTGGAGGGCCTCTGCGACCGCGTCGCGGTCTTCTCGCGCGGTCACGTGATCGCAACGCTCGAGGGCGACGAGGTGACGGAGGAGCGGATCACCGGCACCGCGATCTCCTCGACGACGGCGCGGCGCGAGGCGGGCGGCGCGGCGCCGGACGCCGCGGACGCGGCCGGCACCCGTCGCCGCCGCTTCCTGCGCGGCGACCTCGCGCCGAGCGCGATCGTGCTGCTCGCGATCGTGCTGCTCGGCGCCTACACCGCCTCCCGCAGCTCCGCCTACCTGACGACGATCAACCTGCAGAGCGCGCTGTTCCTCGCCACGGCGCTGATCTTCGTCAGCCTCGGTCAGCTGGTCGTGCTGCTGACGGGCGGGATCGACCTCTCCGTCGGGCCGCTGACGGCGCTGACCGTCGTCGTGCTGTCGTTCTACGTCTCCGACGGCAAGAGCGCGGGCGCGATCGTCCTCGGCTTCGCGCTGGTCGTCGCGCTCGGCGTCGCGGTCGGGCTGATCAACGGCCTGCTCGTGCGCCGCGCGCGGATCTCGCCGATCATCGCGACGCTCGCGACGTTCATCGCGCTGCAGGGCGTCGCGCAGCTGCTGCGACCCGATCCGGGCGGCGTGATCCAGTCCTCCTACATCTCGACGATGCAGAAGAGCGTCGGCTTCGTCCCGATCGTCTTCGTCGTCGCGATCGTGGTCGCGATCGGCTGCGAGCTGGCGCTGCGGCGCACGCGCCTCGGCGTCGGGCTGCGGGCCGTCGGCTCCGACGAGCCGTCCGCGCATCGCGTCGGGGTGCGGGTGACGCCGACGGTGCTCGCCGGCTACGTGATCTGCTCGCTCTTCACCGTCATCGCCGGCCTGCTGCTGGCGGCGCAGGTCGGCATCGGCGACCCGACGGTCGGCGGCGCGTACACGCTCTCGAGCGTCACCGCGGTCGTGCTCGGCGGCGCCTCGATCTACGGCGGCCGCGGCTCGTTCCTGGGCGCCCTGCTGGGCGCGGTGCTGGTGACGCAGATCATCAACGCGATCACGTTCCTGTCGCTCGGGCAGGCGTGGCAATACTGGTTGCCGGGCGCGCTCGTGCTGGTCGCGGCGGCGCTGTTCGCGCGCGCCCGCGGCGTCAGAGTCGCGGCACTGGCGGAAGGAGCATGATGTCCATGACGATGAAGGCTGCGACCTACCACGGCCCCGGCGACGTGCGCGTCGGGGAGCGGTCCTCGCCTGGCGCTCCCGCCCGCGGCGAGCTCGTCCTCGACGTGCTGCGGGTCGCGCTCTGCGGCTCCGACGCGGCCGAGTACGACCACGGGCCGGTGCTCGTGCCGCTCCACGCGCCCCACGCTGGCAGCGGCCATGGCGGCCCGGTCGTGCTCGGGCACGAGTTCGTCGGGCGGATCGCCGCGGTCGGCGAGGGCGTCGAGGGATTCGCGGTCGGCGACCGCGTCGTCAGCGGCGCCGGCGTCTCCTGCGGCGAGTGCGACCGCTGCCGCGAGGGACGCACGAACCTCTGCGTCCGCTACTACACGCTCGGCTTCCACGCCGACGGCGCGCTCGCCGAGCAGGTCCGCGCGCCGGCTGCGACCTGCGTTCCGGTGCCCGCTGCGTGCTCCGACGACGCGGCCGCGCTGGCGCAGCCGACCGCGGTCGCCCTGCACGCGCTCAACCGCGGCTCGCTCGCGCCCCAGGAGACGCTCGTGGTCCACGGCGCCGGCGGGATCGGCGCATTCGCGGTCGCCGGCGCCGCCGCCCGCGGCGTGCGACGGATCGTCGCGATCGACGTCGATGATCAGCGGCTCGCAACGGCCGTGGCGCTCGGCGCCCACGACGCGCTCGACGCGCGCGAGGACGGCGTGCGCGAGGCCGTGCTCGAGCTGACCGGGGGAGGGGGCGCCGACGTCGTGCTCGAGACGTCCGGCGTCGCGCACGCGCCCGCCCTCTGCATCTCCCTCGCGCGCCCCGGCGGCCGGGTCGTGATCGTCGGGCTGCAGCGGGCGCCGGTGGCGCTGAACCTGCTCGACCTCGCGCTGCGCGAGGTCGACCTGCGGCCCGCGCTCGCGCACGTCTGCGCGACCGACATCCCGGAGGCGCTCGACGTGCTCGCCTCCGGCGCGGTCGCGGCGGCCGTGATCGACCGCACGATCGCGCTCGACGCGCTCGTCGCCAACGGCCTCGCACCGCTCGTCAGCCGCACGGTCCACGGCAAGGTGCTGGTCGACCCGCGGGGGTGAGCGCTCGCGGCGCGGGCGGGACGCGGCGGTCACCCAGACGCTCGCATGCGGCGGCCAGCAAGGACGTCGACGCGACACGTACGCGGCCGCCGCAGCACACGCTCATCGCCGCCGACGTCGCCGCGACGATCCGCGAAGCCAGCATCGGTGACCAAGTGCGATTCGATCCGGGACAGCCGCGCACCGACAGCGGCCGGAGCCTCGGCCATTCCAATCGCGCCCGCGAATCGAGCGCGACATCGCGGCGATCGGGGCCGAGTACGACGACGTCGTGCCGGCCGTCTTCTCCGCCGCGCCGGACTACCGCGAGGCCTGCCGCATCGTGTGGCCGCGCATCCGGCCGCTCGTCCCCGCCTGAGCTACGCGCGTCTTTCGCCGGCGCCCTGCGACTTGAGCGGCCTGGCGGGAGCGCGTAGCGTCGCGGAGCATGATCGAACCGAAGGCACCCACCGCGAGCTTCCGGGCCGCCATGCTGGCGCGCGACGTCCCGGGCGTGCTCGCCGCCACGACGCCGGGCGTCGTGCTCCGCTCGCCGATCACCGACCGCTTCAGCTTCCGCGGGCACAGACAGCTCGGGGAGCTGATGGCGGACGTGTTCGTCGTGGTCGAGGACATCCACTACACCGACGACGTCGGCGATGCCCGCACGCGGTCGTTGACGGCGACCGGCCGCGCCGGCGACGTCGCGCTCGAGGAGTCGGTGCTCGTACGACTCGACGAGGCCGGCCTGATCGAGGAGCTGGCGCTGTTCGTGCGGCCGATGCCGGCGCTCGTCGCGCTCGCGGCCGAGCTCGGTCCGCGCGTCGCGCGCCGCCGCGGCCGGGCCCGAGGCGCCGTCGTCGCCGGGATGATGAAGCCGCTCGCGTTCGTGACGCGGAGCGGGGAGGGGCTTGGCGCCCGCCTCGCGAGGCCCTGAGGGCGCGAGCGGACGCCCCTCGGGCGCTGCGGGCGCCCGCCTCGCGAGGCCCTGACCGCTACGCCCGCAGCGCGATCGGCGCGTCGACGAAGTTGGTGATCTTCTGCAGTTCGCCGACCCGCGCCGTGATCTCGTCGCGCGTCAGGCGCGAGACGCGCTCGGTGCCGAACTCCTCGACGTTGTAGGAGGCGATCGCGGTGCCGTAGGCCATCGCGCGGCAGAGCGTCTTGTGCGAGAGGTCGTCGCCGCCATGGGCTGCGAGGTAGCCGACGAAGCCGCCCGCGAACGAGTCGCCGGCGCCGGTCGGGTCGTTGACCGTCTCGAGCGGGTACGCCGGCAGTCCGAAGAAGCCCTCGTCGGTCAGCAGCGCGGCGCCGTACTCGCCCTGCTTCGCGACGATCACCTTGGGGCCGAGCGCGCGCAGCTCGCGCGCCGCCTGCACGAGGTTCGGCTTTCTCGTCAGCATGCGGATCTCGGCGTCGTTCAGCAGCACGCAGTCGACGCCCTCGATCGTCTTCAGCAGCGAGTCGCGGGCGATGTCGATCCACAGGTTCATCGAGTCGAGCGCGACGAACTTCGCGTCCGGCATCTGCTCGCGCACCTCGCGCTGCAGGTCGGGCTGGATGTTCGCGAGGAACAGCACGTCGCTCTCGCGCGACGCATCCGACAGCTTCGGCGCGAACTCGCCGAACACGTTCAGCCGCGTGTCGTCGGTGTGGGCCGTGTTGAGGTCGTACTCGTAGTGGCCGCGCCAGAAGAACGTCTCGCCGCCGGGGATCTGCTCGATGTCGTCGGTGATGACGCCACGGTCGCGCAGGACGGCGTACTCGGCGTCGCCGAAGTCGTCGCCGACGGGTCCGACCACGCGGACGTCGGTGAAGAAGGACGACGCCAGCGAGAAGTGGACGGCGGAGCCGCCGAGCATCTTCTCGCGGCTCCCGAACGGCGTGGTGACGGCGTCGAACGCGATCGAGCCGACGACGGTGAGGGACATGCGGTGGGCGTCTTTCGTCGCAGGGAACGGGCCGGGGAAGGGTATCGGCGAGCGCCGCGGCAGGCATTGGCTAGCCTCCGCGGGGAGATGCGAGCGGTTCAGATGAAGGAGTTCGGCGGTCCCGAGGTGCTCCAGGTGACGGAGCTGCCGACGCCGACGCCGGCCGACGGCGAGGTTCTGATCGAGGTCACCCGCGCCGGCGTCAACTTCGCCGACACCCACACGCGCACCGACTCCTACCTCGCGAGAGCCGAGCTGCCGCTCGTGCCGGGGACCGAGGTCGCCGGCGTGCGGGCCGACACCGGCGAGCGCGTGATCGCGCTGACCGGCAGCGGCGGCTACGCCGAGTACGCGACCGCGCCGGCGGCGCTGACCTTTCCGATCCCCGACGGCGTCGACGACGAGACCGCGCTCGCGCTGCTGGTGCAGGGGCTGACGGCCTGGCACCTCTACAGAACCTGCGCGCGCGTCGCGCCGGGCGAGGCCGTCGTCGTGCACGCGGCGGCCGGCGGCGTCGGCTCGCTCGCGGTCCAGCTCGGCAAGCCGCTCGGCGCCGGTCGCGTGATCGCGACGGCCTCGACGGAGGAGAAGCGCTCGCTCGCGCTGGAGCTCGGCGCCGACGCCGCGATCGACTCCGCGCCAGAGGGGATGACGGAGCGGATCGTCGAGGCCAACGGCGGCCGCCGCGTCGACGCCGTCTTCGAGATCGCGGGCGGCGCGGTCTTCGACGCGTCGTTCGAGGCGCTCGCGCCGTTCGGCCGCATCGTCGCGTACGGGATCGCCTCGAACCAGCAGAACGAGGTCCGCACCGGCAACCTGATGCGCACCTCGCGCGCGGTCGTCGGCTTCTGGTTCATGCACTGCCTCGGCCGCCCGGAGATGGTCGACGAGGCGCTCGCCGACCTGTTCGCGCGCGCGGCGCGGGGCGAGCTGAGAGCCGTCGTCGGCGGGACCTACCCGCTCGCCCAGGCCCCGCGCGCGCACGCCGACATCGCCGGGCGGCGCACGACCGGCAAGCTGCTGCTCGATCCGCGCTCCTGACGAGCCCCCAGTACGATCGCCTGATGATGCAGGCGCGTGACCGCACGCTCCGCGAAAGGTTGTCCCCCCTCGCCTTCGCGAGCCTGGCGGCGCTGCTGGCGATCGCCGTCGCCGCCCTGCTCGCCTGGCAGGTGGCGGGCTTCCCCGAGGTGCTCGAGGTCGTGCGCCATCCCCAGTTCTGGTGGATCGGCCTGGCCGCGCTCGGCGAGCTCGTGGCGTACCTCGGCTACACGCTCGCGTATCGCTCCGCGGTCCACGCGAGCGGCGGCCCGAAGCTGCCGCTGCGGCGCGCCGCGGCGCTGGTCACGGCCGGCTTCGGCGCGCACGTGCCCGGCGGCGGCTTCTCCGGCGACCTGCGCGCGCTGCGCGGCGAGTGCGTCGACGACCGCGACGCCGCCGCGCGCGTGCTCGGCCTCGGCGCGCTGGAGTACGCGCTGCTCGCGCCCACCGCGACCGCCGCCGCGGCGTTCCTGCTGGCGGACGGCGCCGATGTCCCGCTGTCGGTGACGGTGCCGTGGGTCGCCGCCGTGCCGCTGGGCTTCGCGCTCGCGGTCTGGGCGAGCGAGCGGATCGATCCGGCGCGCGTCGACCGGCTGCCGCGGCGGCTCGCCCGTCCCGCGGGCTCCGCGCTGGCGGCGCTCGCACTGCTGCGCGGTCTCGTCGTGACGCCGGTGAAGCACGCCGGCGCGTGGGTCGGGATCGCCGCCTACTGGGCCGGCGACATCTTCTGCCTGTGGGCCGGGCTGCACGCCTTCGGCGCCGAGCCGACCGTGCCCGCGACGATCCTCGCGTACGCGACCGGGTACATCGCCAGCCGCCGCTCGCTGCCGCTCGCGGGCGCGGCGGCGACCGAGGCGCTGCTCGCGCTCGCGCTCACCTGGGTCGGCGTGCCGTTCGTCTACGCGCTCGTCGGCGTCGTCACCTACCGCGTCTTCAACTTCCTGCTCGCGATGCCGATGGGACTGCTCGCCGACTGGCGCAGCCGCGGGCGTCCGCTGGCATGAACCATGACCTCGTCATCGGGCTCGGTCTCACGATCGCCTCGGCGACGCTGGTCAACTGGGCCTACCTGCAGGAGCACGACGCCGCCGCGGCGCTGCCGCGGCTTTCGCTGCGCCACCCGCGCGACGCCGTGCGGGCGCTGCGCGGGAGCCCCGCCTGGCTGAAGGGGCTCGCCGTCGAGATCGCCGGGTTCGGCGCCTACGCGGCAGCGCTCGGCTTCGCGCCGCTGGCGCTCGTGCAGGCGCTGTCGGCGGGCGGTGTCGCGGTCCTGGCGTTCGTCTCGCGCCGGCGCAGCGGTCGCTCGCCGTCGCGCCGCGAACGCGTCGGCGTCGCCGTCGCCGTGCTCGGGCTCGCCGGTCTGGGCGCCTCGCTGGCCGGCTCCACGGCGTCCGGCTCGCCGGCGACGCTGCCGGCCGTGATCGCCTGGATCGCCGGTTCGGCGGTCCTCGCCGCCGTCGTGCTCGTCCTCGCCACGCCGCGCATCGGCCGCGGCCTCTCGTACGCGACGGCGGCGGGCGTGCTGATGGCGAGCGGCGACATCGCCACGAAGGTCGCGACGTCGGACGGCGCCCGCCCCTGGACGATCGTCCCCGCCCTCGCGCTCTACGGGATCGGCACGAGCTGCCTGCAGATCGCCTACCAGCACGGCGGCCCTGTCGCGACCGCCGGCGTCGCGACGCTGCTGACGAACGCGATCCCGATCGTCGCCGCGACCACGATCCTGCACGAGGGCCTGCCGGGCGGTGCGCTGGGCGCGTTGCGGGTCGCCTCGTTCGTCGCCGTCGTCGCCGGCGCCGTCGCGCTCGCGCGGGCGGAGCCGGTCCCGCCCGCCCCGCCCGACGC
>JAOPZA010000015.1 GCA_025964325.1 Conexibacter sp.
TCAGCCCGCGTTAGCCCGCCATTAAGCGGGGATGCCGGTCAGGCCGCCTCGCGCGTGACGGCGAGCAGGGCGTTGGCGGCGTGGATGACCGCGGGGAAGCGCTCCTGCGGGTCGTCGGGTACGCGGACGGAGAGCTGCGAGCGCCCCGGCTCGTAGGTGGAGCCGGGGATCTGCTCCTTCACCCGCGCCGCGCGCGCGACGTCGAGGTCGACCGGCGTCACCGCCAGGCGCCCCCCGCGGAAGCTCACCGCACGCGCCCCGGCCTGGCCGAGCTTGATGCGCGCCTGCTGGAGCGAGATGAGGTTCTCGACCGGCTCGGGCAGCGGACCGAAGCGATCCTCCAGCTCTTCGCGCAGGAGCCCGAGATCAGCGACGTCACGGGCTCCGGCGATGCGCCGGTGCACGTCGATCTTCGCCTGCTCGTACGGGATGTAGTCGGCGGGGACGTAGGCGTCGACGTTGACGTCGAGGCGCACCGGCTCGGGCTCGTCCTCGCCGAGCGACGGACCGGCGGCGCGAACCGCCTCGTCGAGCATCGACAGGTAGAGCTCGAAGCCAAGCGCGGCGACGTGGCCGGACTGCTCGTCGCCAAGCAGGTTGCCGGCGCCGCGGATCTCGAGGTCGCGCATCGCGACTCTGAAGCCGGCACCGAGCTCGGTGTAGTCCGACAGCGCCGAGAGCCGCTGTGCGGCCTCCGCCGTCAGCGCGGCCGCGGAGGGATACATCATGTAGGCGTAGGCGCGCTCGCGGCTGCGCCCGACGCGTCCGCGGATCTGGTAGAGCTGCGAGAGGCCGAAGAGGTCGGCGCGCTCGATCAGCAGCGTGTTGGCCTGCGGGATGTCGATGCCCGACTCGATGATGCTGGTCGCGACGAGCACGTCGGCGTCGCCGCGCAGGAAGCGCAGCATGCGCTGCTCGAGCTGTCTCTCGTCGAGCTGGCCGTGGGCGACCTCGAAGCGCGCGGTCGGGCAGAGCGCCCGCAGCCGCTCGGCCGTCTCGTCGATCGACTCGACGCGGTTGTGCAGGAAGAAGGTCTGGCCGCCGCGCGCCAGCTCGCGCTCGATCGACTGCTTGACGAGTCCCTCGTCGTACTCGCCGACGTAGGTCTTGACCGGGCGCCGGCCCTCCGGCGGCGTCTCGATCACGGAGATGTCGCGGATCCCGGCGATCGACATCTGGAGGCTGCGGGGGATCGGCGTCGCCGACATCGCGATCACGTCGACGCGCAGCTTCAGCTGGCGCAGCAGCTCCTTCTGCTTGACGCCGAAGCGCTGCTCCTCGTCGACGATCAGCAGCCCGAGGTCCTTCGGTCGCACGTCGCGCGAGAGCAGCCGGTGCGTGCCGATCAGGATGTCGACTCTGCCCTCCACGAAGGCGCCGATCGCCGCTCTCTGCTCAGCCGCGGGACGGAAGCGCGAGACGTGCTCGATCGTGAAGGGGTAGTCCTTCAGCCGCTCCGAGAAGGTGCCGAAGTGCTGCTGGGCGAGGATCGTCGTCGGCACCAGCACCATCACCTGCTTGCCGTCGTTGGCGGCCTTGAAGGCGGCCCGCAGCGCGACCTCGGTCTTGCCGTAGCCGACGTCGCCGCAGATCAGCCGGTCCATCGGGCGGGTCGACTCCATGTCGGCCTTCACGTGCTCGATCGCCTCGCGCTGGTCGGGCGTCTCGCGGTACGGGAACGCGTCCTCGAACTCGCGCAGCCAGTCGGTGTCGGGCGGGAAGGCGTGCCCCTCGCGGCGCTTGCGCTCGGCGTAGAGGTTCAGCAGCTCGCCGGCCATCTCGTTCGCGGCTCTGCGCGCGCGGGCCTTCATCGTCTCCCAGCGCGTGCCGCCGAGCTTCGAGAGCGGCGGATGGTCGCCGCCGGCGCCGACGTAGCGGGAGATTCTCGCGAGCTGGTCGACCGGCATGAAGACCTTGTCCGTGCCGGCGTACTCGAGCTCGAGGTAGTCGCGCGTCACGCCCGCGACCGTCTTCGTGTCGAAGCCGGCGAAGCGCGCGAGGCCGTGGTCCTCGTGCACGACGATGTCGCCCGTGCGCAGCTCGGTGAACGAGCGCAGCGCGCCGCGGCGACGGCCCCCGGCGGTCGCTCTGCCGGCGCGCGCGGGGCGGCGGTGGAAGAGGCGGTGCTCGGGGATCACGGCGAGTCTGAAGCCGGGCGCGACGAAGCCGTCCCGCAGGCGCGCCTCGACGAAGGCGAGATCGGCCGCGCTCGGCGCGCCGCCGTCGACCCAGCGGACCTTCAGGCGGCCGAGGTTGTAGGCCGCCCGCTCGCCCTCCCCTCTGTGCGCGAAGGCGACGACCGTGCGGTAGCCGGAGCGCACGAGCTTCTCGAGCTCCGGCTCGGCCTCTCTCACGCCGCGCGCCGCGACGTCGGCCGCCTGCGCGCGGAACTCGACCGGCTGACCCTGGTCGAGCGACGACAGGCGGATCGCCGCGCGGGCGTCGAGCGCCGCCTCGATCGCCTCGGGCGCGACGTAGAGGTCGTGCGCGTCACGGTCGTGGAAGGCGGTGCAGACGTCCTGCCAGTGGTCGGCGAGCGCCGGCGAGATCTCCTCGTCGGCGGCCACCAGCACGGCCGCGTCGGGGATCAGCTCGAGCATCGCGTGGAAGTCGCCGACCGGCAGCAGCTCGGCGATGTCGGGTCCGCTCTCACGATCGCGCTCGTTCACCATGAGCGCGGCGATCTCGGCCAGCTCGCGGTGCTCCGCCGCGAGCTCGGCGGCGGGCGCGACGTCGATCGCCTCGGCGTCGCCGAGCGAGCGCTGGGTGAAGGTCGAGAACCAGCGCAGCGACTCGATCTCGTCGCCGAACAGGTCGACGCGGACGGCGCGGTCCTCGGTCGCCGGGTAGAGGTCGAGCAGGCCGCCGCGGATCGCGAACTGCCCGCGGTCCTCGACCTGGTCGACGCGCTCGTAGCCGGCCGCGACGAGGTCGACCGCGCACTCGTCGAGGTCGAGCAGCTCGCCCAGCCGCAGCGTGAAGCCGTGCGGGCGCAGCGCCGGGTCGGGGACCTTCTCCGAGAGCGCGACGGCGCTGACGACGACGACCGGCGCTGCGGCGGGCGTGCCGTCGCCGCCGGCGGCGCCGTTCGCGGTGCCGGCGAGCAGGGCGTCGATCGCCGCGACGCGCAGGCCGACGAGGTGCGGCGGCGGCGTCAGGTGCGACTCGTAGGCGACGCCGCGCGAGGGGTAGAAGCGGACCGGGCGCGGGCTCAGCCACGTGCGCAGGTCGGCGGCCAGGTCGCGCGCCTGGCGGTCGTCGCCGGCGACGACGAGCAGCGGCCGCGCCGCGTCCTGCTGCGCCAGCGCGGCGACGACGTAGGGCCGCAGGGAGGCCGACACGAAGGCACGGCCACCATCGCGCGCGAGCGCGGTCGTGGCCGGGTCGTCGGCGGCGTAGGCGAGAAGCGATGCGAGCATGGAGACGGCAGCGCAAACGACCGCGCGGAGGCGCGGCCGGTGCGTAGGACTAGTCTACGCGGCCGCGATTCACGAGCGCTAAAGCCATGTGACGCGCGGAGGGCGCGCGGAGGGCGCGCCGCGGTCTCACAGCTCCAGCTCGCCGGCGACGATCCGCTCGGCCGTGTCGGCCGCCCGCTCGACCAGCTCGCGCACGTCGGCGTCCGGCTCGCGGAAGCGCCCAAGCACGTAGGCGGCGACGCGGTCGGGATCGGTCGTCGGCGGCCGGTCGACGCCGACTCGCACGCGCACGAAGTCCGCCCCGCCGAGCTCGCGTCTGAGCGACTTCAGCCCGTTGTGGCCGGCGAGGCCTCCGCCGAGGCGGGCGCGCACCTCGCCGAACGGCAGGTCGATCTCGTCGTGCAGCACGAGCACCCGCTCGAGCGGCACCTTCAGGGCGCCGCGCGCGGGGCCGGCCGAGCGGCCGGCCTCGTTCATGTACGTCTGCGGCAGCAGCACCGCGACGCGCGGGCCGCCGGGAACCGTGCGGCCCTCGGTGATCAGCCCCGCGTACTTCTGCTTCGCCTTCGGCAGCTGCCAGCGAGTTGCCAGCAGGTTCGCGATCTCGAAGCCGACGTTGTGCCGCGTGCGCGCGTACTCGGCGCCCGGGTTGCCGAGCCCGACGACGAGCCAGTCGGCCGGCGTCGCGCCGCCGAGGCGCATCGCGCGGAGCTGCTGAGCCGGCGGCTAGGAGCCGCCGGACTCGCCTTCGGCGTCGGACTTCTCGCCGACGACTTCGGTCTCCTGCTCGATCTCGTCGCTCGCCTCGGTCGAGAGCCGCGGCGGCGTGAGCGTCACGATGACGGTCTCGGGATCGTCGAGCAGCGTGACGCCCTCGGGCGCGACGAGCGCGTCGAGCGTGATCGTGTCGCCGATCTCGGCGGCCGAGACGTCGTGGTGGAGCAGATCCGGGATCGAGTTCGGAAGCGCCTCGATGTTCAGCTCGCGGACGACCTGCTCGAGCACGCCGCCGGCCTTGACGCCGGGCGCGTCGGTGGCGCCGACGAGGTCGAGCACGACGGTCGTGGCGATTCTCTCCGTCAGGTCGACGCGCAGCAGGTCGACGTGGAGCATGTCCCCCGTGACCGGATGACGATGGTGGTCCTTCAGCACGACGGGCGTGGACTGGCCACCCTCGAGCGTGAGCGTGATGACGGCGCCGCCGTGGGCGAGCGCCTGGCGCAGCGTGCGGGCGTCGACCTGGAACGGAAGCGGATCGACGCCGCCTCCGTAGACGACACCGGGCACGAACCCGGTGCGACGGAGCCGGCGCGTGGCGCGCGAGCCCTCGACTTCACGGGGCGCGACGGTGAGTGTGGTCTCTTGAGCAGCCATGAGCGACGGCGAAGGGTAGCGAATTTCGTCTGCGCGAGCGCCCCGGCGGCGCTAGGCTGCCCTGTATGGCGGACGAGACGCTCCTCGTGCTCCTCCTCGGCGGGCTTCATCTGCTCGGATTCGGCTTCGCGGCGCTGCTGCTGCTGCCGTGCCTGCGCGACGAGCAGCTGCCGCGCTGGGCCCAGCCGGGCGAGGACGAAGACGGCGGCGGCGGCAACGACCGCATCGGTCCGCGCGCGCCGACCGGACCCAGCGGCGGCGGAATCCCGCTGCCCGACGCCGTCCCGGCGCGCGTGCGCCTGCGCGAGCGCGGCCGGCTCGCCGACCTCCTGCCGCAGACCGATCGCCGCCCGGCGCACGCCCCCGCTCCGGTCCGCTCGCCGACGCGTTCGCCCCAGCGCGCCCGCGACCGCTAGCTGCGACCGCCGCCGGCCGGCCGCCTACTTCGCGGCCGTGGGCTGCTGCTTGGCCGCCGCGGCGCGCCGCTTCTTCGCGCTGGAGCGCGGGACGAACTGCCGGGTGGCGCGGTAGCCGGTGCGCATGATCCCGTAGGCCGGCTTCTTGGTCCAGTTGAGCCGGACCAGGCCCTTCGCGTGGATCGGCGAGTCCGGCCACGGGTTGCCGCCGCTCCACAGCGGCTTGACGCGGAACTCCTGCAGTGCCCAGTAGACGCTGCCGGTCAGCCACGACTTCGCGTTGAAGATGCCGAGGTGGTACCGGACGAACGCGTCCTGGAACTTGTACGTGCCCTTCTCCTCCGTCGGGCCGTCGCGGTTCGCCTCGGCGCCGTACTCGGTCACCGCGATCGCCTGGTGCGGATAGCAGGTGCGCAGCGTGTCGAGGTAGGTCGACAGCTCGTCCTGGTCGGCGATGTTGCCGCCGACGCCGGTGTACCAGCCGAAGTAGTCGTTCATGCCGAGCACGTCGAGGGGCGCGTAGCCGGCCTGGCAGCCCGCCTCGGGGTGCCCGGCGAACGCGAGGCCGACCGGCCGCGTCGGGTCGAGCTGCTTGACGACGGTGGTGGCATCCGCGATGTAGGCGCTCTGGTTCGGCCCGGCGACGCTCGGCATCTCGTTGCCGACCGACCAGATCGCGACCGACGGATGGGCGCGGTTCGCCAGCACGTTCGCGCGCAGCTGCTCGAAGGCGAGGTTGCGGTACGCGGCGCGCCCGAGCAGCGTCTCCGGCAGCTGGTACATCGCCGGGACCTCGGACCACAGCAGCAGGCCCTTGCGGTCGGCCAGCTCCTGGAACTCCGGATGCAGCGGGTAGTGCGAGCGCACGAGCGTCGCGCCGAGGTCCTTCGTGAGCGCGACCAGCCGCGCCCGCACCGCGTTGTCCATCGCCGCGCCCTGCGTCAGCGTGTCCTCATGGATCGCGACGCCGCGGAAGTGGACGACCTCGCCGTTCAGCAGCAGCTGGCCGCTGCCGTCGACCTGGATCGAGCGGATGCCCGCCTCGAGCCGGTAGCCGGCGGCGTCGATCGGCCGCTGCTCGCCCGGCCGCTGCGCCGTCGCGGTCAGCCGCACGGCGTAGAGGCTCGGATGCGCGGGGGACCACAGCTTCGGCCGCCTGACGGTGATCGCGCGGCTGAGCGTCAACGTCTCGCCGGCGGCCAGCGTCCGCGTGCCGAGGTCGAGCGGCTGGGAGCCGAAGCGGCCGCTGAGGTGCACGAGCTGCGGCGTCCCGGTCGCGTTGCGCACGTCGGCGCTCGTCGTCACGGTCGCGGCGCCGGCTGGGTTCGGCAGCCTCGACGCGACGTTCACGTTCGTCACGTCGACGCGGTCGACCGTGCGCAGGTAGACCTCGCGCAGGATCCCGCCGTAGTTCCACCAGCCGCCCGGCGGGACGGGGCGGCCGGCGCCAACGCCGCTCTGCTCGCTCAGCTTGCGGCGGTTGTCGACGCGCACGACGAGGCGGTTGACGCCGTGCGCGCTCGCGTTCGGGAGGCGTAGCTCGAAGGGCAGGTAGCCGCCGCTGTGCGTGCCGATCCGGCGGCCGTTGAGCCAGATCGTCGCGTCGAAGTTGACCGACTCGAAGCGCAGCACGTAGGAGCGCTGGGAGGTGGCCGCGCTCGGCTTCCGCGTCTTCGGGTCCTTTGGGGACGGCAAGCGGAAGTCCTTGCGGTACCAGCCGACCGCCCCGCCGAAGCTGGCGACGCTGTCGTCGCGCGCGTTCCACGCGTTCGGGACGCTGACGCTGCCCCAGCCGGCGGTCGTCGCCTGGTCGTAGAAGCGCTGCGCGAGGCCTGCGTCGGCGGTGTCGAGGCGGAACAGCCAGGGACCGTTCATGACGACGCGGTCGACCTGCCCGTCCTGGTAGAGCGGCGTGCCGTCCGGAACCGTCGCGACCGACGTCGGCGGCGCCGCCGGCGGGGGCTTCGGTGCGGGCGTGGCGGGCGTCGTGGGCGTCGTCGTCGCGGGCGCGTCGGCGACCGCGCCCTGCGCGGCGAGCGGGAGGGCGAGGAGGACGGTGACGAGCGCCACGGCAGCGAGCGGCAGCGAAGACGGCAGGCGGCGCATCGACGGAGCAGAGTACGGAAGCGCCCGGCGAGTTGCGGTGCTCCTCTTGCAGTGTCAGCTTCCTGACGTGCAGCTCGACTGACGGTCGATCGGCGCGGAGAGGCGCCGGAGGTCGATCGTCAGGCCCGAGACCACGTCGCCTCCGCGATGCACCTGGACGCACTGGACGACCGTCGTGCGCGACGGCGTCGTCCAGACGACGCGCGCGGTCCCCGTCGCGCCGCCGAGCGAGAAGTTCGTCGAAGGGTCGAGGCGCACGATCTCGACCTTCCCCGACGAGCGCAGGCGAGCCGCGTTCGCGCCCGCGCTCGCGCGGCAGGCGGGCTCGCGCGCGCAGCCGTCGATCCGCGCCACCATCGCCGCCGTGTCGCCCCGCGCCTGCGCGTCCAGCAGCCGCGCGATCGCGCTGCGCTCAGCGCCGTTCGCACTCAGGACGCGAGCGAGCCCGGCGCTGATCACGAGGAACGCGAGCAGCACCAGCACGCCCGCCACGATCCGCCTCACTCCTCCCCGCTCAGCTCGAGGAAGCGCTCGACCGACGCCTCCTGGTGCTCGAGCCGCTGCGCCAGATCGTGCGCGTGCACGTCGGCCCGCTCGAGGAAGTCGCCGAGGCAGCGCTCGGGGTCGTCGGGCAGCGGGTAGACGTGCGCGAGGTCCTGCTGCGCGCAGGCGATCCCGAGCGGCGGACGGCCCTCCGCCAGCGTCCGAGCGCCGCAGACGGGCGTCACGACCAGCTGGCGATCGGGCGCGACGAGCGCGACCGGCAGGAGGCGATGGGCCGGCAGCGCGACCCGCAGCGCGAGCGAGCGGTCGACGCAGACGTCGCTGCCGGAGAGCGCGCCGAGCGGCTCGCGCCAGACCGCCAGCACCGTGTCGGCGCCGATCAGCGCGTCGCGCAGCGCCGTCGCCTGCTCGACGTAGAGCAGCTCGGCCGCGGCCCGGTCCTCGGCGTCCGCGAGGTCGAGATCGCAGGGCACCCGCAGCAGCTCCTGCGGCGAGACCCGCGCGCCGGCGAGATGCCGGCCGGACGCGACGTAGGTCTGGATCGTCCCGAGGTCGCGGCGGCCGTGGAAGATCACGGTCACGTCCTCGCTGACGGGCAGCCCGCCGACCGCGAGCGACACCGCAGCCGCGTCGGAGGCGTCGAGCAGCGCACGCTGCAACAGCTCGTCCGCCGGATCCTCGCCCATCGCGTCACCGTCCTTGGGAAGTTCGTCGATCCCTCAGGATATGCCGCCGGGCGGCCTACGTCGATCCGGTGATGGCGGACGGCGACGACGGGTAGGCTGCGACCCATGAAGCTGCTCTACAAGCCGTTCGGCCTGATCGCGGGCATCATCGGCGGCCTGCTCGCGCGCCGCATCTTCAACGCGCTCTGGAGCGCCGTCGACGACGAGGAGCCGCCGAAGCCGACGCACGAGCGCGCGAGCTGGCGGCGCGTGCTGACGGCGGCGGTCCTCCAGGGCGCGACCTTCGCCGCCATCAGAGCCGTCGTCGACCGCGCCGGGGCGAGAGGGTTCCAGCACCTCGTCGGCGTCTGGCCGGGCGAGAAGGAGCCGGAGGAGAAGACCTAGGGTCCCGATTCGCAAGCTCGGGCGCAGTGTGCGGGATGCACGGGTGTGCCTGGCGTTCGGCGGCCGCCTGCCTCGTACTCGACGTACTCGGCCGGCCGCCGGCGGGCGCCAGCTGCATGCGGGCGCCCGCAAACCGTCACCGAACTTCGGAATCGGGCCACTAGCCGCCCGTCGCGGGCGGCGGGGACCCTCCGCCGCGCAGGACGAAGCCGCGTTCCGCGAGCTGGCCGAGCGCGTCCTCGAACGCCCCGAAGTCGCGTGCGAGCAGAGCGTCGAGCGGCCGCCCCGCCGGTCCGCGCGCTCGCACCCAGCGCCGCAGGACGGTGGCGCCGGCGCGCCCGTCGGCCTCGGCCAGCAGCTCGAGCAGGATCGGCAGCTCGGGCCGATGGTCGAGCTGTCCGGAGAGCAGCGTCAACGGGTCGACCGCCAGCACCGCGCAGAGCTCGTCCTCCGAGAGGCCGAGCAGGTCCATCAGGCGGGCGGCCTCGTCGGCCACGCGGTCAGCGCCGGCTAGAAGAGCTGGTTCTCACCGCGGAAGACCTCGCTCACCGAGCCGTCGGTGAAGATCTGGCGGATCGAGTTCGACAGCAGGTCGGCGGTCGGCAGCACGGTGATGTTCTCCGGCGCGCCGGGACGCAGCGGGATCGTGTCGGTCACGACGACCTCGTCGAAGTCGGCGGCGGCGAGGTTCTCCCACGCGTTGCCGGAGAAGACGCCGTGCGTGGCAGCCGCCAGCACTCGCGTCGCGCCGGCCGCGCGGACCGTGTGCGCGGCCGCTCTGAGCGTGCCGGCCGTGTCGATGATGTCGTCGACGAGCACCGCCGTCTTGCCCTTCACGTCGCCGATCACGTACCCGATCTCGGCGACCTGCTGGGCCGGGCGCTCCTTGTTGAGGATCGCCAGCTCGGCGCCGATCGTCGCCGCGAACTTCTTGTTCAGCTTCACGCGACCGGCGTCCGGCGAGACGACCACGAGATCCTCGAGGCCCTGGTCGGCGAAGTACTTCGTCAGCATCCACATCGCCGTCATGTGGTCGCACGGCTTCTGGAAGAAGCCCTGGATCTGGCCGGAGTGGAGGTCCATCGTGAGGATCCGGTCGATCCCCGCGGTCTCGAGCATGCGCGCCACGAGGCGCGCGCTGATCGGCTCGCGCGGCGCCGACTTCTTGTCCTGCCGCGAGTAGCCGTACCAGGGACAGACCGCGATCACGCGGTGCGCCGAGCCGCCGACGGCGGCGTCGACCATCTCGAGCAGCTCCATCAGCGCGTCGTTCGGCGTCACGCCGGTGAGCGGGTTGCCGCAGATCGGCTGGACGATGAAGACGTCGGCGCCGCGGATCGACTCCTCGTAGCGGCAGTAGACCTCGCCGTTCGTGAAGGTCTTGGTCGTGACCGCGCCCAGCTCGACGCCGAGCTTGCCGGCGATGTCGGCGGCCAGCTGCGTGTGTGCGCGACCGCTGAACAACATGAGCTGCTTGTCGTAGCCGATGTCGAGGTGGCTGCGGATTCGCTCCTGCGGCACGGCGGAACTCATGTCATCCGCGAGTCTACGCCCAAGGGGCGACGAGACCGGCGGCGGCGTCTGCAGGCTCATCGTTCGTCGCGCTCCTTGATGCGGTCGCTGTACTTCTCGATGTTCCGCTGACGCGAACGGGCGACCCCGAGGGCGTCGGACGGAACGTCCTGGGTGATGACCGATCCGGCGGCGGTCCAGGCGCCGTCGCCGATCGTGACGGGCGCCACGAACGTGGTGTCGACGCCGGTGTGAACGCCGGCGCCGATCGTGGTGCGGTGCTTGTCGCGGCCGTCGTAGTTGGCGGTGATCGTCGCCGCCCCGAGGTTCGTGCCCGCCCCCACGTCGGCGTCGCCGATGTAGGACAGGTGCGGGACCTTCGCGCCGGCGTGGATCTCGGAGTTCTTGATCTCGACGAAGGTGCCGGCCTTCGCGCCCTCGTGGAGCACGGTGCCCGGACGCAGGTAGGCGAACGGGCCGACGCTCGCGCCGTCGCGCAGCTCGGCGCCGGTGACGTAGGAGTGCGGGACGGTGACGCGCGCCCCGAGCGTCGCGTCGATCAGCGTCGTGAGCGGACCGACCTGGCTGCCGGGGCCGACGCTGGTCGCGCCGAGGAGCGAGCTGAACGGCGCGATCACCGTGTCCGGACCGATCTCGACGCCCGCGTCGATCACGGTCGAGCCGGGGTCGACGATCGTCACGCCCGCCGCCAGGTGGAGCTCGTGGATGCGGCCCTGCGCGATCGCGGCGACGGCCGCCAGGTCGCCGCGGTCGTTGACGCCGAGCGCCAGCGCGGGGTCGTCGACCACGTGCGCGGCGACGATGCGGCCGCGCGCCCGCAGCAGCGGCAGCACGTCGGGCAGGTAGAGCTCGCCCTGCGCGTTGTCGGGCCGCACCTCGGCGAGCGCGTCGAGCAGGTCGCCGCCGTGGAAGGCGTACACGCCGCCGTTGACCTCGCGGATCTCCAGCTCCAGCGGCGTCGCGTCGCCCGCCTTCTTCGTCTCCACGACGCGCTCGACGGACCCGTCGGCGCCGCGCACGACGCGGCCGTAGCCCGCCGGGTCGGCGAGCACCATCGTCAGCATCGTCGCCGCGGCGGCGGCCGCCGTGTGCGCGTCCGCCAGCTCGCGCAGCGCGGCGGCGGTGACGAGCGGCACGTCGCCGTTCAGCACGATCACGGGCTGCTCGCGGTCGATCTCGGCGGCGGCGGCGGCGACCGCGTCGGCCGTGCCGCGGGGGTGCTCCTGCACGGCCAGCACGACGTCCGGCGGCAGTCCGGGGGCGAGCGCGCGGTCGGGGCCGCCGACGACGACGACCTTGGCCGCGCCGGCCGCGCGCGCGGCAGCGAGCGTCCATGCGAGCAGCGGACGACCGCAGAGGGGGTGCAGCAGCTTGGGCGTGGAAGAACGCATGCGCGTTCCCTGTCCCGCCGCGAGGATGACGACGACCGGAGCGGTCACGCCCCGCATCGTAACCGTGCGGAGCCGGATCCGGCGTCTCCCACTGCGCGCACTGGTGGCCCCGCGATCTGCCGGGAACGGACCAATTAGAATCGACGCGCCCGCTTGGGGGGTCGTCTAATGGCAAGACTCCGGCCTTTGGAGCCGGCTATCGGGGTTCGAATCCCCGCCCCCCAGCTTCCAGGGCAGATCACAGCCGAGGGGACGCGTTTCGAGATCGGGCTCCAGCCGGCGCCGCAGCGCCTCCGCGCGCCACTGCTCCGCCGATGCGATAGACGACGCCGGTCGGCGCCGGCGACGCCGCCGCCAGCGCCGGGACGGCCCGCGCGAGCGTGGCGGCGAACGCGCCGCTGCTCGCGGCCAGCAGCCGCGTCAGCTCCTGCACCGGCGTCGGCTCCCCCGGCAGCACGCCGTTCGCGTAGTCGGTCGCGAAGCCGATCAGCGCGTAGGGCAACGCCAGCTCGCCGCAGAGCACGGTCTCGGGGCCGCCGGTCTGGCTGACGGCGGTGACGCCGCATGCGGCGAGGCCGCGGATCTCGGCGCGCGTGTTGAAGCGCGGACCGTCGACGTGGCCGTAGCAGCCGCCGTCGCGAACGGTCCGACCGCCGTTGCGGGCCGCCGCGAGGAGGGCGTCGCGCACGTCGGCGGAGAACGGGTCCTGGTAGATCCAATGGGCGCGCGCGGGATCCCCCGGCTCGCTGAAGAACGTGCAGATCTCGCCGTCCGGAAGCCGGTTGGCGAGGAAGTGGAGGTCGTCGAAGACGACGAGGCTGCCGAGCTCGACGGCCGGATCGACGGCGCCGCAGGCGGTGCAGCCGATCACGCAGTCGGCCCCGGCCTGCCGGAGCGCGGCGACGTTGGCGCGGAACGCGACGTGGTTGGAGAGGCGCGCGTGGCCGGGACCGTGGCGCGAGACGTGGAGCGCCTCCGCGCCGCCCAACCGGCCGCGCGTGACGGTCACCTCGCCCCAGCGCGTCCCGACCTGCTCCGCCGTCGCATCCACGAAGTCCGGCAGCGCGTAGGTCCCGGAGCCGGTGATGATCCCAACGGCCACGACGAGCGCCTAGCGACCCTGCCGGTCGGGCTGGTCGCGCCGGACGCGCCCCGCCTCGACGCCGCGCTCGGTCGCGGGGCCGCGGGGCGCGGCGATGCCGAGCACCCGCATCGCCTTCAGCCCGAAGGAGAGCTTCTCGCGGCCGTCGGTCGAGGAGACGTCCAGCCCGGTGATCTCGCGCACGCGCTCGAAGCGGTAGCGAACCGTGTGGCGATGCGTGATCAGGCGCGCGGCGGTCGCGTTGACGTTGCCGTCGCACTCGAGGAACGTCTCGAGCGTGCCGACGAGGTCCGAGGTCTCGTACTGCTCGTCGTAGGCGACGATCTTGCTGACCGTCTCGTCGTAGAAGCGCCGCAGCTCGGCCGGATCGCTCATGTGCGGCAGCAGCAGCTGGTAGGTGCCGGTGTCGTCGTAGGCGAGCAGCGCCCCACCGTCGTCGCCCTCGACGACGTTCGCCGCCAGCAGCGCCTCGTTGCCGGCGCGGTGGAGGTCGGCGGGGTCGCGCGCGACGCGACTGCGGCCGACCGCGAAGGCGAAGCCGCTGAGGTTCGACTCGAGCTCGCGCAGGACGGTCGCCGCGACCCGTCTGCCGGCGTCGCCGTCGGGGTCGGAGACGAGCAGGACGACCTCCTCGCCGTCGGAGCCGCGGGCGGCGGCGGCGATCGAGCCCGGGGCGATCGAGCGCGCGCCGCGCTCGGCGAGCGCGAGCAGCCGAGCGCGCCAGTCGTCCTCCGTCGGCGTGCGCGGATGCGCCCGCACGACGATCACGCTGCCGCCGCGGTCGAGCGCCGTCCCCAGCTCCCGGCCGCGTGCGACGATCTCGTCGCGGTCGGCGATCTCGTGCGCCACCAGCGCGTGCAGGAAGGCGGTCGCCGCCTCCTCGGAGGCGCGCTCCGGCCCGCGCACGCGCTCGACCTCGGAGGCGATCAGCGTCGTCACGAGGCGCAGCAGCGCGGCGTCGGCTCCCGTCCGTGCCGGCACGCGCCCGCGCAGGCGCAGCTGCCCGACGACCACGTCGGCGACGCGCAGCTCGACGCTCTCGACGCCGTCGGCGCTGCGCAGCAGCGCGCGCTCCTCCGCCGGCGAGCGCGCCGCGACCGCCAGCACGACGCTCGTGCGGTCGATCAGCGCGAGGCTGGCGTCGAGCGCGCGCGAGGCGGCGCGGACGATCTCGGGCAGGCCCGCGCCGGCCGCGACCGCCTCGGTGATCGCCTCGAGCGCTCCCAGGTCCGGGCCCGGACCGTCCTCACCGCGCGCTCGCGAGGACATGCTCAGAAGAGCCGCGGCCAGTAGTAGACGATCGCCGCGCCGGCCAGCACGCCGACCCCGATCAGCGCGGCCAGGACGTAGAGCGAGAGCATCCCGGCGACGAGCCGCTCCCACACGCGCTGGTAGGAGGAGACGACGGGCACGGCGACGAGGGCGATGAAGGCGGCCAGGCCGACGATGCCGGCGCACGCCGCCACGAGTTCGGAGATCGCGGTGTTGCTCATGGACGCGAGCCATTGTCGCGCAGATGCGAGACGACCAGCGCGACGATGCCGCAGAGCGCGAAGATCGCGGCCGACAGCCCCCAGCCTGCGAGCACGTCGGTGAGCCAGTGGGCGCGCAGGTAGATCCGCGTCAGGCCGACCAGGACGGCGATCACGACCGCGGCCGCGACGAGCGCGGCGCGGCGGCTCGGCTGCGGCAGCAGGCGTGCGAGCGCGACCGCCATCGCGACGTAGGCGACGGCGTGCACGGCGTGGCCGGAGGGGAAGCTCTGCCCGGCCGCGTGGACGAGCGCGTCCGGCGGTCGCGGGCGATCGACGAGCGCCTTCGCGAGCGGGCTGGCGAGGAACGCGAGCGCGCCGCCGGCGACGAGCACGAGCGCCGGGGCCCACCGCCGGCGCGCCACCAGCAGCCCGACCGCGAGCGCCATCAGCGGCACCACGACGACGGTCGAGCCGAGAGCGGTGAGGACCTTCGCGACCGCGACGCCGGCGCTCGCGTGCAGGTCGACGGCGAGGTCGTGCGCCCAGCGGTCGGCGCGCGGCACGCGCCAGTCGGCGGCGTCGCCGGTCAGCGCGCCGAAGCCGAAGCCGCCGACCAGCACGACCGCGAGCAGCGTCGTCAGCTCGAGCCCGAGGTCGCCGGGCGTGAGGCGCTGCCAGACGAACAGCGCGGGCCCGCGCACGGCCCGCCCGACGGGCAGCAGCAGGCGGCGATGGACGGCCCGGACGACGCGGGCGAGCGGCCGCAATCCCGGCTTCTCCGCCTGCTGGTCGAGCCACTCCTGCAGCTGCGCGCGCTTCGCCGGATCGCGCAGCGCGCGGTAGGCGACGATCGCGCCGACGACCACGACGATCACGGTGCCGAACGCCAGCGAGCCCTGTCTGGCGATCTTCACGACCGCGTGGAAGCTGTTCCAGAAGAGGTAGCCGAGCAGGCAGAAGGTCGCGCTCCAGATGCCGGCGGCGACGATGTCGTAGGCGAGGAAGCGCCGCAGCGGCAGGCGCGCGCTGCCGGCGATGAACGGGGCGAGCGCGCGCACGAGGCCGACGAAGCGGCCGATCAGGATCGTCGCCCCGCCGTGGCGGCCGAAGAACGCCTCGACCTGCTCGAGCCGCTGCTCGGTGATCTTCACCTTCGGCCCGTGCCTCAGCAGGAACCCGCGCCCGAGCCGGCGGCCGAGGACGTAGCTGGTGAGGTCGCCGGCGACCGCGCAGGCCCAGACGAGCGCGATCAGCACGACGATGTCGATCTTGCCCTGGCCGGCGACGACGCCGCCGAGGATGACGGTGGACTCGCCGGGCGCGATCAGGCCGACGAACGCGCCCGTCTCGAGGAACGCCAGCGCGCCGACGAGCAGGTAGGTCCACGTCCCCAGCGCCGTGCCGATCTGCTCGATGACGTGTTCGAGGCTCGGCGGGTGGACGAGGCCGCTGCCGTAGACGGCGAAGCCGAGCACGAGCACGATCCCGATCCCGCGCTGCTCGCGGCTCGCGCGCCGCCACAGCAGCACCGTCGCGACCAGCAGGGCGACGGCGAACGCGATCGGGATCGGTCTCACGGCGCGGCGCCCCCCGGCACCGTCCGGACCGCCGCGAAGGCGGCGTCGACGGGATGCGCGGCGGTCGCGCCGGGGTAGCGGTCGCGCAGTGCGGCGGCCGCCTCCTCGGCGGCCGCGGTCGCGTCCTCGCCGCCCCAGAAGAGGCCGAACACGGTCGGCCCGGACCCGCTCACGAGCGCCTGCGCGGCGCCGGCCGCGCGGGCTGCCTCGAGCGCGGCGTCGATCGACGGGCAGAGCGAGCGCGCGGCCGGCTCGAGGTCGTTGACGATCAGCTCCGGCGGCAGCTCCGGACCGGCCGCGAGCGCGGCGACGAGCCGCGCGCGGAGCGCCGCGATCTCGTCGGGCGCGCGGGGCGAGCGCAGCCGGTCGGCCTCGCGGAAGACGGCCGGCGTCGAGAGCCGCTCGCGCGAGGGCAGGACGAGCAGCGCGTGGGGCGCGCGCGCGGGCGCCCCCACGACCTCCTCCCCCGCCCCGCCGACGAGCGCCAGCGCGGGCGCGACCTGCCCCGGGACGTCGGCGCCGAGCGACGGCGCGATCGCCGCGATCGCCGGGTCGCCGGGATGGCCGGCGGCGTGCGCAACGAGCCGCAGCGCGGCGGCGGCGTCGCCGGAACCGCCGCCCATGCCGGCGGCGATCGGCACGCGCTTGACGATCTCGAGCCGCTGCGGCGGCCCGTCCCAGCCGCGCACCGCGCGGTAGGCGGCGAGCGCGGCGGCGGCCAGGTTCGGCCCGCTGACGCCGGCGCAGACGATCTCGTCGTCGCCGGCCGCGCACGGCGAGCTCGTCAGACCGGGCTCGCTCGCGACGCAGGCGGCGCTGGGCAGCGGCTGCAGCGTCAGCTCGTCGGCGAGCGAGACCGGCTCGACGAGCGAGACCAGCTCGTGGAGGCCGTCGGCGCGCGTCGGCCCGAGGAAGAGGCACAAATTGACCTTGCCGGGCGCGAGCGCGTGGAGCACGGGCGTCATCTCGTCAGTTGACTCCACAGTTTCCATAGCTCAGCGGGCGCGAGCCGCTCGGCGCGCACGTCGGGGCGCTGGCCGAGCGCCTCGAGCGCGGCGCGGACGCGCTCGCGCACGTCGCCGCCGCCTCGCACGGCCGGCTGCGTCGGATCGGGGTTCCAGGCCAGCGCGAGCGAGCGCGCGAGCGCCTTGCGGCGGTGCGCGAAGGCGGCCTGCACGAAGGCGCGCAGCGCGGGCGGCGCGGCCGGACCGGTCCGCTCGAGTCCGACGAGGACCGAGTCGACGTTGGGCACCGGGTGGAAGACGCGGCGCGAGACCGGCCGCAGGACGCGCACGTCGCAGGCCAGCTGCGCGATCACCGACGGGATCCCGTAGGCGTCGCTCGCGGCCTTCGCGGCCAGCCGCTCGCCGACCTCCTTCTGCACCATCGCGACCCAGCGGACGACCTGCGGCAGCTCCTCGATCGTGCGCAGGATCGCGCCGGCCGCGATCCCGTAGGGCAGGTTCGCGACGACCTTCGTCGGCGCCGGGTCGAGCGCGGAGAGGTCGAGCGTCATCGCGTCGCCGAGGTGGAGCGTCGTGTTCGGGTGCGGGTCGAGCGCGTCGCGCAGCGGCGCCTCCAGCGCGCGGTCGAGCTCGATCACATGCACGTGCGCGGTGCGCTCGGCGAGGTGCTCGGAGAGCACGCCGAGGCCGCCGCCGATCTCCAGCACGACGTCCTCGGGCCCCAGCTCCGCGGCGCGCGCGATCACGTCGAGGATGTTCGAGTCGATCAGGAAGTTCTGCCCCAGCTCGCGATTCGGCCGCACGTCGAACGCGCGCAGGCGGCGCAGGGACGGTTGGACCGGCTCACTCATATGAACCTCCATACCCGGAGGAACGAGCCCCAGGGCGAGGCGAACGTTTGACCGACTGCTCGCTCATGGGTACCTCCCATACCCGGAGGAACGAGCCCCCGGGCGAGTTCCTCCAATGAAACGCGAGCCGCCAGGCGAGCGTTTCACGACCAGTCGAACAGCGCCGCCGCGTTGCGCTCGACCTGTTGCTCGAGCTCCTCGTAGCTGATGCCGCGCTCGGCCGCGACCAGCTCGGCCGTCAGCACGACGTTCGCCGGCACGTTGCGCTGCTTGCGCACGGGCTGCGGGGTCAGGTACGGCGCGTCGGTCTCGACCAGCAGACGCTCCGCGGGCACGCGCGCGGCGGCCGCGCGCAGGTCGGCGTTGGCCGGGTAGGTGACGTTGCCGGCGAAGGAGATCCAGTAGCCGCGCTCGATGCAGGCGTCGAGCCGTCGAGGCATCGAGAAGCAGTGCATCACGACGCGCACCCCCTCGGCTTGGCCGCCGAGCATCTGCAGCGTGTCGTCGTCGGCCGAGCGGGTGTGGACCACGAGCGGCTTGCCGGTCTCCCTCGCGAGCCCGATCTGCGCCGCGAAGGCACGCTCCTGGTCCTCGCGCGGGGCCGTGTCGCGGAAGAAGTCGAGTCCGGTCTCGCCGATCGCGACGCAGCGCGGGTGGGCGGCGAGCGCGCGCAGCTCGGACAGGTCGGCGTCGTCGAAGCCGCTCGCGAGGTTCGGGTGGCGTCCGATCGCGACGAACACCTGCGGGAAGTCCTCGGCCGTGCGCAGCGAGGCGCGGCACGAGTCGCCGTCCATGCCGACGGTCAGGATCCGCCGCACGCCCTGCCGCTCGGCGTCCGCGACCAGCTCGGCGTCGGGCTGCTCGCACGAGACCAGGTGTGTGTGGCTGTCGATCATCGGGCGCGGCCTGTCTGGCTGTCGATCATCGTTTCGGGAACAGCGGTTCGATCGATCGGACGGTTCCGCTCCAGCCGCGATCGGCGAAGCGCGTTCCGGCGTAGTCGAGCTGCGGGCGTCCGAGCGCGTCGAGCAGCGTCTCGACGGAGGCCGGCATGTACGGGTGCAGCAGCACGGTCACGACCCGCAGGCCCTCGAGCAGCGACGCGAGCGTCTCGTCGAGCGCGTCGCCGCCGGCCGGGTCTCTCGCCAGCTTCCACGGCGCGCGCTCCTCGACGTAGCGGTTGAGCCGCCGGACGCGCACCCAGATCGCCTCGAGCGCGGCGCTCAGCTCGGCGCGGTCGAGCAGCGCCGCGACCTCCGCCTCGAGCCCGTCGAAGTCGGCCGCCAGCGCCGCGTCGGTCGCGACCTCGGGCACGTGCCCGTCGCGGTAGCGCGCGACCATCGCGAGCGTGCGGCTCGCGAGGTTGCCGTAGTCGTTCGCCAGCTCGCTCTCGTAGCGCGCCTCGAAGCCGGTCGTCGAGACCGAGCCGTCCTGGCCGAAGGAGACCTCGCGGAAGCAGTAGTAGCGCAGCGCGTCGGTGCCGAAGCGCTCCATCACCTCGAACGGGTCGAGCACGTTGCCGAGCGACTTCGACATCTTCTCGCCGTCGAGCAGCAGGTAGCCGTGGACGAACTCGTGCTCGGGCAGCTCGAGCCCGGCCGCCATCAGGATCGCGGGCCAGTAGACGGCGTGGAACTTGAGGATGTCCTTGCCGATCACATGGAACGTCGGGGGCCAGAAGCGGTCGCGCAGGTCCTCGCCCTCGCGGGCGAAGGTGAGCGCCGTGTAGTAGTTCAGCAGCGCGTCGAACCAGACGTAGAAGACGTGCGAGGGATCCCACGTGACCGGCACGCCCCAGGTGAACTTGCCGCGCGAGAGCGAGACGTCGCGCAGCCCCGATCTGACGAACGCGAGCGCCTCGTTGTAGCGCGCCGGCGGCGCGACGAAGCCGGGCCGCTCGGCGAACAGCCGCTCGAGCGGCTCCTGGAACGAGGAGAGGCGGAAGAACCAGTTCTCCTCCTGCTCGCGCAGCAGCGGGATGTGGTGGATCGGGCAGGTGTTGCCCTCGGCGATCTCGTTCTCGCTTCTGAAGTCGGCGCAGCGCGGGCAGTACCAGCCCTCGTAGGTGCCGAGGTAGGTGTGGCCGTTGTCGTGGATCTTCTGCATCACCTCCTGCACCCGCGCGACGTGACGCGGGTCGGAAGTGCGGATGAAGAAGTCGTTGGAGACGTTCAGCTGCGGGCCGAGCGCCTCGAAGCGCGCGGCGTTTCTGTCGGCCAGCTCCTTCGGCGTGACGCCGAGTCTCTCGGCCGCGAGCGCGACCGGCTCACCGTGCTCGTCCGTGCCGGTGAGGAAGAAGACGTCCTCCCCGCGCTGGCGCATGTGGCGCGCCATGATGTCGGCGGCGATCGTCGTGTACGCATGGCCGAGGTGCGGCTGCGCGTTGACGTAGTAGATCGGTGTGGTGACGTAGAAGCTCACGGCGCGGTGAAGGCTAGTCGACCCGTGCTCCCCGGCTCCCCCCGACCGGCGCGCGCTACTGCGCCGTCATCCCCGGCGTGCCGGCGACCGGCTTGCCCCGCAGCGCCGCGCGGTACTCGCGGTTGAGCATCCCGATCACGTCGAGCGAGATCCCCTGCGGGCAGGCGAGCGAGCACTCGCCGTGGTTCGTGCAGCCGCCGAAGCCCTCCTCGTCCATCTGCTCGACCATCGCGAGCGTCCGCCAGCGGCGCTCCGGCTGGCCCTGTGGCAGCACGTTGAGGTGCGTGACCTTCGCGCCGGTGAAGAGCATCGCGGCGCCGTTCGGGCAGGCCGCGACGCAGGCGCCGCAGCCGATGCAGATGGCGGCGTCGAGCGCCTGCTCCTGCGTCTCGGGGCTGATCGGCATCGCGTTCGGGTTCGGCTGCGGGCCGGTCGTGACGGAGACGTAGCCGCCCGCCTCGATGATGCGGTCGAAGGCCGAGCGGTCGGTCACGAGGTCGCGGATGACGGGGAACGCGTTCGAGCGCCACGGCTCGACGCGGATCGTCTGACCGTCCTCGAAGTCGCGCATGAAGGTCTGGCACGAGGTGACGCGACGCGGCCCGTGCGGCATCCCGTCGATCACCAGCGAGCACGAGCCGCAGATCCCCTCGCGGCAGTCGCTGTCGAAGGCGATCGCATCCTCGCCGCTCGCGATGCGGCGCTCGTTGACGTGGTCGAGCATCTCCAGGAACGAGGCCTCGGCGTCGATCCCGTCGGCCTCGACGACCTCGTAGCGGCCGTCGGCGCCGGGGTCGGCCTGACGCCACAGCTCGAGCCGGAACCTCACTTGTAGCTCCGCGTCGCGAGCGCCACCGAGGAGAACTCGAGCGCCTCGTCGTGCGCGACCGGGACGGCGCCCTCGCCGCTGTGCTCCCAGGCCGTCACGGTCGCGAAGCGCTCGTCGTCGCGCAGCGGCTCGCCGTCCTCCGTCTGGTGCTCCTCGCGGAAGTGGCAGCCGGCCGACTCGGCGCGGCGCAGCGCGTCGAGGCACATCAGGTCGGCCAGCTCGATGAAGTCGGCGACGCGGCCGGCGTACTCGAGGCTCTGGTTGAGGTGGCCGGCGTCACCGTCGATCCGCAGGTCCGACCAGAAGGCGGCGCGGATCTCCGCGATCCGGGTGATCGCCTCGCAGAGCCCGGCCTCCGTGCGCGACATGCCGCACTTGTCGAGCATCACGTTGCCCAGCTCGCGGTGGAAGACCTGCGGCGCCGTCGTGCCGCCGACCGCCAGCAGGCGGTCGATCCGCTCCTGCACGTCGCGGACCGTCGCGTCGAAGGCCGGGTGCGACTCGTCGACCGGCGCGCGCTGCTTCGTCAGGTGGTGGGTGACGGTGTGCGGGACGATGAAGTAGCCGTCGGCGAGGCACTGCATCATCGCGCTCGCGCCGAGGCGGTTGGCGCCGTGATCGGAGAAGTTCGCCTCGCCGATCGCGAACAGCCCGGGGATCGTCGTCTGCAGCTCGTAGTCGACCCACAGTCCGCCCATCGCGTAGTGCGGCGCCGGGTAGATCCGCATCGGGACCTCGTAGGGATCCTCGTCGGCGATCCGCTGGTACATCTCGAAGAGGTTGCCGTAGCGCCCCTCGATCGTCGCGCGGCCGCGCTCGGCGATCGCGTCGCGGAAGTCGAGGTAGACGCCGCGCCCGGTCGCGCCGACGCCGAGCCTCTCGTCGCAGACCGCCTTCGCCGCGCGCGAGGCGACGTCGCGCGGGACGAGGTTGCCGTAGGCGGGGTAGCGCTCCTCGAGGAAGTAGAGGCGCTCGGCCTCCGGGATCGCGTTCGGCGGCCGCTGCTCGTCGGGATCCCGCGGGACCCAGACGCGGCCGTCGTTGCGCAGCGACTCGCTCATCAGCGTCAGCTTCGACTGGTACTCGCCGCTCTGCGGGATGCAGGTCGGGTGGATCTGCGTGAAGCTGGGGTTCGCCATCAGCGCGCCGCGGCGATGCGCTCGCCAGGTGGCCGTGACGTTCGAGCCCTTCGCGTTCGTCGAGAGGTAGTAGACGTTGCAGTAGCCGCCGCTCGCGAGCACGACCGCGTCGGCCGCGTGCCGCTCCAGTTCGCCGGTCACGAGGTCGCGCGCGACGATCCCGCGCGCCTCGCCGTCGACGAGCACGACGTCGAGCAGCTCGTGGCGGCTGTAGACCTGCGCCATCCCCTGCGCGACCTGCTGCTGGAGCGCGCTGTAGGCGCCCAGCAGCAGCTGCTGGCCGGTCTGCCCACGGGAGTAGAACGTGCGCTGCACGAGGACGCCGCCGAACGAGCGGGTCGCGAGCGCGCCGCCGTACTCGCGGTTGAACGGCACGCCCTGCGCGACCGCCTGGTCGACGATGTTCTCCGACAGCTCCGCGAGCCGCCAGACGTTCGCCTCGCGGGCGCGGAAGTCGCCGCCCTTGATCGTGTCGACGAACAGGCGTCTGACCGAGTCGCCTTCGTTCGCGAAGTCCTTCGAGGCGTTGATGCCGCCCTGCGCGGCGATGCTGTGGGCGCGGCGCGCCGTGTCCTGGAAGCAGAAGCTCTTGACGCGGAAGCCCTGCGCGGCGAGGCTCGCGGCGGCGCTGGCGCCGGCGAGCCCGGTGCCGACGACGATCACGGTGTGGGCGGCGCGGTTGCGCGGGCCGACGAGCGCGTGGGCGTCGAGCCACGCGCTCCACTTCTGCTCGATCGGGCCGTCGGGAATGCGTGCGTCGAGCGTCATGGCTGTGGCAGGACTCCGGTCCAGAAGGCGATCGGGATGACGGCGAAGCCGACCGCGACGACGAGCGCGAGCGCCGTCGCGCCGCGGCGGATCGCCTGGTTGCGGCCGGGGCGGTCGACGCCGAGCGTCTGCGTCGCGCTCCACAGCGCGTGGCGCAGATGGAAGCCGAGGGCGACGACGGCGGCGACGTAGAGCAGGACGAGGTACCACGTCTGGAACGCCTCGGCGAGGTTGGCGTAGACGGCGCCCTCGCGCAGCGGCGTGACGTCGATCGTCAACGTCGTGAACTGCAGGATGTGGAACACCACGAAGGCGAGCAGCAGCAGGCCGGAGAGCAGCATCGTGCGCGAGGACAGCGAGCGGCCAATCCGCTTGGCGCGGTGCGCGCGCGGCCGCGCCGCGAGGCTGCGGCGGCGCAGCGACACGACGGCGGCGACATGGAGGCCGAGCGCCGCCAGCAGCAGCGCGCGCACCGCCCACAGCACGCTTGCGTACGGCAGCAGCGGCTCGCCGAACGTGCGCAGCCAGTGCGCGTAGCGGTCGACGCGGGCGTGACCGTCACCCGCCCCGTAGAGCGAGGTGAGGTTGCCCAGCATGTGGAGGACGACATAGGCGACGAGCACGCCGCCGCTGAGCGCCGCGACGATCTTCTTGCCGATCGTCGAGTCCCACAGCTCGCGCGGCCGGGATCGGCCTCGCGCAACCTCGACAGTCGACATGACGAGTGATCCTACGACGACGCCGGGGCAAGCGCGTTCCGACTACCACACCTTGTCAAGCGAATGTTCGCGTGCGAACGTCCGTTCCACCGCGGAGCGCGCTTGGAGGCGCTGGGAGGCGCCGACGCGGGCGCCGGCGGCCGCGGCGGGGCCGCTCAGTCGCCGTCGGTCAGCGCGCGGTAGAGCGTGTTCGCCGGCACGCCCGACAGCTCCGCGACGACGCCGGCCGCGGGGCGTGGCTTGGCGCCGGCCTCGACCAGCCGGCGCAGCGCCGCGAGCGCCGGCGCGACGTCGAGCGCGGCCGGGTCCGCCGCCCCGATCACGAGCACGACCTCGCCCCTCGGCGCCTCGTCCGCGTAGCGCGCCGCGAGCTCGGAGGCGCTGCCGCGGACGATCTCCTCGTGCAGCTTCGTCAGCTCGCGGCAGACGGCGACGGGACGATCGGGGTCGAGCTCCGCGAGCACCGCGAGCGAGGCGCCGACGCGCTTGGGCGACTCGAACGCGACGAGCGTCTCGGGCGCGGCGAAGGCCCGCTCCAGCTCGCCGCGCTTGCGCGGCAGGAAGCCGGCGAAGCTCCAGCGCTCGGCCGGCAGCGCGGAGGCGACGAGCGCCGCGAGCGCGGCCGACGGCCCCGGCAGCACCTCGACCGCGAGCCCGGCGGCGACGCACGCCTGCACGAGCAGGAAGCCGGGATCGGAGACGATCGGCATACCGGCGTCGGAGACGAGCGCGACGTTGGCGCCGCCCTGCATCCGTCTGACGAGCTCGCCGGCACGCTCGCGCTCGTTGTGCTCGTGGTAGCTGAGCAGCGCGGCGTCGACGCCGTAGCGATCGAGCAGCACGCGCGTCCGGCGCGTGTCCTCGCAGGCGATCAGGTCGGCCTCGCGCAGCGCCGCGAGCACGCGCAGGGTGACGTCCTCGAGGTTGCCGATCGGCGTCGGGCAGACGATCAGGCGGCCGGCCATGCCGGTGGGCCTAGGCGGCGCCGCGGCTGCGGACGTCGTCGAGCGCCAGCGCGGCCGCCCCGATCATCCCGGCCTCCGTGCCGAAGTGCGCGGGCACGATGCGGGCGTGCGCGACGTCCGGCGGCAGCGCGCGGCGGGCGACTTCCGCCCGCGCCGGGGCGAGCAGCAGCTCGCCGGCGGCGATCACCCCGCCGCCGATCACGACGACGTCGGGGTTGAAGATGTTCAGGTAGCTGGCGATCCCGACGCCGAGGTTGCGCCCGATCAGCGCGAGCGTGTCGATCGCCGCCTGGTCGCCGTCGTGCGCCAGCTCGGTGATCAGCGCCCCGGTCACGTTGCGGCCCGCGACGAGCGCGCGGCCGAGCGCGGAGTCGGGCCGCTCGCGCGCGATCCGCAGCCCCTCGCGCGTCAGCGCCGTCCCCGAGGCCATCACCTCGAGGCAGCCGTAGTTCGGGCAGTTGCCCTGGCACTTGGGGCCGTTCATGTCGATCACCATGTGACCGAGCTCGGCGCCCGCGCCGAACGAGCCGGCGTAGACCTGGCCGCCGATCACGATGCCGCCGCCGATGCCGGTCCCGATCGTCAGCAGGATCGCGTCGCTCGCCCCCTGGGCGGCGCCCGCGCGCTGCTCGGCGAGCGCGGCGACGTTGGCGTCGTTGTCGACCTGGACCGGCAGGCCCAGGCGCTCCGCCATCACGTCGCGAAAGGGCACGTCGATCAGTGGCAGGTTGACGGCCATCGTCGCCATGCCGCGGCGCTGGTCGATCAGGCACGGGATGCCGAAGCCGACGGCGGAGACCGCGCAGGGCGCCGTCGCGCGGGCCTCCTCGACCGCCTCGACGATCGCCTCCAGGAGCGCTCGCTGGTCGAGTCCCGCCACGGCGCGATAGGTGCGGTGCTGGACGTTCAGATCCTCGTCGAGGACGCCCGCCAGCAGCTTCGTACCGCCGAGATCGACGCCGATTACGCACTCTTCAGCCATCTCGGCCACTATAGACCGCGGCATGCCGACGGACGATCCCGAGGACCCCCGCGGGCGCGACGACGAGCCCGAGTACCGCGTCTACCGCACGGGCCGCGACAGCGGCCGCCGCGACGCGCGTCAGACGGCGGACGAGCCCCGGCGCGCCCGGGCGGAGCCGCCGCGGGGCGCACCCGCCCGCGGCGCCGACGCCCCCTACACGCTCTACCGCTCGAAGCCGCGCAGCCTGCGCGAGCGCCTGCGCGGCGAGGACGCCGGCCTCGACGAGCTCGGGGGGCGCGCGGCGGGTGGTGGCGGCGCGGGCGGCGGCGGACGGCGCCTGCTCGGCCTGCGGCGCCGGGGCCGCGGCGACGGCACGCGCAGGCCGATCACGGTCAGACGCGTGCTGCTGTGGCTGGCGCTCGTAGTCGTCGGCTGGCTGCTCGTCTCGCTCGTGCTGTTCCTCGTCAGCGCCCAGCTCGAGCGCGCGAAGATCCCGTCGCAGGCGAAGGCCGCGCTGAAGCCCGCCGGCTACCCGCTGTGGTCGACCAACAACGTCCTGCTGCTCGGCCTCGACACGCGCCCGAAGAGCTCGAAGGAGCCGGGTGCGGCGGCGAGCGGCACGCGCTCGGACACGATCATGCTGTGGCGCGTCGGCGGCGGCCACTCCGCGCGCCTCTCGATCCCGCGCGACACGGTCGTGCCGATCCCCGGTCACGGGAGCGACAAGATCAACGCGGCGTACGCCTACGGTGGGGCGGCGCTGACGATCAAGACGATCGAGCAGTACCTCGGCATCCCGATCAACCACCTCGTGATCGTCAGCTTCGAGAACTTCCCGAAGCTGATCGACGCGCTCGGCGGCGTCGACGTGACGACGGGCCGCGTCTGCTCGGACATCAGCGGCGGCGTCAAGAACGGCGGCCAGACACTGCGGCTCGGCAAGGGCACGCACCACCTGAGCGGCGCGCAGGCGCTGGTGCTCGCCCGCACCCGCCACAACAGCTGCAACCCGTCCGAGAGCGACCTCACGCGCGTCAAGCGCCAGCAGCAGATCCTCAGCGCGATGAGAGGGCAGCTGACCTCGCCGCTGACGTTCTTCCGCCTGCCGTGGGTCTCGTGGTACGCGCCGAAGGCGATGCAGACGGACATGGGCGGTCCGACGCTGCTCGGCTTCTTCGGCGCGACCGCCACGAGCGGCACGCCGCCGGTGCGCCTGCTGACGCCCGATGGCTCGACCACGACCGCAAGCGGCGGCGCCGGCCTGACCGTCAGCGACGCGGCCAAGCGCAGAGCGGTCGCGGGCTTCCTCCGTTAGGTAACGCTGAAGCGCCAGTGCGCGACGACCGCGCCGGCGACCATCCAGGTGACGCGGTAGCTGCCGACGCCGAAGCGCAGCGGCGTCACGTTGGCGACGTCGGGCGGGCCGCTGACGGCGTCGAAGCAGATCGCGAGGCGCGGCTTGGAGCGCTGCACGCAGGTGTGGTAGGCGCTCTTCGCGCGGTCGTGGTCGACGAACACGAGGTCGGCGGTCGCGCGGCCGTTGGCGCCGACCGAGAGCCGGTGCGTCGGGGTGCGCAGGGCGTCGGTCACCTGGCCGACGAAGCGCGTGGTGCCGGTCGCGACCGACGACGCCGCCCCCGAGGTCGTGGCCGCTGCGGCGCTGCTGGCCGCGGGGACGAGCGTCGCGGCGCTCAGCGCCGCGACGAGCAGCGCTGCCGCGCTACGACGAGGTGCTCGCCTTCGGGCTGTCGGATCTGCTTCCACCGCTGCTCGAACCCGTGTCGGAGGAGGAAGTTCCGCCGTCGCCGCCGGACTTCGCTTCGCTTCTGACGGCGCTCTCGCCGCTGCTGCTCTTGCCGTCGCCCGCGCTCTTCAGCTCGCGGGCGCGCTTCTTCGTGCCGTAGTCGGTGTTGTAGAAGCCCGAGCCCTTGAAGTGGACGGCCGGCGCGTGGAGGACGCGCTGTGCGGGCGCGCCGCAGACCTCGCAGGCGGTGAGCGGATCGTCGGCCATCCGCTGCGTGACGTCGAAGCTGTGGTCGTTCTCGCAACGGTACTCGTAGATCGGCATGGGTGAAGTATAGGCAGCAGCCGTTGGCACTCGTCCGCCGAGAGTGCCAAAGCGGCGCTTGCGGCGCTGCGCAGAGCGTCGGGTCGCGCGGGCCGGCTAGCATGGCCGCTGCAATGGCAACCGACGTCGTCACGATGGACAGAATCGTCTCGCTGAGCAAGCGGCGCGGCTTCGTGTTCCCCTCGTCCGAGATCTACGGCGGGGTCGGCTCGACCTACGACTACGGCCACTACGGCGTGCTGCTCAAGACGAACGTCAAGGGCGAGTGGTGGCGCTCGATGCTGCAGGAGCGCGACGACATCGTCGCGATCGACTCGGCGATCATCCAGAGCCCGCGCGTCTGGGAGGCCAGCGGCCACCTCGCCGGCTTCAGCGATCCGCTCGTCGACTGCCGCACCTGCGGCAGACGCTTCCGCGCCGACCATCTCGACCAGGCGCAGTGCGGCAGAAGACCTTCGCTGCACCCGGGCGAGTTCGCCGAGTGCGACCTGACGGAGGCGCGCGACTTCAACCTGATGTTCGAGACGACCGTCGGCCCGGTGAGAGAGTCGGGCTCGACCGTGTACCTGCGGCCCGAGACCGCCCAGGGCATCTTCATCAACTTCAAGAACGTCCTCCAGTTCTCGCGCAAGAAGCCGCCGTTCGGGATCGCGCAGATCGGGAAGTCGTTCCGCAACGAGATTACGCCCGGCAACTTCACCTTTCGGGTGCGCGAGTTCGAGCAGGCCGAGCTCGAATTCTTCGTTCCGCAGGACGGCAACGATCTCGAGTGGTTCCAGCAGTGGGTCACGGCGCGAAAGAAATGGTACAGCGACTACGGCGTCCGCGCCGATCGCCTGCGCTTCTACGAGTTGACGCCCGAAGAGCGCCCGTTCTACGCGAAGGCCGGGATCGACGTCGAGTACCTCTTCCCGTGGGGCTGGGGTGAGCTCGAGTCGATCGCGCACCGCGGCACGTACGACCTCGACCGCCACATCGAGTACTCGGGGAAGGATCTGCAGTTCTTCGACGAGGCCTCGAAGGCGAAGTACACCCCGATCCTGATCGAAAGTTCCGCGGGGATGGACCGCACGACCCTCACCATGCTGATCGACGCGTTCGATCGCGAGACGATCGTCGAGGGGGAGAAACAGACCGAACGTACCGTGCTGCGCTTCCATCCGAAGATCGCGCCCGTGCAGGTCGGCGTCTTCCCCTTGGCTCGCAACAAGCCGGAACTGGTCGAACGTGCGCAGGGAATCGAGCGCGGCTTACGGCCGGCGTTTCGGACCCAGTACGACGAGGGCAACGTCGGCCAGCTCTACCGCCGGCAAGACGAGATCGGCACTCCGTTCTGCATCATGATCGACTACCAGACGCTCGACGACGCCACGGTGACCGTACGCGATCGCGACAGCATGAAGCAAGATCGCGTCGGGGCGGACGCGCTCGCCGGCTACCTGTCCGAGCGGCTTGGCTAAGCGCGGTCAGGCGGTATGGCGGCGCCGCCCGTCGAGCTCGCTTGCTTCGTGCTGCCGACAGGCAGACCACTCGCGGCGGCCCGTTTCGGTGACAACCTCGCAGCCGCAAGGCCAGCTGTACTTGAAGTATCCGGGCAGGACGGCGTGAATCGACACGTCGGCGACCCCGAGCAACGCCACGGTCGCGCGAAGCTGTTGCTCTCCGGCGAACTGGTGCTTCATACCCCTCATCATCGGGCACGTGGCGTACTGGTGCAAGGCGCGGGCGCGCCGGCGGCGTTAAGTCACTGCAAAGTTCGGTTTGTAAAGAGTCGGAGCGATTATGGCGAAGCATACAGGCCGTTGTTCCAAGTGCGGCCACTCGCACGGATTCCACTACTATGCCGGCGGCGAG
>JAOPZA010000019.1 GCA_025964325.1 Conexibacter sp.
GAGCGCCTGGCGCGCCCGGCGCCCCCGCCAGGGCCGCTGCGCCGCTTCGAGCCGCGCCTCGCGCTGCGTGACGCGTGGCGAACGCGCGCCGCGCGCTACGAGCAGGCGCGCGCACTCGCCCTCGACCACTACCGACGTACATCGACCGCAGGAGGACCCACCCGATGATCCGCACCGTCACCGGAGACATCGAGCCCGACCAGCTCGGCGTGACGTACTCGCACGAGCACCTCGTCGCGACGCCACCGCCATGGATGGCCGCGAAGGACCCGGACCTCGTGATCCTCGACCTCGACGCGGCGATCGAGGAGGCGCGGATGTTCCGCGACGCGGGCGGCCGCTCCATGTTCGAGGCGTCGGCGTGGGACTACGGCCGCGACCCGCACGCGCTCGCCGCGATCGCGGCCGCGACGGGCGTGCAGATCATCGCGACGGCCGGCTTCAACAAGGGCCTGTGGTTCGAGGGTCGCGCCGGCGACTGGCCGATCGAGCGCTACGAGGAGCTGATGGTGACGGAGGTCGTCGAGGGCATCGACGGCAGCGCCGTGCGCGGCGGCGTCGTCAAGTTCGGCAGCGGCTACAACAGCATCTCCGCCGCCGAGGAGCGCGTGATCCGCGCCGCCGCGCGAGCGCACCGCCGGACCGGCGCGCCGCTGCACGGTCACACGGAGGCCGGCACGATGGCGCTCGAGCAGATCGCGATCCTGCGCGAGGAGGGCGTCGATCTGCGGCGCGTCGCGATCGCGCATCTGACGCGCAACGTCGACCCGTGGTACCACCGGCAGGTGGCCGACACCGGCGTCTATCTCTGCTTCGACCAGCTCTCGAAGGTCAGATACGGGCCCGAGAGCGGGCGGATCGACGCGCTGATCGCGCTGATCGAGGCCGGCCACGTCGACCAGCTGCTGGTCGGCGGGGACCTTGCCCGCCGCAGCGACCTCTACGCCTACGAACGCGGGCCGGGACTGCGCTACGTGCTCGAGACGTGGATCCCGCGGCTGCGCGCCGAGCTGCGCGAGCGCGGCAGCGACGAGGACCGCGTCGAGCGCATCGTGCAGGCCCTGCTGGTCGAGAACCCGCGCCGCTACTTCGACTTCACGGAGCCGTACCCGTGTCGCTGAGCGCCGCGATCGCAGGCGTCCGCCACCCGCACGTGTTCGTCCGCCTCGCGCTGTTGCGAGGACAGCCGGACGTCGAGCTGATCGGCTTCCACGAGGACGACGAGTCGATCGGCGCGCGCTTCGCGCAGGAGACCGGCCTGCCGCGCTTCCCGACGCTCGAGGCGCTGCTGGCGCGGCGCCCCGACCTGCTCGTCAGCGAGGCGCTCGACACGGAGCTGCCGGCGATCGCCCTGGCGGCGGCGCCGCACGTGCGTTCGCTGCTGCTGGAGAAGCCGGCGGCCCCCAGCCTCGCGGCGATGGACGAGCTGGTCGCCGGCCTCGCCGCCCATCCGCTCGACGTCGAGGTCGCCTACCAGCTCGGCTACTCGCCCAGCATCGAGCGAGCGAGAGCGATCCTCGACGCCGGCGCCCTCGGGCAGATCACGCTCGCGCGCTTCAACGCGGGCTGCCCGATCGGCTGCGGGGACGAGCTGTGGCAGAGCGTGCCCGGCGATCTCGGCGGCGTCGTCTTCACCGAGGGCTGTCACATGGTGGCGCTGATCCTCGAGACGCTCGGCGCGCCGCAGGAGGTGCTGGGGACGATCGTCCGGCTGCCGGCCGGCGAGCGCGTCGTCTCCGACGTCGTCAAGCGCGACCTCTTCGCACCTCCGCTCGCGGCCGATCCGGTGCGGGTGGGCACGCTGATGTACGAGGACGTCGGCGCCGCGATCCTGCGCTATCCCGGGCTCGTCGCGACGCTCGACGTGACCGCCTGGGAGGCGACCGACTGGGTCCACAACTGGTACCTCGAGTACCAGGGCACGAACGGGACCATGAAGGTGCGGCCGCTGCCGCCGACGCTCGAGCTGACGCTGCGCACGGCGCGCGGCGGCCTCGAGGCGGGCGAGCAGCGGATCGCCTGGCCGAGCCCCGCCGGGCACGAGCTGACGCTCGTGCCCGACCCGGCCTACGAGCGTCAGCTCGACCACCTGCTCGATCGCCTGCGGGCCGGCGCGGCGCCCTCCCAGGCGGGACTGCGCCAGGCGCACGACGTCGTGCGCGTGCTCGACGCGATCTACCGCTCCTCGGCGCAGCGGCGCGCCGTCGAGCTCGACCATGCGACCGATGCCGCGGAGGTGGCTGCATGACGAGACGAGACGAGACCCGCGAGCGCGTACGCGCGGCCGGTGTGCTGGCCGTCCTGCGGGCGCCGAGCGCGACCGCGGCGGCGGCTGCCGCCGACGCGCTGATCGAGGGCGGCATCGCCGGCATCGAAGTGACCTACTCGACCCCCGACGTGCCCGGCGCGCTCGCCGCGATCCGCGCTCGTCACGGCGATCGCGTCGTGCTCGGCGCGGGCACGTTGCTGGAGCCGGCGCAAGCGGCCGAGGCGGTCGCCGCCGGCGCCGAGTACCTCGTCTCGCCCGGCCTCGACGACGCGCTCGTGCGGGCGATGCTCGCGACCGGCGCGCTGACGATGGCCGGCGCTGTCACGCCCACCGAGGTGATGCGCGCGCGCCGGCTCCGCGTCGACGTCGTGAAGCTGTTCCCCGGCTCGTTCGGCGGCCCGGGGCTGCTGCGCGCGCTGCGGGGGCCGTTCCCCGAGCTGGCGTTCCTGCCGACGGGCGGCGTCAGCGCCGCGAACGTCGGCGACTGGCTGGCGGCGGGCGCGCTCGCGGTCGCGGCGGGCGGCGAGCTGTGCCCGGCGTCCGCGCTTGTGGCGGGGCGCTTCGAGCAGGTGCGCGAGCGCGCCGAGCAGTTCGCGCTCGCGCGCGACGTCGCGCTCTCCACGACGGTCGCAGGCTGACGCGATGGCGCCCGACGCGATCCGCTTCGACCGCCTGACCGCCCCGGAGGCGGCCGAGCTGCTGGCCCGCGGGCCGGTCGCCCTGCTGCCGCTCGGCGCGATCGAGAGCCACGGCGACCATCTGCCGCTCGCGACCGACAACCTGCTGGCCGAGGGCGTCGCGGCGCGCGTCGCGGCGCGCGTGCCCGACAGCGTGGTGCTGCCGACGGTCTCCTACGGGCAGGTCTGGTCGACGAGCGCCTACGCCGGCACGATCAGCCTCTCGCTCGAGACGATGACGGGCCTGCTGGCCGAGATCGGCGCGAGCCTGCAAGCCCAGGGCGTGCGCGTGCTCGCGTTCGTCAACGGCCACATGGGCAACCTCGACGCGATGAAGCTGGCGGCCCGTCGCCTGCACGACGAGCTCGGCATGCGCGTGCTGACGCTCACCTATCCCGGGATCGACGAGGTCGCAGCGCGGGTCCTGGAGGCGCCGCGCGTGCATCGCACGTACTTCCACGCCTGCGAGCTGGAGACGTCCTACATGCTCTACGTGGCGCCCGACGAGGTGCGGATGGAGCGCGCGAGACCGAACTACCCGGAGCTCCCGCCCGACTTCGACGTGACGCCGACGCCGTGGCACGAGATCTCGCCGGCGACGCCGGTGCTGGGCGACCCGACGCTCGCCACGCGCGAGAAGGGCGAGGCCGTGATCGAGGCGGCCGTCGAGGCGATCGTCGGCCTGATCGAGCACGCGCGCGCCGAGCCGCGGTAGCGAGGGCGCGCCACGCCGCTGCACGTCGGCGTGCAGCGGCAGGAGCGTCGGGCGGGCTGCCGAAACGCATCGGCATGCGCAACCGCACGCTCCACGGGCTGCTCGAGGCCTTCGCCGAGGAGGCCGGCTTCCAACTCGCCGCCGAGACCGCGAACGGCGCCGAGGTCCCCTTCGAGGTGATCGAGGAGCCCGGCCAGCGCAGCGCGCTCTACTGCTACCGCCCGCTGACGGGCGCCTTCATCCGGTCGCACATGGGCGTGCTCGACCGCCTGCCGAGCTATCTGCCGGCCGCGCGGGCGGTCGCCGAGCTCGACGGGATCGAGGCGTACCTTCGCCGCCGCGGCGAGCCGCGGATCCCGCCGGACCCGCGCGAGCGCGCCGACGCCGCGCTGCGGTCCTTCCTCTCCGCCGTCTACGCCGACTCGAGCGCGTTCGGCTTCCAGCCCGAGCGCTTCGCGATCGCCTACGACGAGCTCGAGGCCGCGCTCTACGAGGGGCGCCAGGTCGCGCTCGTGCTGGCGCCGCTGCTCGGGCTCGAGCTCGAGTCCGACGAGGTGCCGCTCGGCGAGGGGCTGCTGCTGGCGCGTGGGGAGGCGCTGCCGGACGTGCCGCCCGAGGCCGTCTGGTCGACGCCCGGTGACGTCGAGCACGGCTCCGTCCTCGCGGTCCTGACGGTCGAGGGCGACCGCATCGCCGGCCCCCCGATGACGACCGCCCGCACCCGCTTCCGCCGCCTGCTGAGCGCGCTGCGGCTGTTCGACGCCGGCTCCTACGCGCTCGGCCCGCTCGCCTGGGCGCGCGTCGACGGCGGCTCCTGGACGCTCGCCCCGCTCGGCTCGAGCGGCCGTGCCCGCGGCCGCACGACCCTCGGCGTCGACCAGGAGGACGAGCTGCGCGCCTTCTGCAGCCTGATCGCGCGCCGCACGCCCCGCGGGGGCGAGGTCGCCTGGGCGCTGCGGCGGTTCGAGCTGGCGCGCGAGCGCGAGACGCCGTTCGAGGCGCTGACCGACGATCTGCTGGCGCTGCGGGCGCTGCTGGAGCCGGAGGGCGTCGACAGCGGCCGCCTCGCGCAGCGCCTCTCCGCGATCTGCGGGCTGCCCGCCGAGCGCGCCGCGCTGGCCGAGCGGATCGCCCGCACCGTCACGCTCGAACGCACCGTCGTGGCGGGGCTGGCGGCTGCGGCGAACGCCGGCGCCGACGGACTCTGCGACGAGCTCGCCGGCCACCTCCGCGCGCTGCTGCGCGACGTCCTCTGCGGCCACCTCGACTCGGACGTGCGCAGCCTCGCGGACGAGCTGCTGGCCGAGGCCGCCTCCGCGGTCGCCGTCTTCTAGGAGCCGTCGAGTCCTTTGACAGGCTCCTAACGCCCGCGCTCGCTCAGCGCGCGGCTCCCGCCTGATCGGCCGCGCGCCGCGCGCGGAACAGCGAGACGGGGTGGTCGACGCCCTTCAGCCGCCGGGCCGGCAGCGACGACCAGCGCCACCGGGACGCCGCGGCGGCGTCGCGCGTCGTGGCGGCGGCGACGACGCTGCCTGCGCGCGCGATCCCGGTGATGCGGCTGGCGAGGTTGACGGGGCTGCCGAACCAGTCGCCCTGGCGCCCGAGCGCCGCGCCGGTCGCGATCCCCGCGCGCAGCCGCGGGAAGTCGGCGCCCTCGGCCTCGGCCGCTGCAACGAGCTCGAGCGTCACGTCGAGCATCGCGTCGGGATCGGGCGAGACGAGCATCGCCGCGTCGCCGATCGTCTTCACGAGCCGGACCGGCGAGCGCAGCACATCGCTCGCGAGCGTGCTGAGGCGGCCGGCGATCGCGCCCAGCTCCTCGGCCGGCACGCGCTCGCCGAGCTTCGTGAAGCCGACCAGGTCGGCGAACGCGATCGAGACCTCGACGGTGCCGCGCAGCGGCCCGTTGCGCAGCTCGGCCTGGCCGACCGCATCGCTGCGCAGCTGGTCGCGCAGGTGCATGTTGAGGATGTGCTGCATCACCGGGCCGAGCTCCGGGCCGAGCTGCTGGGTCACGGTCGCGTAGCGCTCGCTCAGCTCGCGCTCGCTGTCGCCGGGATGGATGAAGGTCTCGCGCACGAGCGGGCGCAGCGTCGCGGCGACGCGCGCGAGCCCCTCGCCCAGCACGCGCGAGACCTCGAGGATGCCCTCCGCCGGCAGGCCGGCGGCGTGGAAGGCGCTCAGCCGCCGCGCCGCCTCGAGGTCGCTGTCGGTCAGCACCCGCTCGTCGGGCTCGGGCCGCGGCAGTCCGAGCGCGGCGCGATGGCGCAGCACCAGCTCGACGTCGATCCCGATCTCGTCGGCCACCTCGCGCGGCGTGTGGCGCTCGGTGCCGAGCGCGCGCTCGACCTGCAGCAGCGGGAGCCGCTGCTCCGCCGCCGCGCGCTTGAGCTCCTCGAGGCCGACGCCGTCGGCGCGCAGCTGCGCCAGCAGCGCCAGGCGCTCCGCGCGCGCCGTCTCGCCGTCGATGTCGTCGAGCAGCCCCTCCGCGGCGAAGTCCATGGCGGTCGAGACTAGAGGGCCGTCGGCCGGCACGCCACCGCTCGATCGCTCGGGCCCGGCGCGAACCTGAACGTTCCTTCACAGCTTCGTCACCGCGCGGCAACGAGATCGGGCCGGCACGGTCGCAGAGTGCTTCGCACATCAGCGACAAGGGAGACGACAGGATGCACACGTCACCATCGTCGGCAGGCCGCTGGGCGCGGCTGCTCGGCGCCTTCGGCGCCGTGGGAGCGATCACGGCACTCGGGCTCGCGCCGGCCGCCTCCGCCGATCAGCGGCACGCGCGGTCCGACGGACATCACGCGCAGGGCGGCCATCGGCACGGCCGCGGAGACCGCGGCCACGAGGGCCACGGCGGCGGCAATGGCCACGGCGCGGTCAAGCACGTCCTGCTGCTGTCGGTCGACGGCCTGCACCAGTCCGACCTCGCCGCCTACGTCACCGCGCACCCGTCCTCGGCGCTCGCCGCGCTGACGAACGGCGGCGTCGAGTTCACCCACGCGCAGACGCCGTTCCCGTCGGACTCGTTCCCCGGCATGACCGCGCAGGTGACCGGCGGCAACCCGTCGAGCACGGGCGTCTACTACGACGACAGCTACAACCGCGCGCTGCTGCCGCCCGGCACGACGAGCTGCGCCGGCGCGACCGCCGGGGCCGAGGTGACGTACTTCGAGCAGGCCGACAGGAACCCGCACGCGCTCGACGCCGGCCAGGGCCTCGCCGGGCTGCCGGGCAGCATCCTCGCGATGACGGGCAACCCGACGACGCTGATCGACCCCGCGCAACTGCCGGTCGACCCGGCGACCTGCACGCCCGTCTACCCGCACTCCTACCTCAAGGTCAACACGATCTTCGAGGTCGCGCGCGGCGCCGGGCTGCGCACCGCCTGGTCCGACAAGCACCCGGCCTACGACCTGCTGAACGGCCCCTCCGGCGCCGGGATCCAGGACCTCTTCACGCCCGAGATCAACAGCGCCGCGCCGACCGCGGGCGCCGCCGACGACTGGACGACGGACAACGCGCTGACGCAGCAGTACGACAGCTACAAGGTCCAGGCGGTCGTCAACGAGATCAAGGGCCTCGACCACAGCGGGACCCAGCGGGTCGGCACGCCGGGGATCTTCGGGATGAACTTCCAGACCGTCTCGACGGCGGAGAAGCTGCCGACCTCGAACGGGCTGACCGGCGGCTACGCCGCCGACGGCACGCCCGGCCCGCTCGTCCAGCGCTCGCTCGACTCCATCGACGCGCAGGTCGCGACGATGCTCGCCGCGATCAGATCGCAGCACCTCGCGCGGTCGACCGACATCATCCTGTCGGCCAAGCACGGCCAGTCGCCGACCAACTCCGCGCAGCTGACCCGCATCCCCGACGGCCCGATCGTCGACGCGCTCGACGCGGCCTGGAGAACGGCCAACCCGAGCGCGACCGCGCCGCTGGTGGCGTTCTCGATCGACGACGACGGCATCCTGATGTGGCTCAACGACCGCTCGCCGGCGGCGCTCGCGTTCGCCAAGCAGTTCCTCCTCACGCACGCCGGGACGGGCAACGACGTCAACGGCGCCCCGAAGCCGTACACGGCCTCGGGCCTGCGCCAGGTCTACGCCGGCGCGGACGCCGCGCAGCGGATGGGCGTGCCGCAGAGCGACGCGCGCGTGCCGGACCTGATCGGCATCGCGCAGGTCGGCTCGGTCTACACGGGCGGCCACGGCAAGATCGCCGAGCACGGCGGCGACAACCCGCAGGACCGCGCCGTCCCGCTCGTCGTTGCGGGTGCGTCGGTCGACCGGCACCGCGTCGTGAGCGACGCCGTCGAGACGACCCGCATCGCGCCGACGATCCTGAAGCAGCTCGGGCTCGACCCGGGCGCGCTGCAGGCCGTCCGCATCGAGCACACGCAGGCGCTGCCGCTGAGCTGACGGCGCCGGCTCGGCGCTCGCCGGGCGCGACGGCCACCGCGTGACGCGGTGGCCGGCGCCCGGCGCCGGGCGACGGCTACGCGACCGCCTCGGCCATCAGCCGCGCCCGCTCCTCGGCGCTTGCGAACAGGTAGCGGTGGAGCGCCACGAGCCCGACCGCGTCGTGGACGTCGGCGTCGAGCTGGGGCACCAGCACGAGCGGCACGGCGCGCAGCTCCGCCGCCAGGCGCGCGACGTTGGCGTCGTCGCGGCGCGCGAGCAGCTGGTGCTCGCGGAAGCTCTCCGCGACGCGGCGGGCGAGCGCGGCGGAGAGGCCGGCGTCGGTGGTCAGCAGCTCGGCGACGGTCGCCTCCTCGGCGGGGCCGAGGTGATCGGGGTGGACGCGGTTGACGATCGCGCCGGCGAGCGACATCCGCGCCTGCGCCAGCGTGCGGTCGAGGTAGATCGTCTCCTCGATCGGCTCCCGCTCCGGCGACGTGACGACGAGGAACGCGGTGCCGGGATCCGCCAGCAGCGCGTCGACCTGCCGCGCACGCTCCCTGAAGCCGTCGACGAGGCCGCCGAGCAGGCGGAAGAAGCTCGTCAGGTCGGTCAGCAGGTCGACGCCGGTGACGCGCCTCAGGATCGACAGCATCACCCCCGTCCCACGCCCGAGCAGCCGCATCCCGAGCCCGCTCGGCTTCAGCAGCACCCGCAGCGCGCGACCCTCGAAGAACTGCGTCAGGCGGTCGGGCGCGTCGAGGAAGTCGAGCGCGTTGCGCGACGGCGGCGTGTCGAGCACGAGCAGGTCGAAGTCGCCGGTCTGCGCCAGCTCGTGGACCTTCGCGATCGCCGTGAACTCCTGCGAGCCGGCGACGGCGCCGGACAGCTCGCGGTAGATGCGGTTGGCGAAGATCTCGTCGCGCGTGCGCTCGTCCGGGGCGAGCCGCGCGATCAGCTCGTCGAAGGTCCGCTTCGGGTCGAGCTGCATCGCCCACAGCTCGCCGTCGCCGAGCGACAGGCCCGCCGCCGCGAACGGCTCCGGCGCCACGCGCCGCGGCGCGTTGTCGAGCTCGTCGAGGCCGAGCGCGTCCGCCAGCCGCCTGGCCGGGTCGATCGTGACGACGGCGACCTTCAGCCCCTCCGCCGCCATCCCGGCCGCGACGGCGGCGGCGGTCGTCGTCTTGCCGACGCCCCCGGAGCCGCCGACGACGCAGACGCGCGTGCCGGCGAGCACCTCGGCGACGGTCATAAGACGGGCTCCAGCGCGTCCGCGAGGCCGGCCAGCGCGCCGCGGTCGAGCGCCGGAGCGACGACCCGCGGCAGCCGCAGCGGCTCGACCCCGGTGGCGTGGGCGAGCCGTCCGAGCTGCTCGCG
>JAOPZA010000045.1 GCA_025964325.1 Conexibacter sp.
AGGGCCTCGGCGCCGGCTTCGCCGTCGGGCGCCTCGCGCTGGCGGTCGGGTCCGTCATCGCCGCCGGCGCCGCCGTTGCGGCGGCCGGTCCGCTGCGCGGCCTCGCCGCGATCGCGACCGCCGCCGTCCTCGCGCTGGGGTCGATCGCGTGGGCGCGGCGCGCGGTCGGCGGACGCACCGGCGACACGCTCGGCGCCACGATCGCGCTGACCGAGCTGGCCGTCTGCCTCGTACTTACGGCCAGCTGGCACGGCTGAGGCCAGAAACTTGCGATACTGGCGCGATGAAGCTCGGGGGAGGCCTGGTCGGGGCCGTCATGGCGGTCGTCGGCCTGGCCGTCGGAGGCGTCGCCGCGACCAGTGCCGGAGCGGCGCCACCCGCGCGATCGGATTGCCACCGCGACACGCCGCCGTTGATCCGCGACGGCTTCCCGGAGCCGCCGCTGCGCTACAGCCGCGGCGGCCTGCTCGAGACTTCCATGCGCGCCTCGATCGGACCGGTGACGATGGACGGCCGCCGCACGATCGCGATGAACTACGAGGGAAGCTACCCGGGCCCGACGCTCGTCGTGTGCGCCGGCGACCGGATGATCGTTCACTTCAAGAACGACCTCCCGGATCCGACGAACCTCCACACCCACGGCTTCCACATCTCGCCGTCGGGCAATCAGGACAACGTCTACCTCGACATCAAGCCGGGCCAGCGCTTCACCTATCGCTACCAGATCCCGCTCGACAACCCGCCCGGCGCCTACTGGTACCACCCGCATCACCACATGTACGTCGAGCCGCAGATCTTCGGCGGGCTCGCCGGCGCGATCGTCGAGGAGGGCGGCCTCGATCGGCTCCCGTCGCTGCGGCACGTTCCGCAACGCTGGATGATGATCGAGAGCAGCGAGGTGAGAGACGGCAAGGTGCTGCCGGTCGCCGACAGCGTCGAGGCCGACACGCCGCTGCGCGTGAACGGGGTCGTGAACCCGACCGTGAAGATCCGGCCCGGACAGCTCCAGCGCTGGCGGATCTTCAACGCGAACGACAACCGCATCGTCGTGCTCCACCTCGCCGGCCAGAACCTGCAGGTGCTGGCCGAGGACGGGAACACGCTGCCGAGGGCGAAGAGCGTCGGCGACCTGATGATCGCCCCCGGCTCGCGGCGCGAGGTGCTCGTGCGTGGCGGGCCGCCCGGGAGCTATCCGCTGAAGGCGAAGCCGTTCGCGCAGTTCCCGGGCGGGGAGCAGCCGAAGAACGGTGGCCCGACGCCGAACCAGACGGTGCTGACGGTGCGCTCGGCCGGCAAGCGGGCGGCTGTCGAGCCTGCTGCTCCACACGGCGCGCTCAGCCATCCCGTCGACCTGCGGAGAGCGCACGTCGACCGGCGGCGGAAGATCGTCTTCAACGAGACGCCGCTCCCCGGCGACAACACGGCGTTCACCTTCAACGGGATGACGTTCGACCCCAACCGCGTGCTCACCATGAAGCTCAACTCACTGGAGGAGTGGACGCTGGTGAACGCCAACACCGAGTGGCACACCTTCCACATCCACGTGAACGACTTCCAGGTGATCAGCGTCGCCGGCAGACGCGTGCCGTACATCGACTACGAGGACAACGTCGCGATCCCGCCGAACTCGAGCGTCGTGATCCGCATGCGACCGACCGACTTCACCGGCAAGTTCGTCTTCCACTGCCACGTCACCTTCCACGAGGACCACGGCATGATGGCCGCCGTCCAGGTGGTGCGGGATCCGAGCGCCGCGCAGCTGAAGGCGGCGAGCACGTCCTCCGCGGGCCTCACGCTGGAATCCGCCGCCTACGGCTCGAACGAGGATCCCACGTACGCCTCCGCGGTCACCGACGCTCGTTCGTTCTTCCTCCTGTGTCAATTGAGCGCGACGCACGCAGTGGCCGACCGGCGGCGCGTGACGGCGCCCCGGGCCGACTAGTGTCCCGATTCGTAGGTTCGGTCGCAGTGTGCGGGATGCACGGGTGTGGCTGGCGTGCGCCGGCGGCCTGCCTCGAGCTCGACGTACTCGGCTGACCGCCGCCGGGCGCCAGCTGCATGCGGGCGCCCGGAAACCGTCACAGAACGTCGGAATCGGGACACGAGCCGGCAGCGGTCGGCGGTGGCCGGCGCGCGGCGTGCGTAGTAGCGTTGCGTCGCCGGACGGCCGGCCCAGCTCGAAGGGACCCAGCTCGTGCACCCGCCGGATTCGCGACCGCACAGTGACGGCGCCGCGACCACGCTGCTCGAGCGTGACGTCGAGCTGCGCGCGATCGCCGACGGGCTCGCCCGCGCGAGCAGCGGTGCCGGCGGCCTGCTGCTCGTCCGCGGCGCACCGGGGGCCGGCAAGACGCGCCTGATGGACGCCGCCTGCGCGCGGGGCGATCGGACCGGCCTGACGATCCTGTCGGCGCGCGGCTCCGAGCTGGAGCAGCAGTTCGCCTGGGGCCTCGTGCGGCAGCTGTTCGCGGCCAGCGTGCGGAAGCTCGCGGCGGGCGAGGCGCCCGAGCTGCTCGGAGGGGCGGCCGCGCTGGCCGCCCCGGCGCTGGCCGTCACGCCGCTCGCCGCGCCGGCGCTCGTCGCGGGAGCCGCCGGCGCGCCGGCGCTGGTCGCGGGAGCGGACGGCGACGCCGGCGCGGAGGCCGAGGAGCCGGTCGCGCCCGCCCTGCGGGAGGCGTCCGTCCACGCCGCTCCGGAGGCCCGCTTCGCGGTCGAGCACGGGCTCTACTGGCACTGCTCCGACCTCGC
>JAOPZA010000058.1 GCA_025964325.1 Conexibacter sp.
CGGCGGCCGAGCCGACGGCGGTGCGGGCGCTCGCGCGCCGGCTCGAGGCGGCGCGCAGCCCCGTCATGGTGGCGGGACCGGAGATCGACGCGAGCGGCGCCTGGGAGCTGGGCGTCGCGCTCGCCGAGCGCCAGCGGCTGCCGGTCTGGGCGACGCCGGCTCCCGGCGGCGGCCGGATCGGCTTCCCGGAGGGTCATCCCCAGTTCCGCGGGGTGCTGCCGCCCGCGATCGGCCCGGCCGGCCAGACGCTCGCCGGCCACGACCTGATCCTGGTCGTCGGCTCCTCCGTCTTCCCGTACTACCCCCACATCCCCGGCCCGGCGCTGGCCGACGGCAGCGAGCTGGTCGCGATCACGAACGATCCCGACGAGGCGGCGCGCGCCCCGGTCGGCGACGCGCTCGTCGCCGACGTGCGGCTGACGCTCGACGCGCTGCTCGACGAGCTGGCCGACGACACGCGCCGCCCGCTGCCCGAGCCGCTCGGCGACCCGCCGCCGGTGCAGGACACGACGCCGATGGACCCCGGCTCCGTCCACGGCACGCTCGCCGCGCTCCTGCCCGACGACGCGATCGTCGTCCTGGAGTCGCCGTCGAGCACGCTCTCGCTGCGCAACCGCCTGCGGATCTCGCGGCCCGGCAGCTACTACTTCGGCTCCAGCGGCGGGCTCGGCTTCGGGCTCGCGGCGGCGATCGGCGTGCAGCTCGCCGAGCCGGACCGGCCGGTCGTCTGCGTGCTCGGGGAGGGCTCGGCGCAGTACGCGATCACGGGCATGTGGACGGCCGCCGCCTACGGCGTGCCGGTCACGTTCCTCGTCCTGCGCAACAGCGAGTACGCGATCCTCAAGTGGTTCGCGCAGCTGGAGGGGGTCGAGGGCGCGCCCGGGCTCGAGCTGCCGGCGCTCGACACCGCCGCCGTGGCGCAGGGCTACGGCGTGCGCTCGGACCGCGTCGAGGGGCGCGACGCGCTGCACGGCGCGCTGGAGGCCGCGCTCGGCTCCTCCGACCCGCGGCTCGTCGAGGTCGGCGTCACCCCCGGCATGTCGCTCTTCTAGGCGGACCGCGAGATGACGAAGCTGCTCTCCCCCGATCCCGCCCGCATCGGCCGGCCGCCCGGCGAGCCGGCCGCCGACCGCGCGCCCGACCGCGTCGCGCTCGGCACGCCCGAGCCGCTGCGCTCGCAGCTGATCGGGCTGCTCGGCGCCGAGCGCGTGCTGACGCGACCGCTGGACCTGATCCGCTACGCCTCCGACGCCAGCCCCTACCGGCTGATCCCGCAGGCGGTCGTGATGGCCCACGACGCCGGGGACGTCGCCAAGGTCCTCGGCCACGCGCGCGCCGGCGGCACGCCGGTGACCTTCCGCGGCGGCGGCACGAGCCTCAGCGGGCAGGGCCAGACCGACGGCATCCTCGTCGACGTGCGCCGGCACTGGTCCGGCGTGCGGGTCGAGGACGGCGGCGCCCGTGCACGCGTGGAGGCCGGCACGCTGCTCGGGCACGCCAACCGCGTGCTGCGCCGCCACGGCGTCGCGCTCGGCCCCGATCCCGCCAGCAAGGAGGTCGCGACCGTCGGCGGGGTGATCGCGAACAACTCCGGCGGGATGCGCTGCGGCACGACCTGGGACGCGTACTCGACGGTCGAGTCGATGACGCTCGTGCTGGCGTCCGGCACCACGATCGACACCGCCGCACCGGGCGCCGAGGAGACCTTCGCGGCGGCCGAGCCGGAGCTGGCGCGCGGGCTGATCGAGCTGCGCGACGAGCTGCGCGCCGACGACGAGCTGGCCGCGCGGGTGCGGCGCAAGTTCGCGATCAAGAACACGACCGGGTACCGCCTCTGCGCGCTGCTCGACGCCGACACCCCGCTGGAGATCTTCCGCCGGCTCGTGGTCGGCTCCGAGGGGACGCTCGCGTTCGTCGCCGAGGCGGTCTTCGCGACGCGGCCGGAGCCGGCGCAGACGGCCGTCGCGTGGCTCCACTTCGCCTCGATCGACGCCGCCGTCGAGCCGGTCGGCGAGCTCGTCGCGGCCGGTGCCCGTGCGGTCGAGCTGATGGTCGCGCCGGCGCTGATCGCAGCCGGCTGGGGCATGCCCGGCACGCCCGCGCACTGGAGAGAGCTGCCGCCGGAGTCGGCAGCGCTGCTGGTCGAGCTGGCAGGCGCCGACGGCGACGAGCTGGGACTCCACGAGGCGGCGGCGCGACGTGTGCTGGAACGCTGCGACCTGCTGCTGGCGCCGGACTTCACCCGCTCGGCGCAGGAGATCGAGCTCGCCTGGACGGTCCGCGAGGGTCTCTTCGGCCTCGTCGGGCGGCTGCGGCTGCCCGGCACCGCCCTGATCGTCGAGGACGTCTGCGTCGCACCCGAGCGGATCGGCGCGTGCGCGCAGGACCTGCAGGCGCTGCTGGCCGAGCACGGCTTCCTCGTCGGCGTCGCCGGCCACGCGTCGGCCGGCAACCTCCATTTCCAGCTGACGCCCGACCTCTCGAAGCAGGAGGACCGGCAGTGCTACGAGGCGTTCATGGAGCGGCTCGTCGCCCTGATCGTCGACGACTACGACGGCTCGCTGAAGGCCGAGCACGGGACCGGCCGCAACATCGCGCCGTACGTCGCGCGCGAGTGGGGCGAGCACGCGACTGAGCTGATGTGGCGGATCAAGCGGCTGGCCGACCCGCACGGCGTGCTCAACCCCGGCGTCGTGCTGAATCGCGATCCCGGCGTCCACCTGCGCGACCTCAAGACGCAGCCGCCGATCGAGGAGGAGGTCACGAGCTGCGTCGAGTGCGGCTTCTGCGAGCCGGTCTGCCCCAGCCGCGCCGCGACGACGACGCCGCGGCAGCGGATCGTGCTGCGGCGCGAGCTGGCGCGCCAGCCCGAGGGGTCCCCGGTGTCCGAGGCACTGCTGGCGGACTTCCAGCACGACGTGATCGAGACCTGCGCCGCCGACGGCTCGTGCGCGCCGGCCTGCCCGATCGGGCTCGACGTCGGCACGCTCGTGAAGCGCTTCCGCCGCGCCCAGCGCAGCGACCGCGAGGAGGCGGTCGCACTGGCGGTCGCGCGCCGCTTCGCGACGGTCGAGCGGGCCGCACGCGGCGGGCTGCGAGCGGGCCGCCTGGCAGCGCGCGTGGTCGGCGAGCAGGCGGCCGGCGCCGTTCCAGCGGCGCTGCGCCGGCATGTCAGCGAGGACCTGCTGCCGGCCTATCCGCCCGGCATGCCGCCGCCGGCGCCCGCGAGGCTGCCGGCGACGACGAGCGCGCGCGCCGCGGCCGTCTACCTGCCGGCCTGCCTCAACCGCATCTTCGGCAACGCCGCCGGCACCGCGCCGCGGCCGACGCTGCCGGAGACGCTCGTGGCCGTCTCGGCGCGGGCCGGGCTGCCGCTGTGGATCCCGGTCGACGCCGCGGGGCACTGCTGCGCGACGCCGTGGGCGTCGAAGGGCTACCGTCGCGGCCACGCGTGGATGGCACGCACGACGGCCGACGCGCTGTGGCGCTGGAGCGACGGCGGACGACTGCCGGTCGTGATCGACGCGAGCTCCTGCGCGCACGGGCTGCTGACCGAGGTGGCGGACGCGCTCGAGGACGACGCCGCGCGCGAGCGCTTCGCATCGATCGAGCTGCTGGACGCCGTCGCCTGGGCGCACGACCGCCTGCTGCCGCGCCTGACGGTGACCCGCCGCGTCGGCTCGGTCGCGCTGCACCCGACCTGCTCCGCCAGCCATCTCGGGGTCGGGGGCAAGCTCGCGGCGCTGCTCGCGACGCTCGCCGACGAGGTCGTCGTGCCCGACGGCACGACCTGCTGCGGGATGGCCGGCGACCGCGGCCTGCTGCACCCCCAGCTGCCCGCCTCCGCCCTGCGCGACGCCGCCGCCTCGCTCGCCGCCCGCACCGACGCCGGCCAGGCGCCCGAGGCCTGGATCTCGAGCAACCGCACGTGCGAGCTGGCGCTGGCGCAGGTCACCGGCCGGCCGTACGCCTCGTTCGTGTTCCTGCTCGAGCAGGCGACGCGGGGCGACGGCGCGGCGGAGCCGCCCGTCGAGCGCGGGAGCTAGACGAACAGCCCCGACCCGACCCAGTCCTGCGCGTCGCGCGTGCCCGGAAGGAGGAAGAAGTAGCCGCCGCCGCTCGGCGGCTCAGGTCGCCGCTCAGCTTCGTCGGCTTGACGCGGTAGACGAACGAGTTCGGCTGCTTGACGCCGTCCGCGTTCGCGCTCGAGCCGCCCGTGTCCTCGACGAGGTAGACCGTCCCCTGCTTGTCGACCTGGACGCCCTCGTAGCCTGCTCTGCCGATCGAGCCGTCGAGGTAGGCGAGCGCGGGAGCCTCGCTGCCGCTCCACCGCAGCGCGGTCGAGACGACCCCGCCGCCGCTGCCGTTCTCGCTCGTGAAGAGGAGCTTGCCGTTGAACGGGTCGTACGTCGAGCCGTCGATCGTCGTGAGCCCGGTCGTGCCGTCGCGCTGGGATCTGTTGAGCAGCGCGACGCGGTGCTCGGGATCCGTCACGTCGAGGTTGATCCGCGTCAGGTACGCCTTGTCGCCGTCGGCGGCAGGTTCGCCAGCGCGACGCCGGCGATCGTGAGCGCCATGCCGGCGAGCACGAGCGCGGTCGGCGTGCGGCCCCGCGCGACGTCGACGATGACCGCGACGACCGGGACGAGGAAGAGGCCGGCGGCGGCGTGCGTCGCCGAGAGCCGCTTGAGCGCGGCGAAGTAGAAGATCGAGCCCGCCGCCGAGTTGCCGAGGATCAGGTAGACGAGCGGCCCCCAGGTGCCGCCCGAGCCCCAGTCGGTTCCGCCCGTGCCGTCGACCGCGAGCGCGGCGATCATCAGCGCGATCCCGCCGGCGACGTACTGGCCGGCGGTGAAGCCGACGAGGTCGAGCGCCGGGTCGCGCGCGACGAGCCGCTTGATGATGAGCGTCCCGATCGCCCACGCGACGGCGGCCGCGATGTCGAGCGCGAAGCCGAGCGCGAGGTCGCTGCCGTGGCCGCCGCCGAGCTGGGAGGAGACCATCATCACGACGCCGCCGAAGCCGAGCGCGAGCCCGCCGACGCCGGCCCACGAGATCCGCTCCGCGAGGAACACGCGTCCGAGCACGAGCACGACGAACGGCGAGCTGTTCGCCAGCACGGAGGCGTTGCCGCCGCCCGCGCGGACGGTCCCCTCCGTCAGCCCGAAGAAGAAGACGCCGACCATCAGCAATCCCGTCACGCCGGACCAGACGGCGGTGCGCCCACGCGGGAGCCGCGCATGCAGCAGCGGGACCGCGGCCAGCAGCACGACGGCCGCCGGAAGCGAGCGCAGCGCCGCGAGCATCACCGACGACACGTGCCGGCCGGCGATCTCGGTCGGCCAGTACGAGGTCCCCCACAGGAAGATCGACGCGGCCAGGAACCCGTAGGCGGCCGGCCGGCGGTCCGGCCAGCTCATGCGCAGTACGACGGGCCGGCGCACCCGTTTGTTTAGCGCGTTCGCCGCGCCCGCCGCTCCTCAGAAGACGTGCGCGCTGAGCCAGTCGGCGGCGAAGTAGACGACGAAGAGGGCGGTCACGACCCACATCAGCGGGTGCAGCGCGCGGATGCGACCGCGCGCCGCCAGCACCAGCACGTAGCCGAGCACGCCGAAGCCGATGCCGGCCGCGATCGAGTAGGTCAGCGGGATCCCGACGATCACGAGGAACGACGGCAGCGCCTGCTCGGGGTCGTTCCAGTCGATCTCGGCGACGAGCCGGATCATCAGGTAGCCGACCATCACGAGCGCCGGCGCGACGGCGGGGTGCAGCGTCACGTCTGCGTTCAGCGGCACGCCCTGGCCGACGAGGGCGATCAGCGGCACGAACAGGATCGCGAGCGAGAACAGCGCCGCCGTCGCGAGCGAGCTGAGGCCCGTGCGCGCCCCCTCGGCGACGCCGGCGCCGCTCTCGACGTACGTCGTCACGCTCGAGGTGCCGAGCGCGCCGCCCATCGCCGCCGCCGCGGAGTCGACCAGCAGCAGGCGGTTGACGTTCGGAAGGTTGCCGTCGTCGTCTGTCAGCCGGCCGCTGCGACCGACGGCGACCGCAGTGCCGACCGTGTCGAAGAAGTCGCTCATGAAGAGCGCGAAGATGACCGGCACGAGCGACAGCGACAGCGCGGCACGGAGGTTCGACGGCTCGAGCGCCTGCCCGATCGTGTCGAAGTCGCGGCTGTGCGGCAGCCGCGCGATGCCGCTCGGCCCGTGGAGCACCCCGGCGAGCAGCCCGAGCGCCGTCGCCGCCAGCACGCCGAAGAGGATCGCGCCGCGGACGCCGCGCACGGTCAGCACGGCGGCGACCGCGATCCCGCCGAGCGACACGAGCACGGGTCCGCTCGTCATCTCCCCGAGCGCCAGCCCGGTCGCCGGGCTGCTGACCACGATGCCGCCCTCCCGCAGGCCGACGAGCGCGATGAAGAGGCCGATCCCGACGCCGATCGAGAGCTTCAGCGAGAGCGGGATCGCGCGCATGATCGCCTCGCGGAAGCCGGCCACGACGAGCACGACCGCCAGCAGTCCCTCGATCACGATCACCGCCATCGCGACCTGCCAGCGCAGGCCGCGAGCGAGCACGAGGTCGAAGGCGACGATCGCGTTGATGCCGAGGCCGGGCGCGAGCGCGAACGGCAGGTTCGTGATCAGCCCCATCGCCGCCGTCGCGACCGCCGCCGCGATCGCGGTCGTGACGGCGACCGCCTCCAGCGGCAGCCCGGCGACCGACAGGATCGCCGGGTTGACGAAGAGGATGTAGCTCATCGTCAGGAACGTGGCGACGCCGCCGAGCAGCTCGATCCGCACGCTCGAGCCGCGCTCCGCGAGACGGAAGCGGCGGACGAGCAGCTCCTGGAGCGAGGACGCGCGGGCCATCGAAGGGTGAGGTGTCCGCTTCGGCCCGGGTCGAATCGCGGACGGGGCGGCCGCGCCCGAGGGCCGCCGCGCCGAACGGAGTTTCCCCCCTCCCGGCCACCGGGTACGGCTCGGATCGGGCCAGGAGGAGGAGCAGACGATGAGCCGCGAGATCCAGACCGCGACGATCAAGACCGACATCCCGGCACGGCTCGACCGGCTGCCGTTCTCGCGCTGGCACTGGACGATCCTGATCGGCCTCGGCACGGTCTGGATCCTCGACGGCCTCGAGGTCACGATCGTCGGCAACGTCGCCGGCCGGATCGGCGAGCCCGGCAGCGGGCTGAACATCTCGGCCGCGAACGTCTCGGGCATCGGGGCGACGATCTACGTCCTCGGCGCCTGCTCGGGCGCGCTCTTCTTCGGCTGGCTGACCGATCGGCTCGGCCGCAAGAAGCTGTTCATGATCACGCTCGCCGTCTACCTGCTCGCGACCGCGATGACGGCGCTCTCGTTCACGCCCGCGTGGTTCTTCTTCTTCCGCTTCATGACCGGCTTCGGCATCGGCGGCGAGTACGCGGCGATCAACTCCGCGATCGACGAGCTGATCCCGAGCAAGCACCGCGGCCGCGTCGACATCGCCGTCAACGGCACGTACTGGCTCGGCGCGATCGGCGGCGCGCTGCTGTCGATCGTCGCGCTGAACGAGAGCATCTTCCCCGGCAACGTCGGCTGGCGGATCTCGTTCGGCCTCGGCGTCGTGCTCGGGATCGTGATCCTGCTGGTCCGCCGCAACGTGCCGGAGAGTCCGCGCTGGCTGATGATCCACGGCCGCGAGGAGGAGGCCGAGCGGATCGTCGAGGCGGCCGAGCGCAAGGTGCAGGAGGAGACCGGCGAGCCGCTCCCGCCGGTCGACGAGACGATCACGATCCGCCAGCGGAAGTCGATCGGGATCGTCACGATCGCGCGCACGATCGTGGCGCGCTACCCGAAGCGCACGGTCCTCGGCCTCTCGCTCTTCATCGGCCAGGCGTTCCTCTACAACGCGATCACGTTCGGCTACGCCAACATCCTGACGAGACTGTTCGGCGTCGCACCGGGCCACACGGGCTACTACTTCGCCGTGATCGCGGCCGGCAACCTGCTCGGCCCGCTGCTGCTGGGCCCGCTGTTCGACACGATCGGACGGCGCGCGATGATCTCGGGGACCTACGTCCTCTCCGGCGTGCTGCTGCTGGTGACGGCGCTGCTGACGAAGAACGGCTCGCTCAACGCGACGACGATGACGGCCTGCTGGTGCGTCGTGCTGTTCTTCGCCTCGACCGGCGCCAGCTCCGCCTACCTGACCGTCAGCGAGGTCTTTCCGATGGAGACGCGTGCGCTCGCGATCGCCGTCTTCTTCGCGGTCGGGACCGGCGTCGGCGGCGCCGTCGGCCCGCTCGTCTTCTCCAGCCTGACGAAGGCCGGAGACCCCAGCAAGGTCGCGCTCGCGTTCACGATCGGCGCGCTGCTGATGATCGCGGCCGGCATCGTCGCCTTCTTCCTCGCCGTGCGGGCCGAGCGCCAGAGCCTCGAGGACATCGCCAGACCGCTGACGGCCGAGGACGACGAGGCGCCCGCGGACACGACCGGGAGCGGCGGCCCGCGGATCGCGCCGGCAGGCGCCTCCTAGTCGCGGCCGGCGAGCCAGATCCGGTCGACGCGCCGCGGCGCGCCGAGAGCGGCCGGCTCGGTCACTCAGACGCCGAGCAGGTGCTCGACCACGAGCTGGTCGAGGCGTTCGTTGGCGTAGCCGCGGGCGGCGAGCGCGTCGACGTCGAACGTCTCCTCGCGCAACGCGCGAACCGCCTGCGCGCTGTAGCCGCCGGGCAGCGTCTCGAGCCCGAGCGTGTCCGCCCCGGCGGTCGCCAGCGCGTCCACCACGCGCGGATCGGCGTCGAAGGCGCGCGCCTTCTCGGCCAGGATCAGGTACGTGCGCATGCAGCCGGCGGCGAACGCCCAGACGCCCTCGGCGTCCTCGACCCGCAGCGCGTGCGCGTCGAAGTGCCGCGGCCCGTCGTAGCCGCTGGACTCCAGCAGCCGCACGAGCAGGAACGCCTCCTTCAGATCCTCCTGCCCGAAGCGCAGGTCCTGGTCGAAGCGACCGATCCGCTGTGAGTTGAGGTCGATGTGGAAGAGCTTGCCGGCCCAGATCGCGAGCGCGACCGCATGGCAGAAGTTGAGCCCCGCCATCGTCTCGTGCGCCACCTCGGGGTTGACGCCGACCAGCTCCGGATGCTCGAGCCGGTCGATCAGCGCGAGCGCGTGGCCGACGGTCGCGACGAAGCTGTCGCCGCGCGGCTCGTTCGGCTTCGGCTCGAGCGCGAGCCGCAGGTCGTAGCCCTGCTCGCGCACGTAGCCGCAGAGGATGTCGAGCGCCTCGCGGTAGCGCTCGAACGCGTCGACCGGCGGCTTCGCGGCCGTCACCTCGCTGCCCTCGCGGCCGCCCCAGAAGACGTACGTCGAGGCGCCGAGCTCGGCGCCCAGGTCGATCGCGTCGAGCGTCTTGCGCAGCGCGAAGCGACGCACCTGCCGGTCGTTCGAGGTGAACGCGCCGTCTCTGAAGATCGGGTGCGTGAAGAGGTTCGTCGTCGCCGTCGTGACGCGCATGCCGCTCTCCTCGAGGGCGGCACGGAAGCGCGCGAGGAGGCGGTCCCGCTCGTGCGCCGAGCTGCCGAAGGGCACGAGGTCGTTGTCGTGCAGGCTGACACCCGCGGCGCCGAGCTGCCCGAGCCGCCGCACGCTGTCGACCGGGTCCAGCGGCGCGCGGGTCGGGTCGCCGAACGGGTCGCGACCCTGCTGGCCGACCGTCCAGAGACCGAACGAGAAGCGGTGCTCGCGTGCCGGCACGTAATCGGACATCGTGGAACCCTCACCCTCCGTCGTATTCGCCGTCCCGGGCGACAAACTACCCGGGGGCGCGACCGCGGGGGCGGGGCGCGGTCAGGACGGCGTCGGCGCGTCGGGCTCGGGCGTGCGCACCTCGCGCTTGAGGATCTTGCCGGTCGGCCCCTTCGGGAGCTCGTCGACGAGCCAGATCGTGCGCGGGTACTTGTAGGCCGCGACGCGCTCCTTGACGAAGGCGCGCAGCTCGCCGGCGTCGGCCACCGCGCCGGGCTTGAGCGCGACGGCGGCGCCGACCTCCTCGCCCAGCTCGGCGTCGGGGAGGCCGACGACGGCGACCTCCGCGACCGCGGGGTGCTCGTAGAGCACCTCCTCGATCTCGCGCGGGTAGACGTTGTAGCCGCCGCGGATGATCAGGTCCTTCTTGCGGTCGACGATGAAGAAGTAGCCGTCCTCGTCGACCTTCGCGAGGTCGCCGGTGCGGAGCCAGCCGTCGCGCACCGCCGCCGCGGTCGCGTCCGGCTGCTGCCAGTAGCCCTTCATCACGTTGCGGCCGCGGATCACGATCTCCCCCACCTCGCCGCTGCCGAGGTCGGCGCCGTCCTCACCGACGACCTTCATCTCGACGCCGGCGATCGGCGTGCCGATCGAGCCGACCTTGCGATCGCGGTCGGGATGGTTGAAGGACGCGACGGGCGAGGTCTCCGAGAGGCCGTAGCCCTCGAGGATCGCGCAGCCGAAGGCGTCCTCGAAGCCGCGCAGCACCTCGCCGGGCAGCGCCGAGCCGCCGGAGACGCAGAGCCGCAGCGACGAGACGTCGTACTGCTCGCGGCCGGGCTCGTGCAGCATCGCGCTGTACATCGTCGGCACGCCCTCGAAGACCGTCACGCGGTCGCGCTGGACGATCTCGAGCGCCTTCGCCGGGTCGAAGCGCGGCAGCAGCGTCAGGCAGCTGCCGCCGGCGACCGACGTGTTCAGCGCGCAGGTCTGGCCGAAGGAGTGGAACAGCGGCAGCGCGCCCAGCAGGACGTCGTCGGGCGCCACCTGGATCAGCGTCGCGATCGTCGTCTCGACGTTCGCCAGGAGGTTCGCGTGTCGCAGCTCGGCGCCCTTCGGGCGGCCCGTCGTCCCGGACGTGTAGAGGATCACGGCGGTGTCGTCGTCCGCGACCGCGAGCACCTCGCGGCGCGGCGCGGCCGCCATCACGCGCTGCTCGAACGCGCCCGGGACGACCTCGATCAGCTCCGCGCCGGCCTGCTCGGCGCCGGGCCGCGCCTGCTCGGAGAAGCCGTGCCAGCCGAACAGCAGCCGGGCGCCGGAGTCGCCGAGGTAGAAGGCGACCTCACGCTCCTTCAGCAGCACGTTCATCGGCACGACCACGCCGCCGGCCCGCAGCACGCCGTAGTAGACGAGCGGGAAATGCGGCACGTTCGGCAGCATGACCCCGACGCGGTCGCCAGGCGCGAAGCCGTGCTCGGCGAGCAGGCCCGCGACGCGCGCGCTGCCCTCGTCGAGCAGCCCGTAGCTGAGCACCAGCTCGTCGAGCTTGATGGCAGGGCGCTCTGCGTCGCGCGCGGCCGTCTCCGTCAGCAGGCTTGCCAGGTTCCGGCCCATGCGTGGATGCGCTCCTCAGGTAGACGTGCCGAGCGCCCGCGCGGGCGCCTCTCCCCACAGCTGCTCGAGGCGGTAGAACGCGCGCGTCTCCGGCGTGAACACGTGAACGACGACGTCCAGATAGTCGAGCAAGACCCACTGCGCCTGCGGCAGTCCCTCGACGCGACGCGGAAGCATCCCGTGCTCCTTCTTCATCCCCTCGTGGATCGCGTCGTGGATCGCCTTCACCTGGCGGTCGGTGTTCCCGGTCGCGATCACGAAGTAGTCGGCGTAGCCGAGCACGCCGCGCAGGTCGAGCTCGACGATCTCGAGCGCCTTTCTGTCGTCGGCGTAGCCGGCGATCGCCGCGGCCATCTCGGCTCCGGTCATCTCAGCTTCGGTCATCATCATGCGGTCTCCTTTCGCGCAGGTGCGCGGTACAGCCCGTGCTCGGCGATGTAGCGCTCGACGCGGTCGGGGACGAGGTAGCGGATAGGACGGTCGGCGCGAACGAGCTCGCGCACCAGCGAGGACGAGACGTCGATCCGCGGCATCTCGAAGAAGACCACGCGGTCGGCTCCCGCAAGCGGCCGCAGCCGGCGCTCGATCTCGTCGCGCTGCGCGCCGCGGCGCTCGGCGACGGCCAGCGTCGCGAGCGACAGCACGGCCTCCGGCTCCCGCCACGTGGGCAGGCTCGTGGCCATGTCGCCGCCGACGATGAACGTCAGCTCGTCCTGCGGATCGCGCTCGCGCAACGCCTTCAGGGTATCGACCGTGTAGGACCGGCCCGGGCGATCGAGCTCGAGGCGCGCGACGTCGAAGCGCTCGTCGTCGGCGACCGCGAGCCGGCAGAGCTCGAAGCGGGCCTCCGCGTCGGGGTCGCCGGGCAAAATCTGCTTGTGCGGCGGGATGCCTGCGGGCATCAGCAGGACGCGGTCGAGGGCAAGCTGCGCGTGCGCCTCCTGGGCGCACACGAGGTGCGCGATATGGGGCGGGTTGAACGTGCCGCCGAGGATGCCGATGCGCATGCGGACGGCCCGACCGGCTCAGGAGCGAACCTGTCCGGTGCCCTCCACCAGGTACTTGAACGTGCACAGCTCGCGCAAGCCGATCGGGCCGCGCGCGTGCAGCTTCTGGGTCGAGTTGCCGATCTCGGCGCCCATCCCGAACTCGCCGCCGTCCGTGAAGCGGGTCGACGCGTTGACGTAGACGCAGGCGGCGTCGACGCGCAGCTGGAACGCGCGCGCGGCGGCCGTGTCGGAGGTCACGATCGCCTCCGAGTGACCGCTGCCGTAGCGGCCGATGTGCGCGATCGCCTCGTCGACCGAGTCGACGAGCTTGACCGCGAGCGTCAGCGCGAGGTACTCGGTCTCCCAGTCAACCTCGGTCGCCTCGGCGACGGCGAGCCCGTGCTCGCCGGCGATCGCGCGCGTGCGCTCGTCGCCGCGCAGCTCGACGCCGGCGGACGCGAGCGCGGCGAGCGCGCGCGGCAGGAACGCCCGCGCCGCGTCGGAGTGCACGAGCAGCGTCTCGGCGGCGTTGCAGGCGGAGGGCCGCTGGACCTTCGCGTTGAACGCGATCGCCTCGGCCGCGTCGAGGTCGGCGCCGGCGTCGACGAAGACGTGGCAGTTGCCGGAGGCGGCGTAGATCACGGGCACGGTCGCGACCGCCTTGAGCGCCGCCTTCAGGCCCTCGCCGCCGCGCGGGAAGATCAGGTCGACGACGCCGTCCTGCGTCGCCAGCTCGGCCAGCTCGCCGCGGCCGCCGCCGCCGACGAACGCGATCGCGCCCTCGGGCACGCCCGCCGCGCTCGCCGCCTCGGTCGCGATCTCCGCCAGCACGCGGTTCGAGTGCAACGCGCTCGAGGAGCCGCGCAGCACGACCGCGTTGCCCGACTTGAGGCACAGGGCGGCGGCGTCGATCGTCACGTTCGGGCGCGCCTCGTAGACGACGGCGACGACGCCGAACGGCACGCGCACGCGACGCACGTCGACGCCGTTGGCCAGGCGGTGGCCGTCGATCGTCTCGCCGACGGGGTCGGGCAGCGCGGCGATCGCGCGGGCGCCGTCGGCGATCGCCGCGATGCGGTCCTCGTCGAGCCGCAGGCGGTCGAGCAGCGCCGAGCCGATCTCGTTCGCGCGGCCGGCGTCGAGGTCGAGCGCGTTGGCCGCGAGGATCTCGGGCGTGCGCGCGATCAGCGCGTCGGCGATCGCGTGCAGCGCGGCGTCCTTGACGCCCGCGCCGAGCAGCGCGAGCGAACCGGCGGCCTGCTTGGCGGATGCGCAGGTCTGCGCGACCGAGCTGCCGGTGACGGCAGGCGTGGAGAGGGCCATGGGGCACAGAGTACCGGCCCTACGATCCGCAAGGCCGCGGATTCCGGCACCCGCTCTCAGGCGCCGGCCGTCGCGCTACCGCTCGGAGGGCAACAGCATCCGCGTCGCGAGCGCGGCGGCGAGACACAGACCACCGGCCACGGCGATCGCGATCTGAAAGCCGGCGACGCCCGCCGTCGTGGCGACGAGCCCGCCCGCAACGGCGATCCCGAGGACCGCGCCGAGCTGGTACGCCTCCGTCACGAGCGCGGCGGCCACCCCGTGCTCGCGCGGCGGCAGCGCGGTGACCGGGCCGGTGCTGGACGGCGTGAAGACGAACGGGCGCGAGAGGCCGAAGAGGGCGAACGCCGGCAGCAGCAGCCAGACCGACCGCTCGCCGGCGAGCAGCGCGATCCACAGCAGCGCCGCGGCCGCGGCGAGCAGACCGCCGGAGACGAGCAGGCGTCCGCGTGCGCGATCGGCGAGGCGGCCGGCGGTCGGCGAGAGCAGCGGCGTCGCGACGACGGTCGGGAGGAACAGCAGCCCTGCCACGAGCGCGCCGTAGCCGAGCGTGCGCTGCAGGTAGAGCATCAACTCGACGGTCAGCGCGGTCACCGCGAACTGGCCCGCGAGCAGGGCGATCAGGAAGCCGCCGACGGCGGGGATCCGCAACAGCCGCACCGCGACGACCGGCTCCGCGGCGCGATGCTCGACGACGGCGAAGGCCACCAGCAGCGCCGCGCCGGCGCCGAGCGCGGCGAGCGTCGGCGCCGCGGCGACTCCCCATGCCTCCATCTGCAGCAGGCCGACGACGATCGCGCCGAGGCCGGCGGCGAGCAACAGCAGGCCGGTCGCGTCGAGCGGCGGCCGTCGCGGCGCGCGCGACTCCTCCATCCAGCGCCCTCCGGCCCACAGCGAGAGCGCCGCGATCGGGACCCCGATCGCGAACACCCACCGCCATCCGCCGGCGTCGACGATCGCGCCGCCGAGCAGCGGACCGAGCGAGAGGAAGGTCGAGCCGCCCGTCGCCAGCACGCCGATCGCCCAGCCGCGCCGCTCCTGCGGCACGACGACGGCCACGTTCGCGAGCGCCAGCGGCACGACGAGCGCGCCGCCCATGCCCTGCACGGCACGCAGGGCGATCAGCAGCTCGATCGACGGAGCCGCCGCGCACGCGAGCGACGCGACGCCGAACAGCGCCACGCCGACGAGGAACAATCGCCGCCGGCCGTACATGTCGGCCAGCCGGCCGGCGGCAGGCACCAGCGCGGCCAGCGCCAGCAGGTACGCGCCCATGATCCATTGCAGCTCCGAGACCGACGCGTGCAGATCGCGCTGGACGTCGTGGAGCGCCGCGGTCGTCGCGGTCTGGTCGAAGAACGTCAGCGCCGTCGCCGCGGCGGCCGCGAGCAGGACGCCGCGCTGGCGCGCGGTGAGCCTGGACATCGTGGCTGCTCCCGTCCGGTCGGCGTCGCGACGCTCAGGTGACCGCTCGGCCGATCGTCGACGCGAGCGCCGCGGCGACGAACACCACGACCTCGGCCGTCACGACCCAGCGCAGCACCTGCACCGTACGGGAGGCGTGGCGCCAGCTCTTCGGCGGACCGACCGGGACCTCGCTGCGCATGCGGTCGTGGTGGACGCCGTGCCGGCGCAACCCGTGCTCGAGCTCGGCGATCATCGCGTGGGGCCCGGATATGAGCACGACCCGCTCGGCCACGTCCGGCACCAGCTCGGCGATCGCCTCGGCCGTCACGTGCCCGCGCTCGTCGGTCGGCCACAGCTCGACGGTGAGGCCGGCGTGGCGCGCCGCGTAGCTCTCGAGCCGCTCGAGGAAGAACGCGCGCTCGCGCGCGGCGACGGCGATCACGAACGTGATCTCGTAGTGGCCTTCCGCATCGGCTCGGTCGGCGAGCTGCTCCGCCATCGAGAGGAACGGCGTGACCCCGACGCCGCCCGCGATCCACAGCTGCTTGCGGCTGTGTGCGCGGGCGTAGTCGAGACGCCCGTACGCGCCGTGGAGCAGCGCGTGTCCGTGCTCGCTCGCGACGAGCTGCTGGATCTGCTCGGTCGAGCGCCCCGTCGCCTCGACGATCACCGACAAGTCCGAGCCGCGGGGCGCGGAGCTGATGCTGTACGGATGCGCGCGGTACTCGCGCTTGACCTGCAGCCGATCGTCGATCAGGTCGACGTAGGTGTACTGGCCGGCGGTGAAGCGCAGCGGGCGCTTGACCGCTGACAGCGTCAGCTCGACGGCGCCGGACTCCGGATGCGCCACCGCGGCGGCGAGCCGGTATTCGTGCTTGGGCTCGATCAGCCGCCGCAGCACGACGACGTAGAGGATCGACGCGGTCGCGACGGCGAACAGCACGATCAGGTAGACGCGCAGCGCCGTGATCTGGATCGTGTCGAACGTCGTGCTGGTGATCAGGAGGCTGACACCGGTCAGCACGACAGCGCAGCCGAGCGCGATGTGCGTGATGCGCCAGCGGTCGAACGAGATCCGCACCCACAGCGTCGGCGCGAGAGCCACCAGGATCAGGATCCACGAGATCCAGTCCAGCTGGACGAGGTGAAACGGGACGATGATGTGCGTTGCGGGGCGCGTTCTCGGCAGCGCGCCGAGCACGTAGAGCAGCGGGTGGACCGTGACGAGGCCGAACATCGTCAGGCCGACGATCGCGTGGGCACGGTAGACCTTCGTCATGTCGCCGAAGAGCCACTCGAGCGGCGCGAGCCGCACGGCGAGGATGCCGGCGTCGGCGAGCAGCACGGCCGCGGCGATGCCGAGTGCCTCCCCCACCTTGAAGTCGATCGGACGCCCCCCGATCCCCTTCGCCTCGAGCAGGTAGAGCAGCAGCGCGACGACGACCGTCGCGACGACGACGAGCGCACCGAGGATGCCGCGACGCCCCTCCAGCTCGCGCCCCAGCGCCTCTCGTCGTGGCTCAACCACCCCTGTCACGTCAGCCATCCCACCACCCGCGTTCGGTTCCGTTGCGATCGATCACGAACACCCATCGGCGGTGGCGGAACCCGCCTTGAGCCGCTCAAGCGCAGGAGCGCCCGTGCCGATGGTGTCCGAGTGCCCATGTCCGAGCTCGACCTCGATCCCGCACAGGCCGCGACCGGGCCGCCCACCACCGGTTCCGCGCCCGCCTCGCCGGTCGCCGAGGACGCCGTCAGCAGCGTCGCCTACGTGCTCGGGCTGCTGACCGACGAGGACGTCGACTGGCTCGCGACCAGCGGCCTGCAGCGGACGCTGGCGCCCGGCGAGATCCCCGTCCGGGAGGGCGATCCGCTGCCCTCGGTGATGCTCCTGCTGGAGGGCGCGATGCTGGCCTCTTCCACGATCGCCACGCTGCCCGACGAGCGCCGTCTACGCGGCGACATCATCGGCATCGTCGCCGTGATCGACGGCGGGCCGTCGCCCTGGACGGTCGAGGTGCTCGAGCCATCGGTCGTGCTGGAGCTCGAGAACGCTGCTCTAAGCACGAAGCTCGAGCTCGACCTCGGGTTCGCGGCGCGCTTCTACCGCGCGACCGCGGTGATCGTCGCGGGCCGTCGCCGCGGGACGCGCGACGCCGACGGCGACCGGCTCGAGCCGCCGGGTGCGCTCGCGGTCAACACCTACCTCGCCGAGGACCGCATGCGCCGGCTGCTGCGACGGGTCGACCGGCGGGATGAGATCGTGCTGACGGGGGCCGACCTGACGATCGAGCAGGTCGCGCGGGTCGCCTGGCAGCGCGCGCCGGTCGCCGTCGCCCCGGCGGCGCGCGAGCGGCTGCGGCAGTCGCGCGCCGTGGTCGACCGGCTCGTCGCCGGAGAGCGACCCGTCTATGGCCTGAACACGAACCTCGGCGAGCTGAAGGACCAGCGCATCGCGGACGAGGACCAGGCGACCTTCCAGCGGCACATCCTGCTGAGCCACGCCGCGGGCGTCGGCGAGGAGCATCCGACCGACGTCGTGCGCGCGATCATGCTTGCGCGCCTCAACGGGATGACGCGCGGCGGCGCCGGCGTTCAGCCGCGGGTCTTCGACGCGATCCTCGCGATGCTCCAGGCGGGCGTTCATCCAGCCGTGCCGAGCCGCGGGTCGATCGGGATGTCGGACCTGCCGCCGCTCGCCCACCTCGCGCTGCCGCTGATCGGCGAGGGCGAGGTGGAGCTGGACGGCGTGCGCATGACCGGCGCCGAGGGGCTCGCCGCGGCCGGCATCGAGCCGCCGCAGCTGGCGGCGAAGGACGGGCTCGCGCTCGTGAGCGCGAACTCGGCGTCGGTCGGACACGCCGCGCTCGTGATCGCACGTGCGATCGACCTGCTCGCGATCGCCGACGTCGCGGCGGCGCTGAGCCTGGAAGGGCTCGCCGGCCACGCGTCCGCGCTCGACCGGCACATCGACGCGGCCCGCCGCTTCTCCGGACAGATGACCTCCGCCCAGCAGATGCGGATGCTGCTCGAGGGATCCAGCCTGTGGTTCTCGAGACCGGCCCTCGGCGTGCAGGACCCGATCAGCTTCCGCTCCGCCAGCCAGGTCCACGGCTCGGTGCTCGACGTCGTCGAGCTCGTACGCAGCACGCTCGAGACCGAGCTGAACTCGACGGGCGACAACCCGATGGTGCTGATCGACAGCGGCGAGATCATCTCCGACGGCAACTTCCATCCCGCCGGTCTGTCGATCGCGCTCGACACGCTCGGCATCGCGCTGGCCCAGCTCACGTCGATGGCGGCCAACCGGATCGTGCGACTGATGGACCCGGGCTTCACCCATCTCGCCACCTACCTGACCGCCCGGCCCGGGCTCAACGTCGGGCTCGGCGTGCTGCAGAAGACGGCGACGGCGCTCAACGCCGAGGTGCGCCTGGCGGCGAACCCGGCGTCGCTCGACTACGTGCCCGTCGCCGGCGCGATCGAGGATCACGCGACGATGGCGGTCGAGGGCGCCGCGAAGGCGGCGCGCGCGATCGACGCGGCATTCGGCCTGTTCGCGATCGAGCTGCTCGTCGCCGCGCAGGCGATCGACCTGCGCGAGGGCATCACCCTCGGCGCCGGCACCGCCGCCGCGTACGCGCACGTCCGCGAGCGTGCTCCGCGGATGGGCGACGACCGGTTGATGTCGCGGGACATCGCGGCGGTCCGCGGCGCGCTGGACGACGGCTCGCTGCTGCGCGTCGTCGGCACCGCGATCTCCCGCCCGCTCGGGATCGGCATCGAGCCCCTCGTGGCGACGGCGGCGGTCTGAGCTGGCGGGAGCGAAGGGCGCCGCCCCCCGTTCGTCCTCGCCCGATCACGGCCGGGCACCGGGCCGCCGCGGGCGCGAGCGGCCAGCCCCCTGGTGTGGAAGCTGGCCGGAGCATTCGAGATGCTCCCGCCCGTGACCTCCTGGGATCATCTCTACGCCGAGGCCGCCGACCGCCTCGCGCAGGCGCTCACGCCGCTGCTGCTGTCACCGGATGCGTGGATGCAACGGGCGTCGAGCACATCGCAATCAGCAGCCGGCAGCTTGTCCGCCGCGCCGTGACCGTCGACCTCGCGCTGCCGGAGGAGGGCGAGCGCGCGGAGTTGCGGCTCGATCCCCGCGATGCGTCCTCACCCCTCGTCGTGCCGCTCGGCGTCATGCGGAAGGCGCAGCTGATCGACTTCGACCTGCGCGAAGGATCGTCGCCGCTGATGCTGGTTCGCTCCGAGCTCAACGCGCACGTGGCGGCGGCGATCATCGGCCAGGAGGCGGCGTCCGAGGGTGCCAGCCCTCGCGAGGTCTCGGCAGCATGGCCGCTCCTCGAGCGCATCGCGGGTGCGGATCGCGACGCCTCGCAGGACGCCTTCGAGCGCGTCTTCGCGACGGATGCGGGCGGAGCCTTCGGGGCCGGCGGCGCCGCGTGGACGATCGCCGAGCAGCTGCTCACGTCGTACATCCTGCTGATCGAACTGCCGGAGACCGGCAGCCGCAGGCGTCTGATCCGCTTCGCCACCGATCAGATCGTGGGGGTGCGCGACGAGCACGGCTCGGTCGCCCAGCGCCTCGGTCTCCAGCGCGCCCCGCTCGTGCTGGACCTCCCCGGGGTTGATCAGGCGGCGTCCTACCATGCCGAGGTCCTCGTCCCGCCCGGCAGCTCCGTGACGGCGGCGGTCGTGCAGGACGGCGACCGCTCGGTCGCAGCGGCGACGCAGCTGACGGGACGGCGAGCCGCCATCTTCCCGCGCTCGCCGTCTGGTCGTCGCACACAACTCGTGCTGGACGTCGGACAGGAGCGCGGCTACTACCTCCTCCCCGCTGCGATCGTCAGCGGCCTGATCGCGCTCCTCCTCCTCGCCGGCGTGGCGGTCACCTGGGCGGGTCGCGATCCCGAGCCGACGGCGTCGGCGATCCTGCTGTCGGGACTGGGCATCGTCACCGGCCTGGTGGTTCGCGGCGACGAGCAGCCTCTGACGGCCGAGTTGCACGGACTGGCTCGTGCCGTACTGACGGTCGTGATGGTCGCCGCGTTGGCCGCGGCGGCGGTCGTCGCGCTCGGTGCGACGGGGTATGCCCTCGCCGCCCTCTGGAGCTTGACGCTCGTCATTTCCGTCGGCGGAGCCGCTACCCTCCTGGTCAGTGCATCGCGCGCAACGCGAAGCGGAACTGCGGAGACGACGGGCTCATGAGCTTCTTCTCGCGACACAAGCAAGCTGACGAGAGGGCGACACGCCGGACGTTCTTCGTCCCTTCCTCGGAGGCCGGCCGCCTGCGGTTCTCGCAGGCGACGGTCGACCGGATCGCGCGTGAGCGCGCCGCGAGAGCCGCCGAGCGCGGCCCGCACACGCCCGGGCCGCAGCATTAGCGTCGCGAGCGCTCAGCTCAACACGAAGTAGTCGCGGTGGATCGCCTCGTCGCTCGCCCGCGGCAGCCGCTCGCGCACCTGCGCCGACTTCAGCCCGGCGACCCGCCGCAGCTCGCCGGCGGCGTAGTTGGAGATCCCCTTCCCGACCGTCGCGCCGTCGTGCACGACGTCGACGGCATCGCCGGCCTCGAAGCCGCCGCTGACCTCGGTGATGCCGACCGGCAGCAGGCTCGTGCCGCCATCGCGCAGCGCCCGCGCGGCGCCGGCGTCGACGGCGACGCGGCCGCGCGTCGGCTTCGCGTACTTGAGCCACAGCTTGAAGCTCGAGTAGCGCTCGGGGCGGGCCGGGAAGCGCGTGCCGACCGGCTCGCCCGCCGCGGCGGCGGCGATCGTGCCGGCGCTGCGGCCGTTCGCGACGACGGTCGGGATGCCGGCGGCCGTCGCCATCTCGGCCGCGACGACCTTCGAGCGCATCCCGCCGGAGCCGAGCGTCGACGTCGTCTGGCGGATGTCGAGCGCGTCGAGCGCGGCGAAGTCGTCGACCAGCGGGACGATCGTCGCGCTCGCGTCGGTCCGCGGGTCGGCCGTGTAGAGGCCGTCGGTCGAGGTCAGCAGGATCAGCTGCTCGGCGCCGAGCAGGATCGCCAGCTGCGCCGCGAGGAAGTCGTTGTCACCGAAGGAGATCTCGTCGGTCGTCGTCGTGTCGTTCTCGTTCACGACCGGGACGACGCGCCAGTCGAGCAGCTTCTGCAGCGTCCGGCGGGCGTTCAGGTAGTGGGTGCGGGCGCTCATGTCGAAGAACGTCAGCAGCACCTGCGCGCTGGCGACGCCGCGCGCCTGCAGCAGCTCGTCGTAGAGCTGGTAGAGCTTGCCCTGGCCGACCGCGCTCGCCGCCTGCAGCTCGTCGATCGCGCGCGGGCGCATGCCAAGGCCCATCGCCCCCATGCCGCGCGCGATCGCGCCGCTGGTGACGATCACGACGTCGGTGCCGGCGTGATGGAGGTCGGCCGCCTCGTCGCAGACGCGCGCGAGCGTGTCGAGCCGCGCATGGCCGGCGTCGTCGCAGACGATGCTCGAGCCCAGCTTGATGACGATCGTGCCCATACCGCGGAGATTACGCACGGCCGGAAGATCGAGCCCCAGGGCGAGACTTCCAATGGATCCCGAGCCCCCTGGGCGAGGGATTCACGAGGTCGGATCGAGCTCGAACTCGACGCCGCCGATCATGACGTCGTCGCCGGGCTCGAAGCCGGCCTCTTCGAGCGCGCGGATCACCCCGATCGACTTGAGGCGTCGCTCGAGGAAGGCCATCGCCTCCTCGTTCTCGACGTCGTAGCGCATCACGAGCCGGTCGACGCCTCTGCCGACGACGCGGAAGCGGCCCGCCTCGAGCTGCTCGACGCGGAAGCCGCGGTCGGCCGCCGGCCGGAAGACGCGGTGCTCGGCCAGCCCCTCGGTGTCGGGCAGCTCGACCGGCGCCGTCAGCGGCACGTACTGGAGCAGCGCTCTGCGCAGCTCGTCGAGCCCCTCCCCCGTCGCGCTCGAGGTCCTCAGCACCGGCACCCCCTCGCCGAGCCGCTCGCGCCAGAACGCCTCCGCCTCCTCTGCGACCGCGGGCGTCACGAGGTCGCTCTTGGAGAGCGCGAGGATCCGCGGCAGGCTCGCGAGCCGCGCCTCGTGGGAGGCGAGCTCGTGCTCGATCGTCGCGTGGTTCTCGACCGGGTCGGAGCCGTCGACCGGCGCGAGGTCGAGCACGTGCACGAGCAGCCGTGTGCGCTCGACGTGCGCGAGGAAGTCGTGTCCGAGACCGGCGCCTTCGCTGGCGCCCTCGATCAGACCGGGGATGTCGGCGATGACGAGCTGGCGGTCGTCGCTCTCGATCGTGCCGAGCACGGGCGTCAGCGTCGTGAAGGGATAGCCGGCGACCTTCGGGCGCGCCGCCGTCAGGCGCGCCAGCAGCGACGACTTGCCGGCGTTCGGCAGGCCGACGAGGCCGACGTCGGCGAGCAGCTTGAGGTGCAGCTCGATCCAGCCCTCGTCGCCGGGCAGCCCGCGCTCGGCGAAGCGCGGCGCCTGCCGCGTCGCGGTCGCGAAGTGCTTGTTGCCGCGGGCGCCGCCGCCGCCTCTTGCGACCATCGCGCGCTGCCCGGGGGCGACGAGGTCGTGCCGCGTACCGTCCTCGAGCTCCGCGATCGTGCCCGGCGGGACCCGGATCTCGAGGTCGCCGCCGTTGGCGCCGTGACGCAGGCCGCCCTCGCCGTTGCCGCCCTTGACCGCTCTGAAGTGCCCCGTGCGACGGAAGAACTGCAGGTCGCGCAGCGAGTCGGTGCAGACGAGCACGACGTCGCCGCCGCGACCGCCGTCGCCGCCGTCCGGCCCGCCGAGAGGCACGTGCGCCTCGCGACGGAAGCTCATGCAGCCATCGCCGCCGCGGCCGGCCTGGACATGGATGCGCGCGCGATCGGAAAGCATGCATCCATCCTGGCACAGGCCCCGACGCCGCGAGTTCCACGGGCAGCTCGCAATGCACCGCGCCGCCGTGGAACTCGCAATCCCCGCCGCCAGGCGGGGACCGCCGCCAGGCGGGGACCGCCGCGAGTTCCACGGGCAGCTCGCAATGCACCGCGCCGCCGTGGAACTCGCAATCCCCGCCGCCAGGCGGGGACCGCCGCGAGTTCCACGGGCAGCCCGCAATGCCCGCGCCGCCGTGGAACTCGCAATCCCCGCCGCCCGGCGGGGACCGCCGCCAGGCGGGGACCGCCGCGAGTTCCACGGGCAGCCCGCAATGCCCGCGCCGCCGTGGAACTCGCAATCCCCGCCGCCCGGCGGGGACAGCCGCGAACTCAGACGGTTGCCGCCTCCGCAGAACCGGCGACGGCAACGCGCTCGTTCGGAACGCAATGCGTCATCACCTTGCCGGCGACGTCGCGCGGGCCGTTGTTGCCGAGGTT
>JAOPZA010000072.1 GCA_025964325.1 Conexibacter sp.
GCGCCGGCGCGAGCGCGACGGTGCGGGCGCCGAGGCCGGCGAGCCCGGCGGCGAGCGCGGTGCCGCCGCCGAGGGCGATCACGCGGTCGGTCAGCAGGCCCGGGCGGAGCAGCGCGTTCGCGTCCACGGCGCCGGCGGGGGCTACGCCGCGCTGGCCGGCTTCGCGGCGCGCTCGGAGCGCACGCGTGCGGCGACGCCCTTGCGACCGTGCTGCTCGAGCTCGGCGTAGAGCCCCTTGATCGCCAGCAGGATCTCGTCCGAGACGGCCTGCTGCTGCTCGCGCGTCGGCCGCGCGACCTGCTCCCAGCGCAGCGGCTCGCCATAGGAGATCGTCACCTTCGGGAACTGCAGCCGCTTCCAGTTGCGCACCTTGTGCGAGCCGTAGATCGCGATCGGGACGACCGGCGCCCCGGACTGCAGCGCGATCCGGCCGATGCCCGGGCGGGCGCGGTCGCCGACCTTGCCGGTGCGCGTGCGGCCGCCCTCGCAGTACATGACCATCGCGCCGCCGCGGTCGAGGATCGAGTACGCGGTCGCGAAGGCGTCCTCGTCGTAGGCGCCGCGCCGGACGGGGAAGACGCCGCCGGGCGAGTAGATCCACTGCATCGGCTTTCTGAACAGCTGCGACTTCGCCATGAAGCGCACGCGGCGGCGGATGAAGGCCGCCGTGAAGAAGTGGTCCATGAAGGACGCGTGGTTCGGCGCGAGGATCACCGCGCCGCTCGTCGGCACGTTCTCCGACGCGTAGCTGCGCATGCGGAAGGCGGTCAGCCCCCACAGCACGGTCACGCTGCGGACCAGCTCGTAGACCCAGTTCGGCTCTCTCGTGCGGGCGCGTTCGTGGAAGCGCGCGAAGTACTCCTCAGGGCGCTCGTCCTTGTAGACCTGCGCCTTCATCTTCGAGAGATCCTCCGGCACCATCGCCTCAAGATTACCCCTCGAGGCCGTCCTCGCGCGGGTGCATCGGCAGCCAGAGCGCGAGCACCCCGGCTGCCGCCAGCAGGCCGGCTTCGACCCACAGCACGCGCGCCACGCCGGCGAGGAAGCCGCTGCCGGCCAGCACGGAGAAGCAGATCGCGCCGAGCACGGCGACGCCGACCGCGGCGCCGAGCTGCTGGAGCGCGTTCAGGACGCCGGCGGCCGAGCCGACCTCGTCGTCGTCGACGCCCGCGAGCACGAAGCCGAACGGCGGCGCGACGACGAGGCCCATGCCGAGTCCGCAGACCAGGGCGCGGCTGAGCCTGCGGGTCGTCCGGCGGGTCGCGGCGGCGCTCAGCGCCCGCGCCACTGCGGCGGGCGCTTCTCGCCGAAGGCCCGCAGCCCCTCGCGCAGGTCCTCCGAGGCGAAGGCGGCGCGGCGATCGGCGTCGAGCGCCGCCGCGATCGCGGGCTCGAGCGCGCCGGCGGCCGCCACGACGGCCCGGATCGCGGCCTTGTTGCCGCGCAGCGAGAGCGGCGCGTTCGCGGCGATCTCGGCCGCCAGCGCGAGCGCCGCGTCCTCCAGCTGCTCGGGCGCCGCCAGCTCGTTGACGAGCCCCCAGCGCTCCGCCGTCGCCGCGTCCACGCGACGGCCGGTGAGGAACAGCTCGCGCGTGCGGGCCGCGCCGATCGCGGTCACGAAGCGGTTGATGCCACCGTGGTTGTAGACGACGCCGAGCTTCGCCGGCGGCATCCCGAGCTGGATCCCGTCGGCGGCGATCCGCAGGTCGCAGGCGATCGCCAGCTCAAGCCCGCCTCCGATCGCGTAGCCGTTGAGCGCCGCCAGCACCGGGTAGGGGTACGCCTCGACGGCGTCCAGCGCCGCCTGCAGTGGATGCCCGCCGAGATCGTCGCCGTCGTCGTAGCCCTCCGACATCAGCGCGCCGAGGTCGTAGCCGGCGCAGAACGCGCGACCCTCGCCGGTCAGCACGACGCAGCGGGCGTCGATGCGTGCGAGCGTCTCGACGATCCCCTCGAGCAGCGGTCGGTCGAGCGCGCCGCGCTTGTCGGGGTTCGAGATCGTCAGGCGCGCGACCCGGGGGAGCGGCTCCTCGACCAGCAGCTGACCGGGCACGCGGGGCTACTCCAGCACGACGAGGGTGTCGCCCTCGGAGACGGCCTGGCCCTCTTCGCAGCGGATCTCTCTGACGACGCCGGGATCCTCGGCCTCGACCGGCATCTCCATCTTCATCGACTCGAGGATGACGATCGTGTCGCCCTCGTCGACCGAGTCGCCGAGGGCGACTTCGATTCTCCAGACCGTGCCGGTGATATGGGCCTCGACGTCAGCCACGCTGAACCTCCTGTCGCGCAAGAACGGGATCGGCGCCGCAGACGGCTCCGCGGATCGCCACAATAGCCGCCCCCGATGCCCTCCGCCTCCTCTCCGAATCGCGCGACGGGCTTCGACCCCGTCGTCGTCGTGACGGCGCGCGACGAGGCCGATCGGCTGCCTGCGACGCTCGCCGCGCTGGCGACCGCCTTCCCGCGCGCCCGCGTCCTCGTCGCCGACGACGGCTCGCGCGACGGCACCGCCGAGGTCGCGGCCGCGCACGGCGCCGAGGTCGTCCGCTCGCCGCGGCCGCAGGGCAAGGGCGGGACCGCGACGCTCGCCGCGAAGCTGCTGCTGCAGGCGATGCGCGCGGAACGGCCGCCGGTCGTGCTGCTGTGCGACGGCGACCTGGGCGCCAGCGCCGGCGCGCTCGCGCCGCTCGTCGAGGAGGTCCGCGCCGGGCGCGCCGACCTCGCGATCGCCTCCTTCTCGCGTCGCGTGGGGGGCGGGTTCGGCTTCGCCGTCGGCTTCGCGCGCTGGGCGATCCGCCGCCGCTGCGGGCTCGAGCTCGACGCGCCGATCTCGGGCCAGCGGGCGCTGCGAGCGGAGATGCTGCCCGCCGTCGTGCCGTTCGCGCCGCGTTTCGGGATGGAGACGGCGATGACGATCGACGCGGCCCGCGCCGGCTACCGCGTACGCGAGCTGCCGCTGGAGCTGGAGCACCGCGCGACCGGCCGGACGCTGCGCGGCTTCCTCCATCGCGCCCGCCAGCTCGTCGACATCGTCGGCGTCTTCCTGCGCCGGCGGTAGCCGATCTGGGAATCCCGCATATTGCGGAAAACGAGTCGTCCGACGGCCGACCTATGGTGCGCAGAGTCGGATCCACATCGGAGGTACCGCCGCCATGCCGCCGCCCACCACCCCCACGCACAGACCGCAGCGATGATCGAGATCGACGCACGACTGGACGAGCTGGAACAGCTCGGCCTCGGGCGCCGCACGCGCCTCGTGAGCGGGCCGCAGGGGCCGCGCGTGGTGCTCGACGGCAAGCCCGCGCTGCTGCTCTCCTCCAACAACTACCTCGGCCTCGCCGACCATCCGGCCGTGCGTGAGGCGGCGGCCGACGCCGCGATGCGCTGGGGCGTCGGCGCGGGCGGGTCGCGACTCGCCTCCGGCACGATGACGATTCACCGCCGGCTCGAGGAGCGGCTGGCCGCCTTCCAGCGGCGTCAAGCGGCGCTGCTGTTCGGATCCGGCTACCTCGCCAGCCTCGGCGTGATCGGGGCGCTCGCCCGGCGCGGCGACGTCGTCTTCTCCGACGAGCTCAACCATCCCTCGGTCGTCGACGGCTGCCGGCTCTCGCACGCGGACGTCTTCGTCTACCGGCACGGGGACGTCGAGCACCTCGAATGGGGCCTGAGCGAGGCCGAGGGCCGCGGCTCCCTGATCGTGACCGACGGCGTCTTCGCCGGCGACGGCGCCCTCGCGCCGCTGCCCGAGCTCGTCGAGCTGGCTCACCGCTACGACGTGCGCCTCGTCGTCGACGAAGCGCACGGCACCGGCGTGCTCGGACCGGGCGGCCGCGGCGCGGTCGCCGACGCCGGCGTCGAGGACGGCGTCGACGTGATCGTCGGCACGCTCGGCAAGGCGCTCGGCGCCTACGGCGCGTACGTCGCCTGCGACGCCCGCATGGCGAAGTACCTCCTGCATGCCTCCCGCTCGCTGATCTACTCGACCGCGCCTCCCCCGCCCGCCGTCGCCGGCGCGCTGGCGGCGCTCTCGCTGCTCGAGGCGCAGCCGCGCCGCGTCGACAAGCTGCAGGCGAACGCGCTGCTGCTGCGCACCGAGCTGGCGCGTCAGGGCTTCGACGTCGCCGCCTCGACGATGCCGATCGTCCCGCTCGACTTCGGTGCCGCCGAGGACGCGCAGCGCGTCTGCGAGAAGGCGCTCGAGCGCGGTGTCTTCGGGCAGGCGATCCGCCCCCCGGCGGTTGCCGCCGGCACCTCGCGCCTGCGGCTCGCCGTGATGGCCTCCCACAGCAAGAGCGAGCTGCGCGACGCCGCGCGGGCGCTGGCGGCCGCCGTCCGCGCTGCCGGACTGCGACCGGAGGAGCTGGTTCCGGTCGAGCTCGACGAGGACGAGTTCGCCCCCACGCTCGCCGTGGCGCCACCGCTGGCCGTCGAAGCCGACCCGCTGCGCTCCCCGCTCTGGGACGAAGGCGACGACGAGCTGTGGGTCGAGCGCCGCCGGCCGGCGGCCGCGGCCCGCGCCTCGGCGGCCGCCACCGGCCGCGGCGGGCGTCCGTTCGACGCCGAGCTGGACGAGCCGCGCGGCCCGGGCGACCAACTCCCGGCCGGCATCTTCGACGCCGAGTCCGGCGGCTCGTTCGAGCGCGCGGTGGCGTAAGCGCCGTCCGGCGCCGGCGCGCGCCGTCCGGTCGGAAGTTTGGACGGAGCGGGCGACCGCCTGAACAGCAGCCGGTCCGCCCCGTGGCGCATATCCACTCATCTGGCGGTGAGCGGAACCTCAGGACAATCTAAGGGGCGCCTAAGGACGGTGTTCCGGCGCCGTCCCGCCGCGATACGCGGCTGTATCGTGGCCGGTCGTGACCGCGAGCCCGTGCAGATCCCCGGACGCGGCCGACCGGCGGGCATCGACTGCGCCACCGGCGCTCGAGCTCAGCGGCGTCTCGCTGTGGCGCTGGGACGCCGAGGTCCAGCGTGAGCGCTTCCTCCTGCGCGACGTCGACTGGACCGTCCAGGCGGGCGAGCAGTGGGCGGTGCTCGGCTCCAACGGCGCCGGCAAGTCGACGCTCATCTCGATCGCGGCGGCCTCCGCGCACCCCAGCAGCGGCAGCGCCGCCGTCCTCGGCGAACGGCTCGGGAGCGTCGACGTGCGCCAGCTGCGCGAGCGGATCGGACTCGTCGAGCCGCGGACGGCGCGCGCGATCTCGGGCCGGCTGAGCGCGACCGAGGTCGTGCTGACCGGCACGACCGGCTCGATCGCGCTGCAGCGCCGGCGCGTCGGCGAAGCGGAGCGCATCCGCGCCGCCGAGCTGCTCGACCGCTTCGGTTGCGGCGCGCTCGCCACCCGCAGCTTCGACTCCTGCTCGCAGGGGGAGCGTCAGCGGCTGCTGCTGGCGCGCGCGCTGATGCTCCGCCCGCCGCTGCTGCTGCTGGACGAGCCGACGACCGGGCTCGACCTCCCCGGCCGCGAGGCGCTGCTCGCCGCGGTCGCATCGATCACCGACGAGGAGCCCGAGGCCGCGACGGTCACCGTCACCCACCACGTCGAGGAGCTGCCGCCGACCACGACGCACGCGCTGCTGCTGCGCGACGGCGTCGTCGTCGCCGCCGGCCCCGCCGACGCCGTGATCGAGAGCGCGGCGCTGTCGACCTGCTTCGGCACCTCCGTCCGCGTCGACCGCCTCGACGGGCGCTGGCTGGCACGGGCCGAGCGCGCCGACCGCGCCGACCGCTGACGCGGTCGGTCGGGAGAACGCTTCGCGTTCTCCCTTGGGGGCTGGATGAATCGGAACGCTTCGCGTTCTCCCCCGGGGGCTGGATCCTTCGCGTTCTCCCCCGGGGGCTGGATGGGTCGGAACGCTTCGCGTTCTCCCCGGCGTCAGGTCGTGAGGGCCGGGAGCTCGGCCGCGTCGGGGGCGATCGGCGCCTGTTCGCCGAAGTCGGTCTCGGCCGGGTCGCCGGGCAGCGTCAGGCGCAGCAGCGCGCCGCCGCCCGGCGCCGCCTCCGCGGCGACGCTGCCGCCGTGCAGCTCGGCCACCTGACGGACGATCGCCAGCCCCAGGCCCGAGCCCGGCATCCCGCGCGCGCTCGGTGCCCGGTAGAAGCGCTCGAAGACGTGCGGGAGGTCCTCGGGCCCGATCCCCGGACCGTGGTCGCGGACCGTCAAGGCGCCGTCCGGCGTCAACGCGACCTCGACGCTGGCGCCCGCCGGACTCCACTTGGCGGCGTTGTCGAGCAGGTTCGCGACGGCGCGGTCGAGCCGGGCCGGCACGCCGCGCACGACGCAGGGCGTCAGCGCCGCGACGAAGGCCGGTCCGCGCGGACGTCGCTGCGCGCGCGCCAGCGCCTCCTCGACCAGCACGTCGAAGCGCAGGTCCTCGGCGTCGTCGTCGCGCTCCTCTTCGCGTGCCAGCTCGACCAGGTCGCCGACCAGCGCACCGAGCTCGTCGAGCTGCGCGACGACGTCCTCGAAGACGCGGCGGCGCTCCTCCGGAGCGAGGCCGTCGCCGCGCGCGAGCACCTCGATGTTCGTGCGCACGCTCGTGAGCGGCGTGCGCAGCTCGTGCGAGGCGTCGGCGACCAGCTGTCGCTGGCGGCCGACCGAGGCCTCGAGCGCGGCGAGCATCAAATTGAAGCTGCGCGCCAGGCGACCGAGCTCGTCGTCGCCGGTCAGCTCGATGCGGCGGCTCAGGTCGGTCGTCTCGGCGACGTGCTCGGCCGCGTCGGTCAGGTGCGCGACCGGGCCGAGCGCGGTCCGTGCGATCACCCAGCCGAGCGCGGCGGCGAGCGCGATCCCGCCGACGCAGACGAGCACGAGCACGAGCAGGAGGCGGTCGAGCGTCCGATTGACCTCGTCGAGGGAGCGGGCGACCTGCATCGCGTAGCCGGCCTGCCCCGGCAGCGCCGCCGTGTAGACGCGCACGGGCGTCCCCTGGATCGTCGCGTCGGCGAAGAACGCGCCGCGCGTGCCCGTGGCGACGGCGCGCGTCGCGGCCGTCACGGGCAGCAGCCGGGGCGCCTGCGGCGGCCGCTCGACGATGCCGCTGCTGGAGATCCGGGCGACGTACGCGGTCTGCAGACCGAGCTTGTCCTTCGGAGCCGCGAGGCGGACGCGGTCGCGGAAGCGCAGCGCCGCCTTGCTCTTGCTCAGCAGGTCGCCGGGGTCGACCAGCGGCCCGCGCGGCACCTGCGCCCGCAGCTCGCCGTCGATCCGCCCGCGCAGCTCGCCGCGTACCGTCACGTAGACGGCCGTCGATGCGAGCACGATCGCGATCGCCACCGCGGCGGCCGCGAGCAGCACGAGTCGGCGGCGCAGCGTCATCGCTCGCGCAGCACGTAGCCGACCCCGCGGAGCGTGTGGATCAGGCGCGCCTCGCCATCCGCCTCCGTCTTGCGGCGGAGGTAGCCGACGTAGACCTCGAGCGAATTCGAGGTCGCGCCGAAGTCGAAGCCCCAGACGTGCTCGAAGATCGCGGTGCGGGTCAGCACCTGCCGGGGGTGGCGCAGGAACAGCTCGAGCAGCAGGAACTCGGTCCGCGTCAGCTCGATCTCGCGCTTGCCGCGCGAGACCTCGTACGCGACCGGGTCGAGCGCGAGGTCGGCGAAGCGCAGCAGCTCGCGCTCCTCGTGGCCCGTGCGCCGCAGCAGCGCCCGCAGGCGCGCGGTCAGCTCCTCGAGCGCGAACGGCTTGACGAGGTAGTCGTCGGCACCCGCGTCGAGCCCCGCCACGCGGTCCTTCACGCGATCGCGCGCGGTCAGCATCAGCACCGGCGTGCGGTCGCCGGCATCGCGCAGGCGGCGGCAGACCTGGAGCCCGTCGAGCTCTGGCATCAGCACGTCGAGCACGATCGCGTCGGGCGCGCCGGCCGCCAGCACGTCGAGCGCCTGGCGCCCGTCGGCGGCCAGCTCGACCTCGTATCCGTCGAGTCGCAACGCCCGCTCGAGCGCCGCGCGCACGGCAGGCTCGTCGTCCACGACGAGAATCCGCATGGCACCACGATCGCCCCCGAAGCTGAAGGATCGCTAAGAGCGGACTGGGACGCGGCTCGGCCCCGCGACGTCGGAGCGTCCAGCAGACGGCGCGTTCGATCAAGCCGCAGCGCCGTCTTTCCGATGCTCGCGATGAACCGGATCGTCCGTCCGGCCCCGACCTCTTCCCTTCCGTTCGACCTCGAGACCCGAGGAGCTTCGCCGTGCCCATGAACCCGTCTTTCCCCCGTGGCCGCACGCGGCTGCGCGCCATCGCCGTCCTCTTCACGCTCGCGCTGGTCGCGGCGCTCGCCGCCGTGCCCGCATCGGCGCGCAGCGTCACGCGGCACGCGGGCGTCACGCTCGGACTCGCCGGCCCGCTCGCCTCGGCGGCGGACAACGGCAGCGGCGACACGACCGACGCCAGCGTCGTCGACCCGAGCAGCAGCGACACGACCGACACGAGCGGCGACACGACCGACACGAGCGGTGACACCAGCGGCGACGCGAGCAGCGGTGACACGACCGACACGAGCGGCGACCCGACGACCGACACGAGCGGCGACCCGACGACCGACGGCTCCGGCGACGGCACGCTGATCGACGACGGCAGCGACGCCTGCGGCGACAGCACCGGCACGAGCGGCACGACCGACACGAGCGGCGATACGACGACCGACGGCTCCGGCGACGGCACGAGCGCCGACGACGGCAGCGACACGATCGATCTCTGCGGCGACGGCAACGGCAACGGGTCCTCGACGACGCCGACGGGCAGCGCGCGCCTGACGGCGCTGCGCGCGGCGGTCGTCAAGCACCGCGGCGTGCGCGTCACCTTCCGGCTCGACCACCCCGGCCGCGTCGCGCTGACCCTGCAGGCGCAGAGCGCGGGCGTCGCCGCCGGCAAGCGCTGCGTCGCCCCGAGCGCGCACCGCGGTGCTCACAAGCGCGGCAAGGCGCCCTCGACGGCGAGGCACGGCAAGGCCTGCACCCGCACGGCCGCGCTCGGCGGCAGCGTCCCGATCACCGGCACCGCCGGCACGAACACGACGACGCTGACGCGTTGGCGTGGGCACAAGCTGGCCGCGGGCACCTACACGCTGACGGCGACGCCGCGGGCGAAGGGCGCACGAGCCACGACGACGACGTTCCACGTCACGGGCCGCTGAGGCGCCGCTGATCGACGCGAGGTCGGCGGCCCGCGCTCAGCGGTTGCCGTCGGCCGCGACCTGGACGATCGACGCGTCGATCAGCCACTCGACCGGCGCGACGTCGTCGGTGTAGACGCGACCGCCGCGCAGCCCCGCCGCGATCCGCCCGGCGGTACCGGCGGCGACCGGTCGCAGGTCGGGCGGCAGCGACGGCAGCGCGGCGCGCACGCGGTCGGCGCTGAGCGGGCCGTCGCTCGCCATCACGACCGTGTTGACGTCCTCGCTCGGGTCGCGTACGACGTGGGTGAAGACATTGCCGATCGTCGAGCTCAGCACCTTCTCGAGGGCATGCGACTGCTTCGGATGGCCGATGTTGATCAGCACCACGCCGCCCGGGGTGAGGTGATCGCGCACGAGCGTGAAGAACTCGCGCGTGGCGAGGTAGAACGGGACGTACGGCTGCCGGTAGGCGTCGACGAAGATCGCGTCCCAGCGGCGCTTCGCGCCGCGCAGGAACGGCCGCGCGTCGGCCGTGTGGAGATGGAGGTTCGGCCCGTGGAGGTCGAACAGCCGGCGGCCGACGTCGCTCAGCGCGCCGTCGAGCTCGACGCCGTCGACGCGCGTCGCGGGGAAGTAGTGGCCATACGCGCGGGCGGTCGTGCCGGCCGCGTTGCCGAGGATCGCGACCGAGCGGGGCGGGCGTGAGGTCGCGGCCAGCGGCAGCGCGAGGAACTCGTCCCAGTAGTTGTCCGTCAGCCAGCGCCCGGGCGTGTAGACCGAGTGGACGGCCTGCCCCTCGTTCAGCTGCAGCTGGCGCTGGCCGTCGGGCTCCTGCACGACGCGGGCGTACTGGTAGAGCGTCTCGCGCTCCCAGATCACCGTTCCGCCGCCGGCCTTGACGACGCCCGTCGGGAGCGCGATCAGGATCCCGATCGCGACCGGGACGAGCAGGAAGCGACGCCCGAGCGAGAACGCGGCGACGAGGCCGAGCGCGAGCGCGAAGGCGAGGAACGTGCGGCGCGTGCCGGCGAACGGGATCAACAGCAGCGCACTGAGGAAGACGCCGGCGAGCGATCCGAGCGTCGAGATCGCGTAGAGCCGGCCGGTCACGCGCCCCGCCTCCTCGACCGAGGTGACGACCAGCCGCACCGCGTACGGCGCGACCGTGCCCAGCACCAGCATCGGCACCGCGATCAGCACCAGCACCGCGATCAGCGAGCCGACGAACGCGCCCGCCGAGATGTGGTCGAGCGCGTGGACCGAGACGCGCAGGAACGGCCCCGCGACGAACGGCACGACCGCGAGCAGCACGGCGGCGCCCAGCACGAGGCGGCTGAGACCGGCGACGGTCGGATTGCGATCGGCCAGCCGCCCGCCGAGCCAGTAGCCGGCCGAGAGCGCGACCAGGACGGTCGCGATCGTGTTCGCCCAGATCAGCGTCGAGTCGCCGAACCACGGCGCCAGCAGGCGGGTGGCGGCGATCTCGATGCCGAGGGAGGCCGCCCCGACGACGGCGGCGAGCGCCTGGATCCGGCGAGCCGCCTGGATCGGACGCGTCGCCTGGATGCCGCGGACACTCACAACTGGCAAGCGTACGGAGTGGCGCCCCTCAGGCCTCTACGGGCCGGGAGAACGAGCGCCCTGCGCGAGTTCTCCCAAGTGAAACAAGGGCTCTGCCCGTAGTTTCACCTAGTCCTCGTACGGCACGAAGTCGCGCTTGCGCGCGCCGCAGACCGGACAGAACCACGTCTCCGGGATGTCCGCGAAGGCGGTTCCGGGCGGGATGCCGCCGTCGGGATCGCCATCGGCCGGGTCATAGATGAACCCGCAGGACTCGCAGATCCACTTCTGAGTCGTCTCGATAGTGCTCATGGCGGGGCAGGGTAGCGCGAAGCGCAAGGTCGTCCGGCGGTCGCGTGCGACCGGTAGGGTGGCCCGCATGGAGGCGGCGCAGCCAGGACGCGGGGAGGAGCTCCACAGCGGTCCTCCCGTGCGGCCGCGGGTCGCCGCGACGGTGATCGTCCTGCGCGACGGCGACCGCGGCCTCGAGCTGCTGCTGGTGCAGCGCAATCCCGCGTCGCGCTTCATGGGCGGGGCCTGGGTCTTCCCAGGCGGCGCGGTCGATCCGACCGACGGCGAGGGCGAGGAGGGCGTCCGCTGGGCCGCGCTGCGCGAGCTCGCCGAGGAGACCGGCCTGCGCGTCGAGGCGCCCGACCAGCTCCTCCCCTTCTCGCGCTGGATCACGCCGCCGGAGGTGTCGATCCGCTTCGACACGTGGTTCTTCCTGACGCCGGCGCCCCACGGCGCCGAGCCGCGCGTCGACGGGGGCGAATGCGTCGACTGGCGCTGGAGCACACCGGCGGATGCGCTCGCCGCGCACCGCGCCGGCGAGCTCGAGCTCGTCTTCCCGACGATCAAGCACCTCGAGCAGCTGTCCGGCTTCGCGACCGCCAACGAGCTCATCGCCTACGCCTTCGGGCAGGAGATCCGCACGGTCACGCCGCGCGTCGTAAGCGACGGCGAGATGTCGCGCATCGTGCTGCCCGGCGAGCCCGGCTACGACGCGCGACGGGCTTGAGGCGATGGCGCGGGCGCCGACCGGCCCCCAGCCCGGCGGAGGTGCGGGCGGCGGCCTGACGGTCGCCGTCACCGGTCCCAGCGGCGAGATCGGCCGGGCGTTCGTGCGCGCGCTCGAACGCGCCCCCGAGATCGAGCAGGTCCGCGCCTTCGGCCGCCGCGAGGTCGTGCCGTCGGCAGAGGGCTGGCGCAAGACGACCTACACGCGCGGGGACGTCCTCGACCGCGAGGCGGTCGACGCGCTCGTGGCGGGCGCCGATGTCGTCGTCCACCTCGCCTTCGCGGTGATGGGCGCCGGCGGCAGCGACGGCAGCCGCGTCAACCTCGACGGCTCGCGCAACGTCTTCGCGGCAGCGGTGAGGGCCGGCGCGAAGCGACTCGTCTACACCTCCTCGGTCGCCGCCTACGGCTTCCACGACGACAACCCGCCGCTGCTGACCGAGGACGTGCGGCCGCGCGGCACCGAGTCGCACAGCTACTCGGCCGCGAAGGCCGCTGTCGAGCGGGTGCTGGCGGAGCTGACGACGGGCAGCAGCACCGACGTCTACGTGCTGCGCCCGTGCATCGTCGCCGGCCCCGACGCGCTGATGCTGATCGAGAGCATCCCCTACGTGCAGCTCGGCGAGCGGATGCCGTCCGCGGTGCGGCGACTGCTCGAGGCGGTGCCGGTGCTGAAGCCGGTGATCCCGGACAACGGCGTCGCCTTCCAGCTGGTCCACCACGACGACGTCGCGAGCGCGCTGCGCGGCGCCACGCTCGGCCGCGGCGCGCCCGGGATCTACAACGTCGCCGGTCCCGGAACGCTGACGATGCGGGAGCTCGCGCACGATCTCGGCTGGTACGCGATCCCGGTGCCGGAGCTCGCCGTCGACCTCGCCGGCGAGGCGGTCGCGCGGCTGCCGTTCGTCCCGGCCGAGGCGCAGTGGATCAACGCGCTGCGCGTGCCGATGCTGATGGACACGTCGAAGGCGACGCGGATCCTGCGTTGGCGACCCCGCTTCGGCGCGCGCGAGACGCTGCGCGCGACGATCGCCGAGGCGCGCAGCGCACAGCTGCTGCGCTGACGGGCGGGTATCCTCGACCCGATGGCGCATCCCACCCAGACGGCGGTCGGCACCTGGAGCGGCGGCCGCTTCATGCACTTCGGCGAGCCCGTCGACGACGAGCGGATGCTCGCGCTGCTGCGGCCCGACGACGCGATCCGCACCGTCATCACGGCCGACGCCTACGGCAGCGGGGACGCCGACCGGATGCTCGGGCGCGCGCTCGAGGGACTGCCGCGCGAGGACTACGTGCTCGTCGGCGCGGTCGGCCACGACTTCTACGAGGGCGAGCGCGAGGGCTCGAAGGGCTTCCCGCGCTTCACCGACCCGCGGCTGCGCGGGCCCGAGGGCTACGCCGACTACCTGCGCCGCGCGACCGAGGCGAGCCTCGAGCGCCTCGGCGCCGACCGCTTCGACCTGCTGATGCTGCACAACCCGGATCGCACCGGGTATACGAGCGAGGCCGTCTGGGACGGCATGGCGGCCCTGCGCGACGCCGGCCTGACCGACCTGCTGGGCGTCGCCCCCGGCCCCGCGAACGGCTTCACGCTCGACGTGATCGACTGCTTCGAGCGCTTCGGCGACCGGATCGACTGGGCGATGCTGATCCTCAACCCGCTCGAGCCGTGGCCGGGCGAGCTGGCGCTGCCGGCCGCAGCCCGTCACGACGTGCGGGTGCTCACACGCGTCGTCGACTACGGCGGCCTCTTCGGCGGCGACATGCGCCCGGGGCACGAGCTGCAGGGCAGAGACCACCGCGCCTTCCGCCCCGCCGGCTGGATCGAGCGAGGGCTCGAGCGGATCGACCGCATGCGCGCGATCGCCGACCGCCACGGCCTGACGACGCTGCAGCTGGCGTGCCAGTGGAACCTCGCGCACGAGCAGGTCGCCTGCGTCGCGCCGACGCTGCTGCAGGAGTCGGGGCGCGCCGCGATCCCCGTCGAGCGCAAGCGCGCGGAGCTGGCGGCACTGCCGCGCGAGCTGCTGCTGAGCGCCGAGGAGGTCGCCGAGCTGCGGGCGATCGGCGACAACACCGGCTCGATGAAGCTGAAGGGCGCGGCTCCCGATCACGACGGCCCGGCGTTGCCGGACCGCTGGCCGCTCGACGAGCAGCTCACCTCGGTTGCGGCGCGCTGGGCGATCGACCCCGGCCGCGACCTCGTGCACGCGTAGCCTCAAACCCGTGCAGACCTGACACATCGCTCCGTTTACGCACGGCGTGGGTTGTACTGTGCGTGCCCACCATGCTGGCGCGACTGCGATCCTCCCTCACCTACGCCAACGTCGTATCGACGCTCTGCCTGGTCCTCGTGGTCGGCGGCGGCGGAGCGTACGCGAAGTCGAAGCTGATCAACGGAACCGAGCTGAAACCGCGCAGCGTCACGGCGGCGAAGATCAAGAAGCACTCGCTCACGAACACCGAGGTCGACATCAAGAAGCTCGGTCGCGTCGCCGACGCCGCGCGCCTCGGCGGCAAGCTGCCGTCGGCCTTCGCACCGGCCGGCAACTACCTGGCGGCGGGCGGGACGGCCGCGAACGCCAACGCGCTCGGCGGCCAGCCGCCCTCGGCCTTCCTGGCGGCCGGTGGGACGGCCGCGAACGCCAACGCGCTCGGCGGCCAGCCGCCCTCCGCCTATCTGCCGGCGAGCCGCGTGATGGGCGGCTCCGCGACCACGAACGCCGTGCCCGCCCAGGTCGTCCTCACCTACCCGCCGATCGGCATGACGCTCAAGACGACCGGCAGCGCCTCGACCTCGGGCACGACGCGCGTCGTCTTCGCCGCCGGCACGGTCACGCTCGACATCAGCCATCGTGGTGGGATTCAGGTCGTCCGTCCCGGGACGGAGTGGACCGCGAGCCCGGCAACCTTCTCGGCGGTCGACTCGTTCACGGTGCGGGCGGCCGACCAGCCGACGGTCGGGCTGACGATCCAGTGTGGCTACGACACGACGCCGTACATCGTCAGCTGCACGGGCGTGACGTTCAACTGACGAGCTCGTCCTCCACGGGCTAGTCCTCCACCGCCTGCTCGCCGCACGGGCGAGGCCGGATGCGACGGCTAGTTGTAAGAGCTAGGGAGGTTGTTCAGCTCGCGGAGGCGGGCTGCGGGCGGCTTGTGGTTGAGGGAGCCGTGTGGGCGGTGATGGTTGTAGGTGTGGAGCCAGCCGTCAAGGGCTGCGGTGCGTTCTTGGCTTGTGGTGTAGATCGCGGCGTAGGCCCAGCCGTCGATCATCGTGCGGATGAAGCGTTCGGCTTTGCCGTTGGTGCGGGGCCGGTAGGGCCGTGTGCGGAGGTGGCGGACGTGTTGGGTGCGGCAGGCGATCGCGTGCAGGGTGGAGCGGTAGCCGGCGCCGTTGTCGGTCATCACGCGCTCGATGGTGATCCCGTGGCGGCGGTAGTGACGGATCGCGCGGCGCAGAAAGCCAGCGACCGTGACCGCTCTCTCGTCGGTGAGGACTTCGACGTAGGCCAGGCGCGTGGCGTCGTCGACGCAGACGTGGACGTAGTCCCAGCCGGCGCCGCGGCCGCCGTGTCGGCCGGGGCCGCGGCCGAGCATCCGATGTCCTGCGCCGCCGCGGATCCGGCCGAGCTTCTTGACGTCGATGTGCAGCAACTCCCCCGGTCGTGCGCGTTCGTAGCGGTTCGGCGGCTCGACCGGATCGAGACGGGAGCGCTTGCCCAGGTTGATGCGTCTCAAGACCGCGGAGACCGTTGAGAGCGCCATCCCCAGACAGAGCGCGATCTCCGCTGCTGTCATGCGCAGCTTGCGCAGCGCGGCGATCAGCTGGACCCGGTCCTCTGGTGTGCGGTTCGGGCTGCGCTTCGGCGTCGAGGGTCGATCGATCAATCCCAACGCGCCTTCGGCGCGATAGCGCGCCAACCACTTCGAGCAGGTCCGGCCGCTCACTCCGGCCGCCACGGCGGCCTGCGTGACCGACCACCCCTGCTCGAGCACCCTGAGCACCATTCGCTCGCGCCCCCTCGGGCCGAGCGGCGCGTTAGCGTGCAATCTCATCCGGTGTCCTCCTTGGAACTGGGGGCTTCGACACCACCCAGCCTCCAAGGAGGCCCGGATGAACAACCTCCCTAGGAACTACACCTAGCCGACCCGTCGCGCCGCGGCCGCGGACGCTGATCGTCGCGCGGTCGGCGCGCGAGATCGCGCGCCCTTCACGACGACGGGGGCGGCGCGCATCGGACCGGGCACGCCGGTCACCGTCACCCGCTGACGGGGCTCTCCAGCTCGGCCGCGACGGCCGACTCGGCCGGGTCGATCGTCTCCGCGCCCCTGAACAGGGCGGCGTGCAGCGCTGCCGCCAGCGCCGCGCCGACGAGCGGAGCGACGATGAACAGCCACAGCTGGCCGAGCGCCCAGCCGCCCGCGTAGACGGCGGAGGCGATGCTGCGGGCCGGGTTGACCGACGTGTTGTCGATCGGGATGCCGACGAGGTGGATCAGCGTCAGCACGAGGCCGATCGGGATCCCGGCAAAGGCCGCGTTGGCGATCCGGTCGGTCGCCGCGAGCACGGTGAAGACGAGGAAGGCGGTCAGCACGACCTCGGCCGCGAGCGCCGAGCCGAGCGGATAGCCGCCGGGCGAGTGCGCGCCGAAGCCGTTGGCGCCGAGCCCCTCGCTGCCCGCGTGGTAGCCGCCCTTGCGGCCCGCCACGATCGCGAGCAGGATGCCGGCCGCCACGACGCCACCGATGATCTGCGCGACCCAATACGGGACGGCCTCGGCGAGCGTGATCTTGCGCCGCAGCAGTAGGCCGAAGGTGACCGCCGGGTTGATGTGGCAGCCCGAGATCGGGCCGACCGCGTAGGCCATCGCCAGCAGCGAGAGGCCGAATGCGAGCGCCACCCCGAGGTTGCCGACCTGCTCGCCGGCGATCACCGCCGTCCCGACGCCTCCGAAGACCAACACGAACGTCCCGACCGCTTCCGCCAGCCCCCGTCGCAGCAACATGCGTCCCCCGTTTCGATGGTCGATGCTGCTGCCATTTACCAGGGGCCTGGCGGAAGTCCTGCCCGTCGCTTGGCGCTCAGCCGCTCTGCGACGTCTTCAAGCTCGCGACGTCGACGGCGTCGGTCGGCGCCGTCACCGTGACGGGCTTGTCCCAGCCGTCGAAGGTGATTCTGCCGCTGCCGCCGTTCTGAACGATCTCGAGCGGGTAGGGCTGGCCGCCGGCGAGCACGTAGAGCGTGCCCTTTCTTCTGTCGCTCGCGAGCGGCACGACCTGCTGGCCGTCGACCGTCGCGACGGCGCCCTTCGAGATCGTCCTGCCGTCCGGCTTCAACGCCTGGTCGACGAGCGTGTCCATGTCGGTCAGCGCCGCGAAGCTGGCGAAGTCTCTGCCCGTCGCCGGCACCTTCAGCCAGCGGTCTCTGAGCAGCTGTGCCGCGCCCGCGCCGCCGACCTGCCTGTAGAAGGCGGCACTGCCCTTCAGGAAGATCGACGGCCCGACCGAGATGATCTTGAAGTCGTTCGCGCCCTGGGAGATGGTGCCGCTGGCGCCCTTGCCCCGGACCAGTCTGAGGTCGAGCCGGACGTTCCCGGTCGCGCCGGCGACGTGGACGGCGCTCGCGCCCTTCGCCGCGGCGATCGCGGCGGCCAGGATCTGATCCGCGCTCTTGTCGGCGATGCCGTTGTTCGCGGTCGTCGTCGCCTGGGTCGGCGTCGTCGTCGCCGGCGTCGTGGCCGCGGTCGTGGTCGCCGACGTGGTCGCGTTCGCCGACGTCGTGGTCTTGGTCCCCGACGAGCCGCAGGCGGCGAGCGACGTGGCCAGCACGACTGCGATCGCTCCCGCGCTCAGCGGGCCACGTCGACGGAGTGTCATAGCGGAGAAGCGCCTTGCACCGCTTCTCGGAGTTTCGAATTGCTGCTCGGAATGTCCCATGGACCTGTGATCGGCCGCGGCGGCGATCCCTGTAGCGATGAGGCCGGGCCGGCGCCGGCGCGCTTGCCCGACCGTCCTCCGTATGGGATACGGTACGCACGGTCGTCCTGGGAGGACTTCGATGCCCGGCGGGTCAGCCGGAGGCTGTGCCTCGGCCTGGGCATCCGGATGTGCGTTCGCGTTGCCGGCACCCGTGCCGGTGGCCCTCCTCGACGCCCGTCCTGTCGAGAGTCTCTTGGAGGAGATCGCTGATGAAGGTCGCACGAAGGTGGTTGGCAGCAGCGCTGCTGGCCGGGGCCGTCGCACTGCTGGCAGCAGGCTGCGGCGGTGGCGCAAGCAAGTCGAAGACCGCATCGCAGACCGCGACGACGACGGCGGCGACGCCCGCCGGCACGTCGACCTCGGACGCGCCGGCCGCGTTGCCGGCGACGTTCCCGGCCTTCACGGCGGCCCAGCTGTCGGCCGCGCCGGCCGACAACTGGCTCGCGAACGGCGGCTCGATCACGAACGACCGCTTCTCGAGCCTGGCGGAGATCGACACCTCGAACGTGGCGAGCCTCAGAGGTGACTGGATCACGCACCTCAGCGGCAGCGGCCTCGCGTCGAAGTACTCGCTCGAGGGTCAGCCGATCGCCTACAACGGCACGCTCTACGTGCCGACTGGCGCCGACGACGTCTTCGCCGTCGACGCGGCGACGGGCAGAATCAAGTGGACCTACAGAGCCCACCTGCCCGACTCGCTCGCGGGCGTCGTCTGCTGCGGCTGGGACAACCGCGGGGTCGCGATCGGCGACGGCAGAGTCTTCCTCGGCCAGCTCGACGGCACGCTCGTCGCGCTCGACCAGAACACCGGCGCGGTCGCCTGGCGCAGCGACGTCGCCTCGCCGAAGGACGGCTACACGGTGACGATGGCGCCGCTCTACTACGACGGCAGGATCTACATCGGCCCTGTCGGCGCCGAGTACGGCACCCGCGGACGGATGGACGCCTACGACGCCACGACCGGCAGACGCGTGTGGCGCTTCTGGAACGTGCCGGGACCGGGTGAAGCCGGCCACGAGACGTGGCCGCAGAACAACGACGAGTGGAAGCACGGCGGCGCGACGACCTGGAACGTCCCCTCCGTCGACCCGAGCCTCGGGCTGATCTACTACTCGACCGCCAACGCGGGGTCGGACTTCGACGGACGCAACCGCGCCGGCGACAACCTGTACAGCGCCTCGATCGTCGCGCTCGACGCGGCGAGCGGAAGAATCAGATGGCACTACCAGGAGGTCCACCACGACATCTGGGACTACGACGCGCCCAGCCCGACCGTTCTGGTGGACGCGCCGATCAACGGCACGACCGTGCACGGCATCGCGCAGCCGCAGAAGAACGGCTACGTCTACTTCCTCGACCGCGCGACCGGCAAGCCGGTCTTCCCGATCCCCGAGACCGCGGTGCCGCAGAACGCGATCCAGCGCACGGCGAAGACGCAGCCGATCCCGACGATGAAGCCCTTCAGCCCGACGAAGGTCTCGAAGTCACAGCTGAAGGCCGTTCAGGCCGCCGCGGACGCGGCCACGCCGAGAGGCACGAAGGCGCCGAAGATCCAGGCCGGCTCGATCTACAACGGCTGGGGCACGCTCCCGGGCACCCCGCCGAAGGCCTACACGCCGAACAACGCGGGCGGCGACAACTGGCCGCCGAGCTCGTACAACCCGCAGAGCCACATGTACTACGTCTGCTCCCAGTCGAGCGCGACGGCCAGCACGCTGACGCCGAAGGTGGCGCCGTACAGACGCGGCAGAATCTACTTCGGCGGCCAGCTGTTCGCCTCGCAGGGCTTCAACACCCCCGGTCTCCTGACGGCCTACGACATGACGACGGGCAGAATCGTCTGGCAGAAGCACTTCCCCAGATCGTGCTACAGCGGCGCGGTCTCGACGGCCGGCAACCTCGTCTTCGTCGGTCGCAACGAGGGTCAGCTGGAGGCGTACAACGGCACCACCGGCGAGAAGCTGTGGAGCTTCCAGACCGGTGCCGGCGCGAACAGCACGGCGACCGTCTACCGCGTCGGCGGCAGAGAGAGAATCGCGTTCCTGGCGGGCGGCAACGCGCTCGCCGGCACGGCGCACGGCGACAGCCTCTGGCAGTTCTCGCTCGACGGCACGCTCGGCCAGGTCAGAGCCGGCAGCTCGGCGACCGCGATCCAGCACGCGGGCGAGTCGTCGAAGACGAAGGCCGGCGGCGCGAGCAGATCGCCGGCCGACACGAGAGCGGTCGGTGACGTCGCCGCCGGCAGATCGGTGTTCTCGAGCAACTGCTCGGTCTGCCACGGCGACAGAGGCCAGGGCGGCAACGGCGGCCCGAACCTGACGACGATCCCGGCGGCCAGAAAGGTGGCCGGCGTCGTGAAGCAGGTCACCAACGGCGGCGGCGGGATGCCGGCGTTCGGCGGTCAGCTGTCCTCGAAGGAGATCTCGGACGTGGCCGCGTTCGTGACGAGAACGATCACCGGCAGATAGCGCCGTCGTTCCCACGACGGGCAGCACCGGGGCCGCGGCGCAAGTGCGCCGCGGCCCTCGTCGTGAAGCGGCACCGGATCCCGGTGCTTCTCACGGGCGGCGACCTGACAGATACTCCTGGAACCCACCGCAGCCCACCTGCACAGGAGGCACCACCATGGTCCGCAGCTTCAGCATCCGCCGCCAGACGACCGGCGTCGCCACGACCGGGGCGAGCGTCACCGGAGCGATGGCGGTCGGCGCCCGCCTTCTCGGACCCTCCGCGATGGGTCCGCTCGCGCTCGCCGTCTCGGCGGTCGGCGCGATCGCGATCGGCCGGGTCGCGATCGCGAACGCGGTGATCCGCAAGCTTCGCGCGGAGGAGATCGAGATCGGCTCGCTGAAGGTGCGCGAGCTGGAGGTGGCGGGGCAGCGCTGGCCGGCGTCGCCGGGCTCGCCGGCGACCGGGAGCGCGACGGAGATGTGATCACACGAGCCGGCGGCCCACCGGCGAGCTCCCGGTGAGCCGCCGCTCGCGTCCCGTCATCTGCGCCCCTGCGCTGGTGCTTCGCCGGCGGGCGTCTCGCCTTCGGCGAGCGCCTGGCGAACTTGGGCGGCCACGTCGAGGCTCATGCGCCGCTCATACCAACTGTCGGTGCGTCGAGCGCTACCGTTCGGCTGCGAGGCCCGCTCGGGCCTCTTGGAGCCGCCGGCACGTGCGGCTCTCGCCGTTTCCGACACGGAGGCTCCCCCATGTGCGGCATCGTCGGGTACGTCGGCGCCCGTCCGGTCCAGGAGCTGCTGCTCACGGCGCTCGAGCGACTGGAGTACCGCGGGTACGACAGCGCCGGGATCTCCGTCCTGTCGGCCGACCGGCTCGACTGCGTGCGCGCGGTCGGGAACCTGCTGGCGCTGCGCGCCGCGGTCGTCGAGCACGCGGCCGACCGCGACGGCCCGAGCAGCGTGGCGGTCGCGGAGCCCGCGACCGGGATCGGCCACACGCGCTGGGCGACGCACGGGCGCGTGAGCGAGCGCAACGCGCACCCGCACGTCGACGGGGCGGGGCGGATCCACATCGTGGTCAACGGGATCGTCGAGAACTACATGGCGCTGAAGCGTGAGCTGGCGGCGGAGGACGTGGCGTTCTCCTCCGAGACCGACGCCGAGGTGATCGCGCACCTGATCGCGCGCCGCTACGGCGGCGACCTGCCGGCCGCCGTGCAGGCCGCCTACGGCGAGCTCGAGGGCCATTTCGCGTTCGTCGCGATGGCGGCGGACGAGCCCGGCGTGCTGGTCGGCGCGCGGCGCGAGTGCCCGCTGGTGGTCGGCCGCGGCGACGGGGAGCAGTTCCTCGCCTCGGCCGTGCCCGCGTTCCTGGAGCACACGCGGCGGGTGCAGTTCATCGAGAACGGCGAGCTCGTGGTGCTGCGGCCGTCGGGGGCGGAGTTCATGTCGGCCGCGACCGGGGCGCCCGTGGAGCGGGAGGTCGTGGAGATCGACTGGGACGCGGAGACCGCCGAGAAGGGCGGCTACGAGACGTTCATGCTAAAGGAGATCCACGAGCAGCCGCAGGCGGTCGCGGCTACGATCGCCGACCGCACGGCGCGCGGCGACGGAGTCGATCTCGGCGACCTCGGCTCGATCGACGACGCGTTCCTCGCGACCGTGCGCCGCGTCGTCGTCGTCGCGTGCGGGACCTCCTACCACGCCGGCCTGATCGGCCGGTACGCGATCGAGGGCTGGGCGCGGGTGCCGGTCGAGATGGACATCGCGTCGGAGTACCGGTACCGCGATCCGGTCGTCGGCCCGGGCGACCTGGTGGTCGGGATCTCGCAGTCGGGCGAGACGGCCGACACGCTTGCCGCGATGCGGCTCGCGGCCGACCACGGCGCGAAGGTGCTCGCGATCACGAACGTGATGGGCTCGCAGGCGACCCGCGACGCGGACGGGGTGATGTTCACGCGCGCGGGGCTGGAGATCGGGGTCGCGGCGACGAAGACGTTCATCAGCCAGGTGGCGGCGATGTACCTGCTGGCGCTGCGCCTCGCCGAGCTGCGCGGCACGCTCGAGCCGGCGCGGCTGACGGAGCTGGTCGCGGAGCTGAAGCGGTTGCCGGACAAGCTCGGCGAGTTGCTCGCCGGCGGCGACGAGACGATCCGGGCGACCGCCGAGCGCCACCACGAGGCCGCCTTCTTCCTCTACCTCGGGCGTCACATCGGGCTGCCGGTCGCGCTCGAGGGCGCGCTGAAGCTGAAGGAGATCTCCTACATCGCGACCGACGCCTACGCGGCGGGCGAGATGAAGCACGGGCCGATCGCGCTCCTCGGCGAGGACACGCCGGTCGTCGTCGTCGCGACCGACTCGCCGGTGCTCGAGAAGCTGATCTCGAACATCCAGGAGGTCCGTGCACGCGGCGCGCACGTGATCGCGGTCGCGACCGCCGGCGACGCGCGGATCGCCGCGCACGCGGACGAGATCCTCGCCGTGCCCCCGACCGACCCGATGCTCGCGCCGCTGCTCGCCGTCGTCCCGCTGCAGCTGCTCGCCTACCACGTCGCACGGCTGCGCGGCCTCAACGTCGACCAGCCGCGCAACCTCGCGAAGACCGTCACCGTCGAGTGACGGTTGCGTGAGCGCGCGGCGGCCCGTACGGTGGCGCGTGTCCGGCTCGATCGAATCGACGCTCCCTCGTGACCGTCCGCATCACCCACATCGGCGGACCGACGGTCCTCATCGAGGTCGCCGGCTGGCGGCTGCTGACCGATCCGACGTTCGACGCCCCCGGCCGCAGATACGCGTTCGGCTGGGGCACGTCGTCGCGCAAGCTGGTCGGGCCGGCGATCCCCGCCGCCGCGATCGGGCCGATCGACGCGGTGCTGCTCAGCCACGACCACCACGGCGACAACCTCGACGCGGCGGGACGCGCGCTGCTCCCGTCCGCCGGCGTGGTCGTCACGACCGTCGCCGGCGCGGCGCGGCTCGGCGGGTCGGCGCGAGGGCTGACGCCGTGGCAGGCGACCCGGCTCGAAGCGGGCGCCGGCGGCTCCCGTCCGACGATCGAGATCACGGCCACGCCGTGCCGCCACGGCCCGCCGCTGAGCCGCCCGTTCGTCGGCGACGTGATCGGCTTCGCGCTGCGGTGGGACGGTCAGCAGCACGGCGTGCTGTGGATCTCGGGCGACACCGTGCTCTACGACGGGGTGCTCCAGCTCGCCGACCGCCTGCAGGTCGACACCGCCCTGCTGCATCTCGGCGGCGTCCGCTTCCCGATCTCCGGCCCGGTCCGCTACACGATGACGGCGGCGGACGCCGTCGAGCTCTGCAGCCTCCTCCGTCCGCGCGCCGCGATCCCGATCCACTACGAGGGGTGGAAGCACTTCCGGAACGGGCGCGACGCGATCGAGCGCGAGTTCGCGAGCGCGCCGGAGGAGATCGGCGCGTCCCTGCGGTGGATGCCGATCGGCGTCGGCGTCGAGCTCGCGATCTGAGCGGGAGGACGGCCTGTGCTTCCCTGATCGCGTGGCCGTCCTCCGGTGCCTGATCGATTCCATGGTCTTCGACGCGATCGCCGCCGAGGCGCAGCTGCTCGCGGTCGTCGATCGCCTGACGTCCGCCCGCCGCCTGGAGCTGCTGGCCGCGAGCGAGACGATCGCAGAGGTCGCCGCGACGCCCGACCGAGCGCACCGTCGCCGACTGCAGCGCGTCCGCGTGCTCGTCGTCCCGCCGCCGCAGGACGACGGCGACGCGGGCGTCCTGTGGCGGCTGCGGACCAGCACCGGCGTCAGCGACGACGACGCGCGGATCGCGCTGACCGCCGCCGCCCAGGCTGTCCCCCTCGTCACCGAGGACCGCGACCTGCGCCTCGCGGCCGCCGCCCACCTGCCGCGCCTGCCGCTCTGGCGCTGGGCGACGGACCTGCGGCCGCGGATCGCGGCGCTCGAGCGCGAGCAGCCGACGGCCGAACGCCCCGGCGACCGGCCGGTGAGGTCTCAGTCGGGATAGACGGCGTTGGGCGGCGGCGTCCTGCGCGTGATCAGGTAGCGGGCGATCGCGGCGTTCGTGCGGCTGCGCGGGCCGAGCCACGAGGAGGTGTGGCCGTCGCCCTCGCGCGTGAGCAGCACCGCGCTGGGGAGCTGGTCGCGCAGTCCGTGCGCCCAGACATAGGCGGTCGAGGGATCGTGCGTCGCGCCGACCAGGAGGATCCGCGGAGCGCCGCGGACCCTGATGCGGTGGGGCGGGTTGGCGAGCGGCACCGGCCAGCGCATGCACCCGGTGAGGCCGAGCCAGCTCTCGCCGGCACCCCTCGTATGGGGCGCGAGCGTGCGACCGAGCAGCAGCTTGGCCGACAGATCCTCGTAGCTGCTGAGCTCGCGCGGATAGTCGACGCAGTTGACCGCGAGCCCGGCGAAGGGGTCGTCCAGCGGGCTTCTCGCGAGGTGCGAGGAGAAGGCGCTGCCGTCGCCGTTGCGCGCCTGGACGAGCGCGGCGGCGAAGCCCTGCCATCCGCCGAAGCCGAGCGCCGGCAGCGGCCGTTCGAGCAGCAGCATCGTGAACGCGTTCATCCTGATGTCGGCGCCGGTGACGGTCGGGCGGCACGAGGCGGTCGCGCACTGCGGAGCAGCGAGCGGGCGCTGGTCGGCCTGCCGGACGAGCCCGTCGAAGAGGGCGAGGACGTCGCGACCGTGCAGCGGGCAGCTGCTCGTCCGCGCACACCAGGAGGCGAAGCGGTCGAGCGTGTCCTCGTAGGCCATCGTCGCGTCGGCGAACAGCGTGTTGATCGAGATCGAGTGGTCGATGATCCCGTCGAGCGCCATCGTGCGGATGCGCTTCGGGTAGCGCTCAGCGTAGAGCGAGCCCAGCTGGGCGCCGTAGGACAGCCCGAGGAAGTTGAGCTTCCCCTCCCCCAGCGCCCTGCGCAGCGCCTCCATGTCGCGCGCGACGCTGAGCGTGTCGACGTGCCCGAGCAGCGGCCCGGTCAGCTTGCGGCAGCTCTGCCCGAGCGCGCGCGCCCATGCCGCCAAGCGCCGGAATGCGATGCGCGTGTGCGGAAACAGCGAGACGGGCCGGTTGTAGGCCGCGGGGTCGCATCTGATCGTGGTGCTGAGGCCGACGCCGCGCGGGTCCATGCCGATCAGGTCGAAGCGGCGGTGCAGCGCCGGATGCCAGAGGTGTCCGCCGCCTGCCTCGACGCCGACGAACACGCTGCCAGGGCCGCCCGGCCCGCCGGGGTTGATGATCAGGCTCCCGACGCGCCGCGCACGGTCGGCGGCGGGGAGCCGGACGAACCCGAGCGTGACCCGGCGCGCCCGCGGGTGGCGGTAGTCGAGCGGCACCCGCAGCTTGCCGCACTCGAGACTCGGCGGAAGCTGTGATCCGCAGCCGTGCCATTGGATCGCTCCCTCCGCCGAGCCCGGAGCCGCGCCCAGGATCGCGATGCAAGCCAGGAGCGCGGTCGCCGCGATCGTTCTGATCATCCACGGCATCGGCGGACGCTAGGTCGACGCCCGGGGCCTGTCAACGGCCCTGACGAGGTCGGCACGCGGGCGCTGGGAGAGAGGCGACGGCGCGCGCCGTGAGTGAGGAATCGGCCCCCCGGTGGGGTGCTCCCGCGACCTTGCGGCCCTCGATCCGTCGGACTACCTTGCGTCGAGGAACCGGCGGGTCGCGCACCGCTTCGCCGGCTCGATCTCGACCGAAGGAGTGATGGTCATGGGCACACGTCGATGTGTGGCGGTCGTCGGCGCGTGCGTGGCCGCGCTCCTCGTTCCCGCGACCGCGGGAGCCGCGACCAAGACGGTGTTCGCCGGGCCGTCCGGCTCGGCCGGCGGCGTCTTCCTCGGCAACCCGCCGACGGCGGACCTCGACTCCTTCTCGCTCGCCCACGTGACGGTCCACGTCGGCGACAACGTGCGGTGGGTCTTCCGGGGCCTGCACACCGTCACGTTCCCGCGGCAGGGCCGCGCCGACATCCCGTTCATCGTGCCCGACCCGACGGGGACGAAGTACACGGGCATCAACGACGCGGCGGGCGCGCCGTTCTGGTTCAACGGGCAGACGCGCCTGACCCTCGACCCGCTCGGGGCGCTTCGCCAGGGCGGCCGGACCGAGGACGGGACCAGGGTCACCGGCTCGGGCATCTTCTTCGGCAACGCGCCGACGCCGCCGTACACGCTGACGTTCCCGAAGCAGGGCGTGTACCGCTACGACTGCGTGATCCACCCCGGCATGGAGGGCACCGTGAGGGTCGAGCCCAGGGGTGTGAGGATCCCGACCCGGGCGCAGGACGCCGTCGCCCAGAAGCGTCAGCTCGTGAGCGACGCCCGGATCGCCCGCCAGCTCGCGAACTTCACGCCGCCGCCCGGCACCGTCAGCGGCGGCCACGACCGCGGCCAGGTCGTGCAGTTCCGCTTCTTCCCGCCGAGCACGCACGTGAACGTCGGCGACACGCTGCGACTGACGGTGACCTCTCGCGCCGAGGCCCACACCTTCTCGTTCGGACCGGCCGGCTACCTCACGAGACTCAGCAGCGCGCTCGTGATCCCCGTGCCCGCGAGAAGGGGGCCGCCGACGCTCGTGTTCAACGGGCAGATCGCGTTCCCGAGCGACCCGCCGCCGACGCTGCCCCCCTACCGCCCCACGCTTCACGGCAACGGGTTCCTCAACACCGGGATCCTGGACGGCGACCCGAGAACGCCGAACCCCTCGAGCGCCACCGTGAGGTTCGCGCAAGCCGGCAGCTACGACTACATCTGCCTGCTGCACCCGTGGATGCACGGGACGGTGACGGTCGGCTGAGAGCAGCCGATCCGTCGGCTGAGCGCAGCCGATCCGTCGGCCGGCGTCGTTCGTCAGCCGGCCGGCTGGCTGCCCTGCGCGAGGCGCTCCGCGATCTGCGCCTCGCGACGGGCGACGTACTCCGACGTGCCCGCGGGCACCGTGTAGCGACCGGGCTCGGCGATCTCGTCCCAGCGCTCGAGGATCTGCTCGGGGCCCACGCCCCGCTCGACGAAGCCCTGCGTCTCGGCGACGAAGATGCGCGCCAGGCGGCCGAGCCCGGCGCTGAGGATCTCGCCCGTCACGGGGCACGACGCGTGTGCCAGCACGGCGAGCATCGGCGCGACCGTCGCGGGCGACCGTTCCGGATCGGGCTCGCGGTCCTCGGCGACCGGCGGCAGCCCGACGTGGGCGCGCAGCGTCGCGTCCGTCACCATCCGCGTCTCGGCTGCCGGGGCAAGGCCGTTCACCTTGATGCCATGCCCGGCGCCCGCCTCCGCGAGCGAGCGGGTCATCGAGACGAGCGCGCCCTTGCAGGTCGAGTACGCCAGCAGCGGCGCGGCACCGAACAGCCCGGCCGAGGTCGTCGTCACGATCCGGCCGTAGCCCTGCCCCACCATCTGCGGCCACGCGGCGCGCGTCACGTTGAACGTTCCCGCGACGTGGATCGAGAGGTGCTGCATGAGCCGCTCGACGGTCATCTCGGGAAAGCGGTCGTAGGTGATGATGCCGGCGTTGTTGACGACCGCGTCGACGCGGCCGAAGCGCTCGAGCGCCTGCGCGACGATCGACTCGGCACCGTCGGTGCTCGCCACGCTGGCGCCGCTCGCGAGCGCGCGTCCGCCGGTGGCCTCGATCTCCTCGACGACCGAACGCGCGAGCGCGGCGTCCGAGCCGGTCCCGTCCATGCCGGTCCCGAGGTCGTTGACGATGACGCTCGCGCCGCGCTCCGCGAGGTAGATGGCGTGCGCGCGGCCGAGGCCGCGACCGGCGCCGGTCACGATCACCACCTGCTCGTCGAAGCGCAGATCCGCCGGCACGTCCGTCAGCCTAACGTCCCGATGAGCCCGCGCCGCTCGCGCTTAAGCCAGTCCGACCCGGGCAGGTAAGCGACCGGGCCGCGCGAGGGCCGACCCGCCATAGTTGTGCGTGTGAGCGCCCGCACCGACATCCGCGACATCGAGGACCGCGCCGACTGCGAGCGCCTCGTCCGCGCCTTCTACGGTCGCGCGCTCGGCGACCCGATCATCGGCTGGATCTTCGTCGACGTCGCGCAGCTCGACCTCGAGGCGCACGTCCCGGTGATCGCGTCCTTCTGGGAGACGATCCTGCTCGGCTCCCAGACCTACAGCGGCGGCGCGTTCGCTCCCCACGCCGCGCTCCACGCGCGGGCGGGTCTGAGATCGGGGCACTTCGAGCGCTGGCTCGCGCTCTGGCGGGCGACCGTCGACGAGCTCTTCGGCGGCGAACGAGCCGAGCTCGCGAAGGCCCACGCGACGCGGGTCGGACGGGCGTTCCACGCCCGCCTCCAGAGCCTCCCCGCGGCGGCCGACTCGACCACCCCCGGCCCCGCGACCGGGCTCTCGCTGACGATGCACGGGCCGCGGCCGGCAAGGGATCCGCAGGAGTGAGCCCGGCGCCCGCGCGCGCCGCGCCCGCGCGCCGGGGTCAGCGCTTCGCCGAGAGCGTCAGCGCCGCGCCCTGCTTCCCGTCCAGCCGCTGCGCGCGCAGCTGGACCTTCACGGCGGTGCGCGTGCGCGGCAGGCCGCGGACGACGACCTGCGGACGGCTCGGCGCGGCCAGCAGCCGCACGACCCTGCGACCGATCGTCACGGTCAGCGCGTAGGCACGCACCGGCGAAGGCCCGCGCGTCCAGCTGACGAGCAGCCGGGTGGCCGAGCGCCGCGCCGTCAGGCGGCGCGGCTGGGCGTCCGCGGCGGCGCTGGTGCCGGAGCGCAGCTGGCCGGGCGCCAGCCGCGCCCGGCGCGCCGGACCGGTCGCGCGACTGGCCGCGACGCCCTGCACGGTCGCGGTGACGGGCAGCACGGCGGCGACGCCGGAGAGGCTCAGGCTGCGGCTCGCGCTCAGCAGCTCGGTGCGGGTCGAGCGCGCCGAGCCGGCCTGCAACTGCACCCGCCAGCGACGCGGGAGGCTCGCGCCGCCGGCCCACGTCGCCGTCACCGTCCGGCCGTGGCGGCGCAACGCGAGCTTGATCGGCGCGGACGGCGTCACGAGCCGCGGTGCGCGGAAGCGCGCCGCGACCTGCGGCGGCCGGCCGAGCCCGCCGGTCAGGATCGTCGCCGAGACGATGCGCGCCTCGCCGTGGCCGGCCCGCGGGACGAAGCGGATGCTGCCGCGGGATCTCAAGGTCGTGACGAGCGCGCGGCCGGCGGCGCCCGCTCCCGGCGCCCCGCCTCCGGGCGCCACACTCGCGCCCGCCGGCAGCTGCTCGGCCAGCGCGAGCTGCTGGCCGTGCTGCAGCGCCGGCGCGACCGACCAGCTCAGCATCCGCTTGGCGCCGGTGCCGCTGAAGCTGGCTCGCACGCGCTGCAGGCCGCGATCGATCGCCTTGCCGACGCTCGTGACCGCCGGCGAGCCGGGCGCGGCGAGCACGAGCAGCTTGCCCGCGGGCGGCGCCTTCCAGAGGATCGAGGTCGTCGCGTGCCGGTCGTCGAGCTGCACGAGCGCCCGCGTCGTCAGCTGCTCCTTGGTGGCGTCGAGCACGACCCGGCCCTTGGCGTCGAAGAGCTTGACCTTCGGCGCCCCGCCCTTGCCGTGGAGCGTGACCCCGACGGAGCGCAGGCGCGCGGGCAGCGTCATCGTCGGCGCCGAGGTCGGCCGCGTGGCCGGCGCAGCCGCGGCGCGGGCCGTGCCGGCATCGGGGCCGTTGATGATGAAGCCGGACGGGATGCCGGCCGGCCGCACGGCGCTGTAGGGACCGAGGTCGCAGCCGGTGAAGGTGTCGAAGCTGCCGCCCCAGTGGTAGCCGAGACCGCCGCCGAGGTTGAGCACGGGGATCTCGCCGCAGGCCGCGATGCCCTTCTTCGATGCCACCGCCTTCGCCCCGAGGAGCTTGATTCTGTCGCCCAACAGCAACAGCCCGGCCTGCGCGTCGCCCGAGAGCTCGAAGTCGTGCAGCGTGAACCAGCCGCCGATCGTCGCGTCGAAGTAGCCGATGAACGATGCCCGGCTCATCCCCCCGCGCGCCTCGACGAAGCCGTCGGTCGTGAAGCGCGCGACGCCTCTCGTGAGGTCGAACAGGTCGGCGAGGCGCGTCACGCCGGCGATCTGGAAGAGCGTGTACGGCGCCGCCGCGGAGGGGAACGTGAGGCGGATGTCGCCGTCGGCCGAGAGGATCTGGTGGCCGAGGATCTGGGGGCCGGCGCTGATCCCCATGCCGCCCTGGAAGTCGAGTGGGTCGACGCCCACGCCGGCGGCGATCCGTTGCAGGAAGATGCCCTCGCCGAGGTCGATGTCGAGGCCGTTGACGGCGCCGTAGATCGAGTGGAAGCCGCCGTCCTTGATGCTGACCGCCACCGTCAGGCCGAACTGCGGTCTGTCTCTGATGCCCGGGACGCCGAGCTCGGCGGAGCCGGACCAGAGCGCCTCCGCGCGGTCATACTCGAGTCTCATTCTGGCGAGCTTGAGCTGGTCCTTGAGCAGACCGGCGGTGACGTCGATTCTGAGCTTGTCGACGATCAGGCCCTGGGTCTGGGTCGAGCGCAGCGTCAGGTCGCCGCTCGCGCCAGGCAGCTGGATCGGCATGTGCATCGTCAGCCCGATCGTCGCCTCGCCGTCCTGCGGGAATCTGATCTCCGCCTGCTTGGCGACCTTGAGCGTCAGGAAGCTGCCGCCGGACGGGGGCGCGAGCTCGATGCCGTCGGCGTCACCGGCCGACGGCAGCACGAGGTCCAGCGCGCCCTGGTTCAGCACGAAGCTCTGATCGCCGTTGGTCGCCTTCCAGCTGAAGGGCATGTTGGACGCGAGCTGGCCGTCGGAGGGATCGAACGCGACCGCGCCCCCGTGCTGCAGGTTGAAGCCCGACTGCGCGGTGGCGCACGCCCCGCTGCAGTCGGAGAACGCCTGCTGCTTCGCCGTGCCCGCGACCGGCCCGGTGATCAGCATGCCGTCGATGTTCACGTTGTCGCGCGCGAACCACAGCGGACCGGCGTTGGGTCGCGCGACCTGCGACCAGCACGCCGCCAGCTGGACCTTGCCGTACGTGAGCGTGCGGTACTGCTCGTTGCTGCGGCAGTTCGCCGCGACGTCCGCGGCGCCCCGCACGTAGATCGTCTTCGAGACGGCGCCGGCGTTGTGGTAGGCGTCGCTCACGAGGACGCGGACGGTGTGCTCGCCCGCGGAGGTGAAGACGGCGGTCGCGTGCGCGTTCGACGCGGTCCTGGTCTCGTACGTGCCGTTGCCGTCGAGGTCCCATGCGAACGTCAGCGACGGGTCGAGGTTGCGGCCGACCGACTGCGAGGCGTCGAGCGCGACCGCGACCCGGCCGTTCGACAGCGTGACGGTGTCGGGCGCCGTCAGCGAGACGAACGGGGGCTGGTCGTTGGCGGCGTTGACGCCGACGAAGACGTCGTCGGAGACGGTGACGCGGCCCTTCGCGTCGGTCACGCGAACCCTGACGTGCCGGGTGCCGGGCGTCGCATACGTCGTCGTCACGGTCGCTTCGGTACCCGTGTCGGTCTCGAACGCCCCGTCGCCATCGAGATCCCACGCGAACCTGGCCGGCCCGTCCGCGACCGTCGACGCCGCCGCCGTCAGGACGACGGGCGACTTCGCGAAGACGGCGTCGCCGGGGTGCAGCAGCGCACCCTTCGCCACCGGCGCGTTGGCGTCGGTCGCGCCGGGCGCGACGTCGAGCTCGGCGATCCCCGGGTCGGACGGGACGGTCGGGACGAAGCGGTCGTCGAGCACGCTCACCGACGCGATGTAGTGGCCCGATCCGGCGTAGGCGTGCTGCACGACGGCGGAGGCCGAGTCGAGCGGCGCGCTGCCGTCGCCGAAGTCGAAGACGTAGTGGGCGGGCGTCGCGGTCGTGCCCTCGGGGTTGTTGAGCACCGACGCCGAGGCGTCGAACGTGACCTGCGTCTCGCCCGAGCGCGGGCCGCCGACGACGGGCGGGATCGTCAGGCTGGCGGTCGGCGGGTCGTCCCCGGCTCCGCGCACGACGACGTCGAACGGCGGCGTTCTGGCGACGCGCCCGTCGGTGTCCTCGACCCGCGCCTGCACGGGGAAGATGCCGGTTCTGTGCTCCGCGCCGTCGAACGTCGCGGAGCCCTGGATGAAGTCGAACGGCGTGAACGGCGGCGTCGCGCCGCTGCCCTGCGCGCCCGCGTAGAAGTAGGTCAGCGGTCCCTCGCTGCCGAGCGAGCCGTCGCTCGCGGTCCGCATGTGGATCTGGAAGCTGCCCGTCACGGGGAAGACGCTCGTGTCGATCAGGATCGTTCTCGGCGTCACGGTGTCGAGCTGCGCGATCGGCGGCTGGACGACGTGGAACGTCGTCGACGTCGTCGCCTGCGCGCCGCCGTCGTCGGTCACGGTCAGGAACAGCACCCAGTCGCCCTGCTCGCCCGGGACGAACGTGTGCGAGAACGTGCCGGCGGCGCATGCCGTCCCATGGGCGGACGCGTCGGCGTCGCAGGTGATCGCCCCGCTGCCGTTGTAGTTCACCTTGTGCAGGTCCCAGTGGCGGGCCGTGATGAAGCCGCCGAGCGTGTCGGCCGAGGTGTCGTCCCAGCTGACGGTCGGCGCGCTCGTCCCGAGCACGAACGGCGGCGTCGGGCTCGTCGGCTCGCGGATCAGCGCCGCCGACGGGGGCGGGTTGTCGGTCGCGATCGTCGTCGACGCCATCGCGCCGGTGCCGGCGGCATCGAGGAGGTAGACGCGCGCGACGGCAGGGCCCGAGCCGTAGATGTGGGTCGCGCTCGGGCTCGCGCCCAGGCTTCCCCAGGTCGAGCTCGGCCCGACCGTCGGGTCGAAGCGGTACGAGGCGCCGGAGGCGCTCGTCGAGGCGGTCAGCGTGACGGCGTCGCCGGCGTGCGGCGCCGAGGGGCTCGACGTCAGCGATGCGCTCGGCAGGGTCGTGTCCATGCGGACCATCTGCGACGGGCGCAGCTGGGTGCCCGGCGCGCTCGTGCTGGGGACGGTGCACGGCGAGAGCGGCTGGTCGAGCTCGTCGAGGCCGGCCACGTCGGGCGTGTACAGCGGCTGGTTGTACTGCGCGGGCGCGGAGGTCGTCGCCCAGCGGAACGCGGGGCGGTCGCCGGTCGTCCCGTTGCCGATGCCGAGGAGCTGGTCGAGCGAGATCTCGGCGCGGTAGGCGCTCGTGCCGTCGTCGGCTCTGACGGCTGTGAGCGGCACGTCGAAGGCGACCGGCTCCGCGCCCCAGTCGTGGCCGCCGATGTTCGTGAGCGCGGTACGTGGATAGCACCCGTTCCCGGTCGAGGCGTCGGGATCGGACAACGCCGAGAGGCCGCCGTGCAGCTGGACGTGCAGCGTCGCCCCGCCCGCCGCCTGGTTCGCGGAGCCGGTCGTGGTGACGAGCCCGATCGGCTGCTTTCCGCCGTCCGGGACGAGGTAGGTGACGGTGTCGAGCGGATGGTCGGCGCGCAGCGTCAGGACGAGGTCGGACGGGTGGTACGTCACGTAGGTCGGGTTCGGGATGTCGGCGGTCAGGTCGCTGGTCGTCTGCGACGCGTCCCACTGCGCGATGTCGGACTCGACCAGCTGCGGCTGCGCCGGGTCGGTCGCGATCGCGTCGGTGAACATCGCCTGCCGGCGGCTCGGCGCGAAGCTGGCCTGGCCCCGGTCCGAGCCCTTCGCGGGCGCGACCTGGATGCCTTGCGCGTAGCGGCCGCCGACGAGGCCCGAGCACTGGTGCGCGGCGTCCCCCGGCGCGGTCACCGGGTCGGCCGCGTTCGGCAGGATGTCCTTGACGACATAGGCGCTGCCGAGCCCTCGCGCCTGGGGGGTGAAGATGCTGGTGAGGATCGGCTGGTAGTCGACGAGGCCGCTGAACGCGCTGCCGAGGTCGGCGCCGAAGTCGCGCGTGAGCACGACCGCCCACGAGTGCGCGCGGCGGACCTCGGGGATGTGACCGCCGGCGACGAGCGTCGAGTCGTCCGCCGTCGGGGTGAAGCACGTCGCCGCGTTCGTTCCCAGGTCGGGAGCCATCGCGCTCGGCGCGAGCCGGTACAGCTGCCAGACGACGTCCTGCTGCCCGGGGCTCCAGGCGAAGTCGACCATCGCGTCGGGCCTGCCGTCGCGGTCGAAGTCCAGCAGCGTCATCGTCGTCCAGTCGACGTTCGACGGCGCGACGACGGTCAGCGTCTGCGGTCCGCTCGCCGGCGCGCTCCAGCGGTGCGCGATCAGGTCGTCGCCCGGCTGGCGGTCCTGCACGACGGTCGCGTTCGCCGACGACGCGGCCAGGAGGAGGACGAGGGCGGCGAGGGCGGCCGTCAGCGGCGCGAGGCGCGCGTGGGAGCGAGTCGGCGAGGTCACATTCCGGCACCCTGCCGCTGGGACGTCGGCTCCGCATCCGTCAGCGAGGCTGATCTTTTCCGGCCCCCACCCCGAGATTTGCGCGCCGGCGGCGCCGCGGCCCCGGCACGACGGCCCGAACCGCCGCCCGCGGGCCGCTGCCGGCCGTCCTGCGGACGTCGCGATCGACGGTCAGGCGACCGGCTCGGGGTGGACGAACGTCGTAGCGACCAGTCGGCGGGCCGATCGAGATCGGGTCGGGAGCGGCGCGCACGCGGTCGCGCTTGCGCCCGGCGGTCGCCGCCCTATCGTCGTTTCGGAGAGCCCGACGTGATAGGCGGTGCCGAGATGACGACGAAGGTGACGCGCTTCCGTGATCGCGCGGAGGCGGGCCGGCTGCTCGCGGAGCAGCTGCACGAATACTCCGGTCGTGACGACGTGGTCGTCCTCGCGCTGCCACGCGGCGGGGTTCCCGTCGCGTTCGAGGTCGCGCGCGCGCTCGACGCGCCGCTCGACGTCTTCGTCGTGCGCAAGCTCGGGGTGCCCGGCCACGAGGAGCTCGCGCTCGGCGCGATCGCGACGGGCGGCACCCGCGTCCTCAACGAGCGCGTCGTCGGCTCGATGGCGATCCCGGACGAGTGGATCGAGGCGGTCGACGCGAGGGAGCGGCTCGAGCTGCAGCGGCGCGAGCGCGCCTACCGCGGCAACCGCCCGCCGCCCGCCGTCGCGGGCAGAACCGTGATCCTCGTCGACGACGGCCTGGCGACCGGCTCGACGATGCTGGCGGCCGTGCGGGCGCTCCGTCAGGAGGCGCCCGCGCGCATCGTCGTCGCGGTGCCGGTCGCCGACGCCGAGGTGTGCGCCGCGATCCGGCGCGAAGCCGACGACGCGGTCTGCCTGATGACGCCGAGCCCGTTGCGCGCCGTCGGCGAGTGGTACGAGGACTTCTCCCAGACGACCGACGACGAGGTCCGCGAGCTGCTCGAACGCGCCCGGCAGGCGCCCGGCGAAGGCCACCGTCACGCGGTCCGCAGAATGCACGGGCGCGCCAGCGACCACGATCGGCTGCTCGAGCTCGCCGCCGACACGCCGCTCGTGCTCGTCGGAGAGGCGTCGCACGGCACCTACGACTTCTACCGAGAGCGCGCCGAGATCACGAGACGCCTGATCGCCGAGCACGGCTTCACCGCGGTCGCGGCGGAGGCCGACTGGCCCGATGCGTATCGCGTCAACCGCTTCGTCCGCGGCGAGAGCGACGACGAGACCCCCGAGCAGGCGCTCGCGGACTTCCACCGCTTCCCGCACTGGATGTGGCGCAACGTCGTCGTGGCCGAGTTCGTCGGGTGGCTGCGGGAGTGGAACGACGGGCTGCCGGACGGGGCGCAGAAGGTCGGCTTCTACGGGCTCGACCTGTACAGCCTCCACACGTCGATGGAGGCCGTCGTCGCGTACCTGGAGGAGGTCGACCCCGAGGCGGCGTGGCGAGCGCGCGAGCGCTACTCCTGCTTCGACCACTTCGGCCGCGACCCACAGGTGTACGCCTACGAGACGACGCTCGGCGGCGCCGAGGCGTGCGAGCAGCAGGCCGTCGAGCAGCTCGTCGAGCTGCGCGCCGCAGCCGCCGAGCGCGCCCGCACGGACGGGCGGATCGACGTCGACGGCGACTTCTACGCCGAGCAGAACGCCCGCCTCGTCGTCAACGCCGAGCAGTACTACCGCGCCGTCTTCCGCGGGGGAGCGGCGAGCTGGAACGTGCGCGACCGTCACATGGCGGAGACGCTCGACGCGCTCGTCGACCATCTGGAGCGGACGAGCGGGGCGACGAAGGTCGCCGTCTGGGCGCACAACTCCCACCTCGGCGACGCCCGCGCGACCGAGCTGGGGCAGTCGGGCGAGCTCAATCTCGGCCAGCTCGTCCGCGAACGTCACGGGGACGACGTCCTGCTCGTCGGCTTCACGACCTACACGGGGACCGTCACGGCGGCGTCGAGATGGGACGGCCCGTCGGAGCGCAAGCACGTGCGCCGCGCGCTGGCCGGCAGCTGGGAGCAGGTCTTCCACGACCTCGACCTCCCGCGCTTCATGATCGAGACGAACGGGCTGCCCGGACGGCGGCTCGAGCGTGCGATCGGCGTCATCTACCAGCCGGAGACGGAGCGCTTCTCGCACTACTTCCACACCGAGCTCGAGCACCAGTTCGACGTCGTGCTGCACATCGACGACACGCGTGCGCTCGAGCCGCTCGAGCGGACGAGCGAATGGGAGACCGGCGAGCTGCCCGAGACGTACCCGTTCGGGGTGTAGCGAGGCGAACGCGCTCGTGCCGTCCGTCACCGAGTCCGTCGTCGAGATCCCACTCGAGGGGGCGACGCTGGAGGGCGTCCTCACGCTCCCGCCCGCGGCACGCGGCGTCGTCGTGTTCGCGCATGGCAGCGGCAGCGGCCGCTTCAGCCCGCGCAATCGCGCCGTCGCTCAGGTCCTGGTCGACGCCGGCCTCGGCACCCTGCTGATCGACCTGCTGACCGCGAGCGAGGAGGCGGAGGACCGCCGAACCGCGCGGCTGCGCTTCGACATCGGGCTGCTGGCCGAGCGCGTGATCGGCGCGATCGACTGGCTCGCGACGAGCGCCGCGCAGCCGGCCGGCGCGCCCGAGGTCGCCGAGCTGCCGGTCGGCTGCTTCGGCGCCAGCACCGGCGCCGCCGCGGCGTTGGTCGCCGCCGCCGAGCGTCCGGCGCGCGTCGGCGCGGTCGTCTCGCGCGGCGGTCGCCCCGACCTCGCCGCCGACGCGCTCCCGCGCGTGACCGCGCCGACGCTGCTGATCGTCGGCGGACGCGACCACGAGGTGGTCGGGCTCAACCGGCTCGCGCAGCGGCTGCTCGGGGGCGAGTCGCGCCTGGAGATCGTGCCCGGGGCCACGCACCTGTTCGAGGAGCCCGGGGCGCTCGAGCGCGTCTCGGAGCTGGCGCGCGACTGGTTCCTCGGCCACCTCGGCGGCGGATCGGGGCCTCGGCGCTGAGCGTCGCTCAGACGACCCGCACGCCACGCGCCAGCTCCTCGAGCGCGGCCCGATCCGGATAGGACTCCTGCGCTCCGAAGCCCGTAACCGCGCACGAGGCCGCCGCGACGGCGAGGCGTGCGGCCTCGGCCGTCGGCTGCCCGGCGAGGATCGCGGCCGCGAGCGTTCCCGCGAACGCGTCGCCGGCGCCGGTCGTGTCGACGACGTCGACGCCGGCCGGGGCGCGCAGGAGCAGCTCCCCCTCGGCCCACAGCGTGAGACATCCACCGTCCCGCAGCCTGACGTGGACATGGCGCGCGCCGCGCTCGCGCAGCCGCCGGGCGGCGTGCCGCGCGTCGGCGGGGGACTCGACCGCGATGCCGGTCATCCGCCCCGCCTCGTCGGCGTTCGGCACGACGTGGTCCGAGAGCGCCAGGAGCCGGTCGGTCGCCCGCTCGGGCCGCGTCGGGTCGAGGACCGAGGGTCGGCCGCTCGCGCGCGCCTGCTCCAGCGCTCCGCCGATCGCCGCGGGTGAGACCTCGTTGTCGACGACGAGGACGGAGCCCTCCGCGGCGTCGCGCAGCTCCCCCGCCAGGCGCTCGCCGTCGGCGTCGGAGAACGCGTCGTTCGCGCCGGCCGCGAGGACCATCGTCTTGCCCCCGCGCTCGGAGACCAGGATCGTCGCGACGCCGGTGTCGGTCGCGACACGGCGGATCGAGTCGAGCTCGACTCCCGCCGCGCCCGGCCCGGCGAGGGCCTGGTCGGCGAGCACGTCGGTCCCGACGCAGCCGAACAGCCGGGCGCGCGTCCCGAGTCGGCGCGCCATCACGGCGACGTTTCCCGCCCGTCCGCCCGACGTCCGCAGCGCGCGCCGCGCGATCAGGCTGGCGCCGCGCTCGAGCGGGGCGTCGATGGCCAGCACGAAGTCGGCGTTGACGGTGCCGGCACAGAGCACCGCCGGCTCACTCGCTTCGGCGGTTCGAGGGGACACGGCTTCGCCTCCGGCAGGCGGGCACGAGCTCAGGGTCCAAGCGCTCAACCTACCCCGGCCCGCACGTCTCAAGCCGCTCGGCCGCGGGTACCTGGCCCCCACCCCGCTGTGGATCCGCGCCCCCCGATGCCGCCCGCCGTGCTGGACGTCTCACAGAAGCCGATGCTCGCGAAGCTGGTGCGGGAGCTTCCGCGCGGCGACTTCCTCTACGAGCCGAAGTGGGACGGCTTTCGCTGCATCGCGTTCCGCGACGGCGACGACGTCGACCTCCGCAGCCGCCACGGCCGGCCGCTCGGCCGCTACTTCCCGGAGCTGGTGGCAGCCGTCGGCGCCGCCGCCCCGGCGCGCTTCGTCCTCGACGGCGAGGTGCTCGTCCTGCGCGACGGGCGGTTCGACTTCGCGTCGCTGATGGCGCGGCTGCACCCGGCAGCGACGCGGGTGCGGGAGCTGGCGAACCGCACGCCGGCGATCTTCGTCGCGTTCGACCTGCTGGCCGCCGGCGACGCGGACCTGCGAGCGCGGCCGTTCGAGGAGCGACGCCGCCGCCTGCTCGAGTTGTTCGGCGCGGCCGCGCCGCCGCTGTTCGTGACGCCGGCGACGGAGGACGTCGACGTCGCCGCGCAGTGGCTGGAGCGCTTCCGCGGAGGCGGGCTCGACGGCGTCGTGGCGAAGCCCCGCCACGGGCGCTACGAGGGCGGTGCGCGGGCGATGCTCAAGGTCAAGCACGAACGCACCGCCGACTGCGTCGTCGCGGGGATCCGCACCAGCAGCGACGATCCGACGGAGGTGACCTCGCTGATGCTCGGCCTCTACGACGACGACGGCCGGCTCGAGCACATCGGCGTCGCGAGCGGCTTCTCGAGAGCGACGCGCACGCGCCTCGGACGCGAGCTCGGCCCGCTCGCCACGTCGATCGACGGTCACCCGTGGGAGCACGGGTTCCTGCTCGGGGGCGGGCCGATGGGACGGCTCAAGGGCGCCGCCGGCCGCTGGCGGCCGGGGATGACGATGGACTGGGTGCCACTCGCGCCCGAGCGCGTCGCCGAGGTCGCCTACACGCAGCTGGACGACCACCGGCTCCGCCATCCGGCGAAGCTCGTCCGCTGGCGCGCCGACCGCGACCCGGCGTCCTGCCGCCTCGACCAGCTCGACGAGCCCGCCGCCGCCCCGGCTCAGGTGCTCGCGACCTGATCGCGACCCTGGTCGAGGCGCTGCCGGAGCGTGAGGACGTCGGCGAAGACGTCGCCGTATCTCGCCACGCGCTGCAGCACGTCGCCCATCTCGAAGACGAGGAGCCCGGCGTCCGCCACCTCCACCGCGGCCTCGACCTCCTCCCACCAGACCGGCGTCGAGACGGTCGGGCGCTCGTTGGCCCGCACCGCGTACGCACACACCATCGACTTGTGCTCGGTGTTCTGACTCCAGTCGACGAGGACCTTGCCGGCGCGCAGCGCTCTCGCCATGCGCGAGACGACGCGCTCGGGCCACGCCTCCTCGAGTGCCCGGGCGATCGTGCGGGCGAACGGCTTCGTCTGCGCGTAGGTGACGTCGGTGTTCAGCGGCACGTACACCTGCAGACCCTTGGATCCCGAGGTCTTCACGCGCCCGCGCAGACCGATCCCGGCGAGCAGCTCGCGCAGCCGCAGCGCGACCTCCGCGCAGCCCAGCACGTCCACGCCCTCCCCCGGGTCGAGGTCGAACGCCAGCGTCGTCGGACGGTGGAGGTCGTCCCGCAGGTGCAGCGAGGTGTGGAGCTCGATCGATCCGATGTTGACCGCCCACAGCAGCGTCGCCAGATCCTCGACGACGCAGTAGTTGATCGCCGCCTGCTTCTCCCGGCTCCACACCGGCGTCGTCGCCACCCACTCCGGCCGATGCTCCGGGCACTCCTTCTGCCAGAACCGCGGCCCTTCGACGCCCTCGGGGTAGCGATGGAGATGCAGCAGCCGGTCGCGCAGGTGCGGCAGCATCACGTCGGCGACGCGGACGTAGTACTGGAGCAGCTGCGCCTTCGTCGTCCCCGTCCGCGGGAACACGACGCGACCGAGGTTCCGGATCGCGAGCCGGCGATCGCCGATCTCGAACTCCCGGCCCGACGCTGCGGCGTTCAGTGCAGGTTGTTGATCGCGTATGACAGGATCACCGTGAACGTCGTCAGCGAGGCGAGCGTCTGGATCGCCAGCAGCAGCCTCGCCGTGATCGTCAGCGGGACCGTGTTCTCCGGCGGCGTCAGCGAGGCGGCGTTGCTGAGCGAGAGGTAGAGGTAGTCGTCCAGCCCGGGTCGCCAGTCGTCGTCGCCCGGGAAGAAGTCGCGCTCCTCCATCTGCGGGAAGACGAAGTCCGGATTGCGGTCGTCGGTGAGCAGGCGCCGAACCGGCCCGCCGCGATCGAGCTCCCAGAACCACACGGCGAACAGCAGCACGGCCGTCAGCCACAGGTCCACGCCGCCGAGCAGCAGGGGCTTGGCGTCGGCTCTGCCGCCGTCCAGGAGGATCTCGACGAGCAGGAGGAGCGCGACGACGTTCACGGCGCTGACGAGCGCGACGAGCGCGATCCGCAGCTGACGCCGTCCCGGGATCTCGCGCAGCGGCGGGTGCGGCGTCGTCACGATCAGCGCGACGAACAGCACCGCCTCGATCGCCGGCAGCGTCCACGGTGCGCCGATCGTCAGCCGCTCCGGCAGCGCCAGGCCGAGCAGGATCGTCGTCAGGATCGTGACCTGTGCCGGCCACAGCGGATCCTGCCACTCGAAGCGGCCCTTCGCGCTCCGCGCTCGACGCCGAGCCTGGCGCAGCCGTGCGTCGCTGCTCATCTGGTTGCGCTACCCCATCCGTGCGCGGCCACGCCGCTCGCGAGCGCGATCGGACGCGCCGGCGCTCGTCCCCGTCGGCGATGAGTTCTTCCGGGCACGACGGTCTACATGTGCAGTAGCCCTCGCGGGAGCCCCTTCCCGCCGCACGAGAGGACGCAGCGCCATGCAGCCGAAGATCAGACCGAACCTGTGGTTCGACACCGAGGCCGAGGAGGCCGCCGCCTTCTACACCTCCGTCTTCAAGAACTCGCGCATCGTGAACGTCGCCCATTACACCGAGGGCAGCCCGCGACCCGCCGGCACGGTGATGACCGTGGAGTTCGAGTTGGACGGTCAGCGATTCGTCGGCATCAACGGCGGCCCGCAGTTCACGTTCGACGAGGCCGTCTCGTTCGAGATCGACTGCGAGGGCCAGGAGGAGGTCGACTACTACTGGACACGGCTCTCCGACGGCGGCGAGGAAGGGCAGTGCGGCTGGCTCAAGGACAGATACGGGCTGTCCTGGCAGGTCGTGCCGACCGGGATGGAGGAGCTGTTCAACGATCCGGACCCGACGCGGGCCGAGCGAGCGATGCGGGCGATGCTCGGGATGGGCAAGATCGACGTCGCCGCGCTGCGCAGCGCGGCCGACGGCGTCGCGGCGAGCTGACGGGACGCACGCTCGGTACGCGGGCGCAGCAGCCCGACCTGGCCGCCGAGGGGCGCACCCTTATCCGGTGCTCTTCGCTGACTGAGCGCTTGCGGCGTCGCTCCAGGATTCGTACGCTCGTCGCACCGTGGCGACGTTCGAGCAGGCTCCGCTCGGCCTCCGGCTGCTCGGCGGCTTCGCCGCGCGCGTCGGTGGACGGCCGGTCGCGGAGGGTGCGTGGCGGCTGCGGCGGGCGAAGAGCCTGATCAAGCTGCTGGCGCTCGCACCCGAGCGGCGCATGCACCGCGAGCAGGTGGCGGAGCTGCTGTGGCCGGGCCGCGAGCCGACCGGCAACGGCCTGCACCAGGTGCTCTACACCGCGCGGCGGGCGGTCGCGAGCGACGGCGGCGCAGGCGACCGCCTTGTGCTGCGCGACGACGTGGTGGCGCTCGTCGGCGACGGGATCTGGGTCGACGTCGACTCGTTCGAGCGCGCTGCGGCGGCGGCGCGCGAGGACGGCAGCGTCGAGTCCTATCGCGTCGCGCTCAAGCTGTACGCCGGGGAGCTGCTGCCGGAGGACCGCTACGAGGAGTGGACCGCGACGCGGCGCGAGTCGCTGCGCGAGACGCGCCTCGGGTTGCTGGTCGAGGTGGCCGAGGCGCACGCCGGCGCGGCCGACGCGGCAGCCGCGGTCGAGGCGCTGCAGCGCGCGGTGGTCGAGGATCCGCTGCACGAGGCCGCGCACCGCGGACTGATGCGCCTGTTCGCCGGCGACGGGCGCCCGCAGCAGGCGCTGGCGCAGTACCAGCAGCTCCGCGACGCGCTGCGGCGCACGCTCGAGGCGGATCCCGATCCCGCCACCCGGCGGCTCTACCGCGAGATCCTGGCGAGCCAGCACGAGGCGCAGCCCGAGGCCGAGCCCGCACGCGAGCCGGCCTCGCTCGAGCTGCCGGTGCGGCCGGCCGCCGAGCCGTCGGACGATCCGCGGAGGGCCGGCGCGGCGCGATCGTCGATGCGGCGCGAGCTCCCGCGCCAGCTGACGAGCTTCGTCGGCCGCGAGCGCGAGCTGACCGAGCTCGACGGGCTGCTCGGCCGCGCGCGCCTGCTGACGCTCACGGGGCCCGGCGGATGCGGCAAGACCCGGCTGGCGCTCGAGCTGGCGTCGCGGCGCGCGCGCGACTTCGCGGGCGGGACGCCGGTGGTCGAACTGGCGCCGATCGCCGACGCCGCGCTCGTGGTCGAGGAGACGGCCGCAGCGGTGGGCGTCAAGCCGCGGTCGGAGCGCGACCCGATCGAGCTGCTCGGCGATCAGATCGGCGAGGCCCACGTCCTGCTCGTCCTCGACAACTGCGAGCACCTGATCGACGCCTGCGCCCGGCTCGCCGACCGGCTGCTGCGCGCCTGCCCGAACCTGCGCCTGCTCGCCACCAGCCGCGAGCAGCTCCGCATCCAGGGCGAGGTCGCGTGGCGCGTGCCGCCCCTGTCGCTGCCCGAGCGTGCCGCGGGCGCCGAGCCGCCACGGCTCGACCAGCTCGAGCGCTCCGAGGCGATCGGGCTGTTCCGCCGGCGCGCGAGCGACGCCGTCCCCGGCTTCGCGCTGACGCCGGGCAACGCCGCCGCGGTCGCCGACATCTGCCGGCGCTTGGACGGGATGCCGCTCGCGCTCGAGCTGGCCGCCGCGCGCATCACGGTGCTCTCCCCCGCGCAAATCGCGGACCGCCTCGGTGACGCGCTCGCGCTGCTGCGCGGCGGCAGCCGGGCCGGCCTCACGCGCCAGCAGACGCTGCGCGCCACGCTGACCTGGAGCCATCAGCTGCTGACCCACGCCGAACGCGTGCTGTACCGGCGACTCGGCGTGTTCGCCGGCAGCTTCGGCGTCGAGGCGATCGACGGCATCTGCGCCGACGACGACGGCAGCTGCGCGGGCGGAGCCCCGCTCGACCTGCTGGCGCAGCTGGCGGACAAGTCGCTCGTGCAGGTCGAGGCGGATGCCGGCCACTATCGCTACCGCCTGCTCGAGACGGTCCGTCAGCACGCCCGCGAGCGGCTCGTGGAAGCGGGCGAGCGCGAACGGCTCGAAGCCGCGCACCGCGCCTGGTACCTCGCGCTCGCGCAGGCCGCCGACCGCGACCTCGATCCGGATGTCGCCACCGCCTGGCCGGCGACCCGCCTCGAGGCCGAGCACGACGACCTGCGCGCCGCGCTCGCGTCGGGGATCCGCGACGATCCGCCCGCGGCGCTGCGCCTCGCGCGCGCCCTGTGGTGGTTCTGGATGGCGCGCGGGTACTTCGTCGAGGGTGCGCGCTGGTTCGACGACGCGCTCGCCGCGGCGCCCGCCCCGACCCCGGAGCGGGTCCAGGCGCTGTGGGCGCTGGGCGGGATCGACGTGCGCCGCCGCGGCACCATCCGCACGGTGCGGCTGGGCGCCGACGCGCTCGCGATCGCCCGCCGCTCGGGCGATCCCCACGCCGAGGCGCGCGCGCTCGAGCGTCGCGGCGTGCTGGCGATGGGCGGCTTCGACTGGCCCGTCGCCGACGCGGCGCTCGCCGAAGGGCTCGCGCTCGCGCACGAGCTCGGCGACGCCTCCGTCGCGGTGGCGATCATCCAGGCCCAGGGCGTGCTCGCCGGCTGCCGCGGCGAGACGCGGCAGGCGCGCGCGCTGCTCGAGCGGAGCCTGACGCTGCTGGACGAGATCCCGGACGAGCGCGGGCCGCTCTTCTGGGCCCTGCACATCTCGCCGATAGCCCTCCCGGCGGGTCGCGGCGGCGCGCCCCGCCTCTTCTTCGAGGACACGTTCTGCCTCTTCCGGGCGGTTCGCAGCCGCGCCGGTGCCGCCTACGTGCTGCTGAACATCGGCGAGGCCTCGCGCACCGACGCCGCGTACGGGGCCGCGCGCGACGCGTTCGAGCGCGCGCTCGAGCGCTTCCGCGAGCTCGGCGACGACCAGGGCGCGGGCGTCGCGCTCAACGCGCTCGGCAATCTCGCACGCTCGACGGGCGATGCCGACGCGGGGAGCCGCCGCTTCGAGGAGGCGCTCGCGCTGCGTCGCGCGGCGCGCGACACCCGCGAGATCGCGACGACGTTCGTCGGGATGGGGACGCTCGCGCTGTACGCGGGCGACGAGGAGCGCGGCCGCGGGCTGCTCGACGAGGCCGCGGCGATCTTCGAACGCACCGAGGACGGTCCCGGACTCCAGTGCATCCCACTGAACCTCGGCGCCTTCGAGCTCGACCGGGGCGACCCGCGCCGGGCGTGCTCGCTGCTGGAACGGTGCGCGCAGCTCTCGCGCGGGCGGCGCATCGTGCCGAACCTGGCGTGGGCGCTCGCGGAGCTGGGAGAGGCGGCGATCGCGATCGGCGAGCTCGAACGCGCGCGCGGCGCCCTCGACGAGGCGCTCACGCTGCTCGAGCGCTCCGGCGACGGCCGCGGGGCCCGCTACGCGCGCGACCTCCAGGCGCGACTGAGCACGTCCGCGAGCGTGAGTTGAGCCGCTGATGAGTGGCTGTTGAGACGGCCGGCCTAGGTTCCGCACACAGCGATTCCCGACCTGCAAGAGGAGCGGTGCACATGACGACCGAGGCAGTCACCCACACGACGCTTGGCGACGGATCGATCGCGGAGCTGGCAGAGACGCTGCGCGGCGAGCTGATCGGCCCGGACGATCCGCGCTACGACGAGGCGCGCGCGATCTGGAACGGCGCGCATGACCGCCGGCCGACGCTGATCGCGCGCTGCGCCGGCGTCGCGGACGTGACGCGGGCGGTCGAGTTCGCACGCAGCGAGGACCTGGTCGTGGCGGTCCGCGGCGGCGGGCACAGCATCCCCGGCTTCTCGACCTGCGACGGCGGGATCGTGATCGACCTCTCGCCGATGAGAGGGATCCGCGTCGATCCCGAGACGCGCACGGCGCGCGCGCAGCCCGGCCTCACCTGGTCCGAGTTCGACCACGAGACGCAGGCGTTCGGGCTCGCGGTCACCGGCGGCCTCGTGTCGAGTACCGGGATCGCCGGCTTCACGCTCGGCGGCGGGATCGGCTGGCTGATGCGCGAGCACGGCCTCGCGTGCGACAACCTCGTCTCCGCGGACGTCGTCACCGCCGACGGGCGCCTCGTCCACGCCAGCGCGGACGAGAACGCGGAGCTGTTCTGGGGGCTGCGTGGCGGCGGCGGGAACTTCGGCATCGCGACGTCGCTCGAGTACCGCGTCCACCCCGTCGGACCGACGGTCCTGGCAGGAGCCGTGTTCTATCCCGGGGAGCGCGCGGCGGAGATCCTGCGCTTCTACCGCGAGTGGACCGAAGCGGCGCCCGACGAGCTGACGACGCTCGTCAGCCTGGCGACGGCGCCGCCCGCGCCGTTCCTGCCCGAGGAGTGGCACGGCAGACCCGTCGTCGTCATCCCCGCGCTCTACGCCGGGCCGCTGCAGGACGGCGAGCGGGCGGTCCGTGCCCTGCGCGAGCTCGGCGACCCGGTCGCTGACCTGATCGGCCCGATGCCGTACACGGCGATGCAGAGCCTGCTCGACCCGCTGTGGGCGCCGGGCGCCCACAACTACTTCAAGGCCGGTTGGCTGCGCGGGCTCGACGACGAGGCGATCGAGACGCTCGTCCGCTACCACCGCAACGTCACGTCGCCGACGACCGAGATCCACGTCCACCACATGGGGGGCGCCGTCGCGCGCGTGCCCGCCGACGCGACCGCGTTCGGCGACCGCCGCGCCCCGTTCCTGCTCAACATCACCGCGAGCACGCCGACCGCCGACGGCTACGGCGAGGCGGTCGCGTGGGCGCAGGAGCTCCACGGCGCGATCAGCCCGGCGCTCACCGGCGGCGCCTACGTCAACTTCCTCTCGGCAGAGGGCCCGGAGCGCGTGCAGGCCGCGTACGGCGCCGACACGTACGCGCGACTCGTCGCCCTCAAGGACGCCTTCGACCCGACGAACGTCTTCCAGCTCAACCAGAACATCCCGCCGAGCCGGAGTTGACCGGACGACCCGGAGGCGGCAGGCTCCGCGGATGGGCGACCCGCCGGGAGCGGCGACCTTCGGCACGCCGGCGGAGGCGTACGACCGGCATGTCGGCCGCTACAGCCGTGAGCTGGCAGGCGCGCTGATCCACGCGGCCGGCGTGCGGCCGGGTCACCGCGTCCTCGACGTCGGTTGCGGGCCGGGCGCCCTGACGCGCGAGCTCGTCGCCCGTCTCGGCGCCGAGCAGGTCGCGGCGGTCGACCCGTCGGCCCCGTTCGTCGAGGCGTGCCGCCGACGGCTCCCGGGCGCCGATGTCCAGCTCGCCCCCGCGGAGCGCCTGCCGTTCGCGGACGCCGCGTTCGACGATGCGCTCGCGCAGCTCGTCGTGAACTTCATGACCGACCCGCGAGCCGGCGTGCGCGAGCTGCAGCGGGTGACACGCCCCGGCGGGACCGTCGCCGCCGCGGTTTGGGACTACGCCGGAGAGATGACGCTCCTGCGGCGCTTCTGGGACGCGGCGGTCGCGCTCGACCCCTCCGCCGGCGACCGCGACGAGGGCTCGATGCCGTTCTGCACGCCGGACGAGCTCGCCGGCCTGTGGTCGACGGCGGGCCTCGCCGACGTGCGGGTCTCCCCGGTCGTCGTCAGCGCCCGCTACGACGACTTCGAGGACCTGTGGCGGCCGTTGGAGCTCGGCGTCGCGCCCTCGGGCGCGTACGCGGCCTCCCTGTCGCGCGAGCAGCAGATCGACCTCAAGGCGGAGCTGCGACGCCGCCTCGGCGTCGGACAGGAGCCGTTCCGGCTGACGGCGCGCGCATGGATCGCCACCGGCCACGTTCCCCGATAGCGGCTGGCTCACGGCTCGCCTCCGGCGGGAGCGCGCGGACGCGAGACGACGATCTGCACCGTCGCGACGATCAACACGACGAGCGTGACGATCCGCTCGCTGCGCCCGAGCTCGTGGAAGAGGGCGAAGACCTGGATGCCGAAGGCGCAGAGCTGCGCCGCCACGGGGAGCGCGATCGCCCGCCACCCGTACACCTCTCCGTGGTCGCCGGGGGCGGGAGCCGAGGACCACGCCGCGACGGCGATCAGGAGCGCACCGACGGTCCAGAGGAAGTCGTAGTCGCCGCCCAGGAGCGCCCCTCGCGCCTGCTGGACGGAGAACGCGGCGTCGGCGAACGCCATCACCACGCACCCGAGGCCGAGCACCAGCCAGGTGCGACCGGGCCGCCACCCCAGCAACCCGTAGATGCCGAGGATCCCCCCGATCAGCAGCACGTCCAGGGTCGGATAGCTGAAGTCGACCACCGTCACCCACCCGCTGTCGTCGGTCTGCTCGACCACCGGTTGCACGACGAGCGCGGCCGCGGGCGTCAGCACGATCAACATCACCGCCAGCCCGTCCATCCAGCGGTGCAGCTCGAACCGCTTGACGCGCGCGCGCATCAGGAGCGCCACCCCGACGGCCGTCAGCGGGTACCAGGCGAGCCAGAGCGCGTCCGCGACGGTCGGGTACGGCGGCCGGCTCACGCCCCGGTAGAGCAGGTCCCATGTCAGGTTCCCCGCCGCCCAGCACGCCAGGCCGGCGCCGAGCCAGATCCACGCCGAGCGCAGCCGCGGCTCGTACGCCGCGCGGCCGACGCACAGCAGCGCCGCCGCCGCGACCACGAAATCCTGGATCCCGGCCCCGAAGAGCGCGTCGGGTGCCGCCACGGCGAACAGCTCGTGGACGGCCTCGGTCACGGTCAGGAGGCCCAAGAGCCACCACACGGGCACGAGCACGGCGGGTCGTCGCCGCTTCCCGCCCTGCTGACCGTCCGCGAGCGCCGCCGACTCCGCGGGCTGGTCGGCCGCCCGCGTCATCGGCCCGGACGCCCGGCCCTCATCGAGCCGGCGAGGGCAGCGACGCGGCGAGCCGGTCGAAGCGCGGGACGCCGAGTCCGCTCGCGAGGTCGTAGCCGGGTGCGGCGCGGAACGCCGGAATGCCGCGCTGGTAGCCGTTCGCTCCGGAGACGACGTCGAAGAACGTGCCGAGTGCGCGCGTGCGACGCGCGTAGAGCAGGCCGTTGAGCGGCCCGAGCGGCGGCCGTCCTGCGGCCCGCTGGTCCGCGCTGAGCGAGGCGAAGGCGCCGGCGAGCAGCGGCGTCGAGGAGCTCGTGCCGGCATCCTCGACCCAGTTGTGGTCGATCACGACGGGCCAGCCCGGATACATCGATGCGTGGGCCGAGATGTCGGGCGCCGCGCGCCGGCTGCCCGCCACCCTCAGGCCCTGCTGGTACCACGGCCGGCGCGAGAACCGCGACAGGCCGCCGCCGCCCGCGCCGCCGCCGTCGCCGGCCGCCATCCACGGCAGGTCGTTCCAGACCACCTCGTCGACGCGCCCGTTCGCGCGGTCGACCGTCAGCCGCGTGCCGCCCACCGCGGTCAGGTACGGCGACGACGCCGGCCACGCGACGCCGGGGAACGGCCGCCCGTTGCAGGTCGAGCCGAAGTCTCCCGCCGACGCGAACGAGCTGACGCCGACGAGCCCGAGCCGCACCAGCAGCGAGTCCATCAGGTCGGCGCCCGCGCGCGTCGCGTGGGTGCCGCCGCGGCCGCGGATGTCGGCCTCGCACTCGCCGTAGGAGATCGAGAGGGCATCCGGCGGCCGCGGTGCGGCGAGCACCTCCGCGGCGCCGAGGAACCACAGCTCCGAGGCCAGCCAGACCTGTGCGAACGTCGCCGATCCGAGCGCCGGCGCCATGCCGCGCACGAGCGCGATGTCCTCCTGCGGCTCGAAGCTCCCGCGCCCGAACGCGTGCGCCTGGCCGTCGGTCAGCAGCGTTCGCGTGCGCAGCTTCCCGAGCCCGAAGCAGCGCCCCGCCTCGGCGACGTCCTGCGCGGGCGAGCCCTCGCCGGCGTTGAGGATCGCCACGGACCCGCCGGCACCGGCGCCGAGCGCGTCGATGCCGTAGGCCGTGCGCACCTGCGCGAAGGCGTACGCGCCGGTGGCGCGGGCGGCGGCGCAGCCACCGGTCCAGCGGCCAGCGTTGGCGGGCGGGATGCGTGTGACCGCGACGCCCGCCGGCGCGCCGCCCGCGCTCGCGGCCGCCGGCGGCAGCCGCGTCGAGTGGCTGTAGGACGCCACGACCTCGCGCACGAGCGGCCGCAGGCCGGGCGGCAGCCGCAGCGGGCGATCGCCGGCGACGATGTACCCGTTCGCGAGCACGTCGTTGTCGAACGCGGTTCTGATGCGCACGTGGAAGACCCGCTCGAACCGCGTGACCGTCCCGCTCACGCGCGCGAACACGCGCGAGCGGTCGACGCTCGCCGAGAAGCCGAGCCGCCGCGTCGCGCGCCGGAACGCGGCGATCGTCGCCGTGCTCGCGCCGTAGCCGCGTCCCGCCTGCGCGACGGTGAGGAAGCGGCGGTACGTCGGCGAGCCCGGCCGACCGACCGCCGCGAACGCCGTGCGGGCCTCAGCCTCCGGGCGCTTGAGCCCGAAGTAGTAGGTGATCCGCGGAGATCGCGACGGGCGTGCGGCAGCCGCGCTGCCGGACGCGAGGCAGGCGAGCACGAGGGCGGCGGCCAGCACGACGCAACCGCCTCGACGCATGCCGAGCGACCGCCTGACGGGCGCGCGTGTCGAGCTCCGCATCGCGGGGACCCTATGGCAGCGGATTTCGACGCGCAAACCAGGAGGTGGAAACGACAGCAGCGTCGCCGCTCGCGCCGCGACGGTCGTCCGCCGCGGCGGGCGATCTCTCGACCTCCAAGAGCCTCTACTACTACTAGAAGTCGCCGCTCCCGCTCATGGTGAGTCGGCCTCCATGTGGAAGGTGATCATGCGCTCGGCCTCGATCCGGGCGTAGACCGGTCCGGAGTCGAGGAAGGCCTCCCATTCGGCGCCGTAGCGCGGGGTGTAGAGCTCGAGCAGGGTCCGGCGGAAGTCGGCCGCCGTCTCGCTCTGGACGTCGATCGGGACGGCGCGGCCGTGGACGGTGACCGCGAGCTGCTCGCCCGGCAGGTGGGTGGCGCTGACGTGCGGGCGGGCGCGGATGTGCCGGAAGCGCAGCGAGTCGGGCGCGGAGCCGAAGTGGAAGGCGCCGCGGAAGAAGACGCCGTCGACCGGGCCGACGATCGGGCGCCCGTCGGCGGTGCCGGTGGCCAGCGCCAGCAGGCGCATGCCGGTCAGGCGCTCGGCGACCTGCGCGGCGGTCAGGCGCCGCTCGGGCGTGACGATCCTCCGCAGGTGCTGGCCCGCGCCGCCGTAGCTGCGGTCGAGGAGCGCCTGCAGGGCGGCGAGGTCCTCCGTCGTCTCGTGCATGAACTGGAATTGAAGCGCAATGCGCAAGGCGCCGGGGACCAGGCCGCGCTCCTAGTCTCGGCATGCGGGACGCAAAAGATCAGGGTGCGTGGCTGACGCGAGCGCGTCGGGCGGGCTGGGAGTATGGCCGACCGTCTAGCCGCCGGAAGCGGTGCCGATCCAGGAGGACATCGTGAGGAAGCTCCCGATCACGCGGCGCATGGCGCTCAGCGGCGCCGTCGTCGCGGCCGTCGCCGCGGGCGGCTCGGCCGCCGCGCTGGCCACCGATCACCCGTCGTCGAAGGTCTACCAAGGCTGCCTGAGCCGCGCCGGCGGCACCGTCTACGACGTCCGCGTCGACCCGAGCTCGCCGCCGCGCTGCGGCCGGCGCGACACGCGGATCACGTGGAACCGGACGGGTCCCGCCGGCGCGTCGGGACCGCAGGGCGTCCCGGGTGCCACCGGCGCCACGGGCGCCGCCGGGCACAAGGGCGACACCGGCGCGGCCGGCGCCGTCGGCGCGGCCGGCGGTCTCGGCGCGCAGGGTCCGAGAGGGGCCACCGGAGCGCAGGGCCCGGCGGGGCCGTCGACCGGACCGGCCGGCGGCGACCTCGCCGGCAGCTATCCCAACCCGACCCTCGCGCAGGGCGCGGTGACGGCACCGGCGATCGGCGCGCTCCCCCACGCGCTCGTGGTCGCCACCGTCCCGCAGACGTTCGGAAACCAGGCCGGTCCCGCGTACGTGGCGCTCGACCACGCCGAGGAGACCTCGGGCGTCAGCTTCTCCGCCGCCGCCAGAAGCCTGACCGTCTCCCGCGGCGGGCTCTACATCGTCAGCGGCGGCATCACATGGGACCTCAACGGCACCGGATTCCGCAATCTGGAAGTGGTCCGCAACGACACCAGCTTCGGGCTCTTCGACGAACGCGACGGGCTGTCCGACGCGCTCACCGCCAACGAGCTCACGGGCCTCGTGCGGCTCGCGGCCGGCGACACGCTCGCACTGGTCGCGATGCAGGGCAGTGGCGGCAACCTCTCGACCGCGGTCTATGGCGGCGTCGGGGCGCGGCTGTCGATCAGCTGGGTCGGCGCATGACGTAGCGACACGGCAGGCTCCGGATCGCGCCCGACCGGTGCGATCCGAGCCGGACGCGCAATTCTTCTTGCGAAGCTGTCGATTTCGACGTGGCTCGTTTGTCTCAGGGTCGGCAATCCGAGCAGGAGGAAGCAGATGCCAGTTCGCCGCAGCGGTCTCGCGATCGTGCCGCGGATGCAGCAGGAGTCACCGTGAGACCGGGAGCTCGTCTCGCGGCGGCCCTCGATCACGGCAAGCGGCTGCGCGAGCGGATGGGGGCGCTGGACGTCATCGACCGCTCCCTGGCCGTCGGCGCCCAGGCGTTCAGCGCACTGATCCCCCTGCTGATCTTCCTGGCCGCCGCGGGCGCGCGGGGCGGCTCGTTCGCCGACACGCTCGTCAAGACCTTCGGACTCCGCGGAGCCGGCGCAGAGGCCGTTCGCGAGTCGTTCGGCACACGCCACGGCGACGTGACGCTGACGGTCGTCGGCGTCGTGCTGATGCTCTCCTCCGCGCTGGCGTTCGCGCGGGCGCTGCAGCGCATCTTCGAGCGGTCGTGGGACCTTCCACGCCGCGGGCTCAGGAACACCGGCTGGGACGTGATCTGGTTGGCGGTGTTCGCCGGCTACTGGGCCGCGTTCCCGCTGCTGCGAGAGGAGCTGCCGGGCCCTCTGAGCGTGGCGTTCCTGCTGGCGGACTCATTCGTGATGTGGCTGATCACACCGTATCTGCTGCTCGCACGCAGGATCTCGTCGAAGCGCCTCGTGCCGCAGGCAGCCCTGACGGCCGTCGGCATGACGCTGCTCAGCGCCGCGGCCACGCTCTACGGCCCGCGGGCGATCAGCAACTCGGCGGCGCAGTTCGGCGCCATCGGCGTGGCCTTCGCACTGCTGACGATCCTGTGGGTCGCGGGCTTCGTGCTGGTCTTCTCCGCCGTCGCGGGCGCCGTCCTCGCGTCACCGCCCGGCCAGGCGGGCCCGAGGGCCTAGGAGCCGGTACAAGAGGTCGGCGCCCGGTCTGCGGCGCGTCCGGCTCGGCCGATCGCACGCTCGAACCCGGCGCCGAGCTTGATCAGCTCGCCCTCGCTGCGCGGTCGCGGCGAGCCAGGAGCCGGGAGCCAGAACCCAGGAGCCGGGAGAGGGACTCCGGCGCGAAGCCCGCGGTAGACTCCTCGGCGCGCATCGGACGCTCGGTGACGTCGGTCGTCCCACCCGATCGGCAGCGTGACCGCGTAAAGGCCGCCGCCAATCACCATGACCGCCGTCTCTCCACCCAGTCACCCTGTCGATGCTCTCGGCGTCGTCGCGGACGCCCTCGCGCGCGCCGACGAGACGCTCGAGCTGGCCGCACGCCATCTCGATCCATCGCTCGTCGCCGTGCTGCGGATCCTCGGCTTCGACAAGGAGTACCGGTCGGCGCAGGGGTCCTACCTCTACGACGCCGCGGGTCGCGCGTATCTCGACTTCCACAGCGGCGAGGGCTTCGCCAGCCTCGGTCACAACCATCCCGACGTGCGCGACGTCCTGCAGGCCACGCTGGCCGCGAACCTCGTCGACGGCGTGCAGATCACCTATTCGGTGTTGGCCGGCATGCTCGCCGAAGCGCTCTCGCAGCGCCTGCCGCGAGGGCTCGACGCCGTGTTCTTCGCGAGCACCGGCGCCGAGGCCGTCGACTCGGCGATGAAGTTCGCGCGGGCGGCGACGCGTCGGCCCCGCTTCGTCTCCTGCGACAGCAGCTTTCACGGCGTCACGCTCGGGCCGCTTTCGCTGGTCGGCGACGAGTTCTTCAAGGAAGGCTTCGGCCCGCTGCTGCCGGGCTGCGCGCGGGTTCCGTTCGGCGACCTCGCACGCCTGGAGGCGGAGCTGCGCAAGAAGGACGTCGCCGCCTTCATCGTCGAGCCGATCCAGGGTCGCGAGGTCACGCTTCCGCCCGCGGGCTACCTGCAAGCCGCGCAGGAGCTCTGCCGCCGCTACGGCACGCTGTTCGTGGTCGACGAGATCCAGACCGGGCTCGGACGCACCGGCACGTGGTTCGCGCTGGAGCACTCGGGGCTCGAGCCGGACTTCGTGCTCGTCGGCAAGGCGCTCAGCGGCGGATACGTGCCGGTCGCCGCGATGGTCACGCGCCGCGAGATCTACCAGAAGGCCGTGGGAACGCTGGAGCGCTCGTATGTCCACCAGTCGACGTTCGGCCGCAATCGCCTGTCGATGGCGGCCGGCCTGGCGGCGCTCCGCATCATCGAGCGCGATCAGCTGGTCGAGCACGCCGCGCGCATCGGCGCGATCCTGCGCGACGGGCTCGCGGAGCTGCAGCAGCGCTACGACATGATCAAGGAGGTGCGCGGCAGCGGGCTGATGATCGGGATCGAGCTGCAGGCGCCGAGCTCCCGCACCGCGCGTCTGAGCATTCGCCTGATTCGGATGGCGAGCGAGGGCCTCTTTCCTCAGCTGGTGGTCATCCCGTTGCACCGCGACCACGGCGTGATCACGATGGCGGCGGGCAAGAACGACGTCGTCAAGCTGCTGCCGCCGCTGACGCTCTCCGAGCCCGAGGCGCGCACGTTTCTCGGCGCGCTCGACGCCGTGCTCGCCGATTGCCAGGCCGGTGGGAGCAAGAACTGGGCCGTCGTTCGCGACATCGCCACGGCAACGCTTCGCCGCAGAGCCTCGCCGACGGTGCGGTGAGCGCGTCGGGTCACGACGTCTGCCTCCTCACGGGTGCGACCGGCTTCATCGGCGGCCACCTGGCGCAACGGCTGGTGCAGGAGGGCTATCAGGTGCGCTGCCTCGTCCGCTCGAGCAGCGACACATCGCTCCTCGACAGGCTCGGTGTCGAGGTCGCGGTCGGCGACCTGACGAGCGCACCGTCGCTCGCTCGCGCCGCTGAGGGCTGCCGCTCCGTCGTGCACTGCGGCGCGCTCGTATCCGACTGGGCCACGCAGCAGGAGATCGCGGCGATCAACGTCGAGGGCACCCGCAATCTGCTCGCGGCCGCCGTCGACGCGTCGGCGCAGCGCTTCGTCCACCTCAGCAGCACGGATGTCTATGGCTATCCCGGCGGCGCGCCGGTCGACGAGACGTACGCGGCTACGGGCTTTCGAAACTGGTACGCCGAGACGAAGCTGGCTGCCGAGGCGGAAGTCCTCCGCGTCGAGCGGACGCACGCGCTGGACGCCGTCATCCTCCGCCCCGCGACCGTCTACGGACCCCGTTCGACCGACGTCGTCGGCGAGATCGCGCAGGCGCTGCGCGCCGGCACGATGGTCCTGGTCGATCGCGGCCGTGCGATCGCCGGGCTCTGCTACGTCGAGAACCTCGTGGATGCCGCGGTCCTCGCGCTCCGCCACGACGCCGCACGCGGCCAGGCGTTCAACGTCAGCGACGGCCTCGGCATCACGTGGAGGGGATTCACCGACGACCTCGCCGAGGGGCTCGGCTGCTCGCCGGCCCGCTGGAGCCTGCCGTTCTGGCTGGCGAACCCCATCGGCCTCACGCTCGAGCACGGCTACCGATTCCTGCGCAGGACCACGCGGCTCACCGCGCCGCCGCTGCTCTCGCGCCAAGCCGTGCACGTGATGGGTCACGATCAGAGCTTCAGCAATCGCAAGGCGCGAGCGCTGCTCGGCTGGGAACCGCGCATCGACTACGCAGCCGGCCTCGCGGCGACGCTCGACTGGCTGGGGGCCGAGCAGCTCGAGCACTAGCTCGCCTTCCGCCACCTCTCGAGGAGTTGGCGCACGCCCATGGGCGGACCTGGACGGATGTTGCGGGAGATACCGCCCATGTGACAGAAGTATCAAGCTTGCGGGAGCGCCCGCCGACACCTAGCGGCGTGCGCCTCTCACTTTCACGGACCGCGGGCGTTCTGGTCGGGGTTCCGTCACGGGCCTTCGCGACTGGCGCGTCCTCCTCGACCGGGCGGACGCAGGCGCCATGGGGTCGCTGGTGGGATGCGCATCCGCGGCTGCTGCGGGGACTCGCGCTGCTGGCGATCGCATGGATGACGGTCTACCTCGCCTGGCGGGTCGGGTGGAGCTGGCGGGGCGCGAGCCCGTGGCTGTGGGGCGCCCTGCTCGTGACCGAGGTCTACGGCCTCTGGAACCTCGCGATCCTGACCTGGCTCTCCTGGCGCGTCCCTGCCCCCAGCCGTCCCCCGGCGACGCCGGGCCAGCGCGTCGACGTCTACGTCTGCACGTACGACGAGTCACCGTCCGTCCTGCGGGCAACGCTCGCGGGCTGCGCCGCGATGAGCTACCCGCACACGACCTATCTGCTCGACGACGGCCGCCGTCAGGAGATGGCGCAGCTTGCGCGTGAGTGGGGCGCCGAGTACCTCACGCGGCCGGACAACGCGCATGCGAAGGCCGGCAACATCAACCACGCGCTTCCGATCACCGCCGGCGAGCTGGTGTTCGTGCTCGACGCCGATCACGTCCCGCTGCCCGACGCACTCGATGCCGTCGTCGGCTACTTCGACGACGAAGAGCTGGCGCTCGTGCAGACGCCGCACGACTTCTACAACCACGACTCGATCCAGCACTACGAGGTGGGCCGCCACGAGCAGTCGGTCTTCTACTCGGTCATCTGTCCCGGCAAGGACCGCCACAACGCCGCGTTCTGGTGTGGCTCGGGCGCGGTGATCCGCCGAGCCGCGCTGCTCGCGGTCGGCGGCGTCGCGGTCCAGACGATCGCCGAGGACTTCCACACCACGATCAAGCTGCACCGCGCCGGCTGGCGCTCGCGCTACCACGACGAGGTGCTGGTCCAGGGCCTCGCGCCGCATGACCTCGCCGCCTACCTGCTGCAGCGCGACCGGTGGGCGCGCGGCAACCTCGCCGTCTTCACCACGCCCGAGTCGCCGCTGCGTGCGCGCGACCTCAGAGCGATCCAACGGCTCAGCTATTTCGCCAGCCTCTCGGCGTACCTCGCTGGGCCGATGCGGCTGCTGATGCTGACGACGCTCGCGGCCGTGCTGTGGACCGGAGCGCTGCCCTTGACCGCGACGCTCTTCACGCTCGGCGTCCTGTGGACACCCGCGACGCTGCTCTCGATCGCGGCCGGATCCGCGCTCTGTCGCGGCTACCAACGGATCTCCGACACGACCCATTTCGAGCTCTGCACCGCCGAGATCTTCACGCGCGCGCTGCGCTGCGCCGTGCGACCCGGTCGCACGGCGTTCAAGGTGACGCCGAAGGAGGGCGTCGACCACGGCGGTCTCGACGCGTTGCGTCAGCTGCGCGCGGTGGTGCTGATCGCCGTCCTGCTGGCGACGGGCATCGTGGTGCGGATCCTCGAGGACGCCGGCGTGGATCTCTCCCTGCCGAGCCTGCACGGGCTCGCGCTGTGGGTCGTTCCGCTCGTCGGCGCCTTCGAGCTGCGTCGCGTCGTGCGCACGCTCGCGATCGTCGCTCGCCGCCGCCAGCTGCGGATCGAGTACCGCATGCCGCTCGATGCTCCAGCGGTCGCCGCGCCCAGCACGCCCGGCGCCCCGCTGCTGATCGGGCACGCCCGCGACCTCTCCCCCTCGGGCCTCGGCCTGGAGCTGCCTGCGCCCGTCCCTGTCGGGAGCACCGCGACGGTCTCGCTCCACCTGCCTGCGATCTCCGGCGAGCAGGTTCCGATCAGCCTCGATCTCACCGTCCAATCGTGCCGACCGCACGGCGACGCGTGGGCGATCGGCTCCCTCATCACCGGGGCCAGCGAGGAGGCCGAGCGGCGCGTCGTCGAGTACTGCTACGTCGTCTGTCCGATCGATCGACTCCGCGGAGACGGGCCGCCCGTCGCGCTGCCGACACCCGTCGCGCTGCCCGAGTCGACCACCGCCCGCGAGCTGCGGTCGCACCTCGTCTCCGCCTGACGCGCGGTCAGCAGCTCACTGCGTGTACTCCGCGAGCCGCTCGACGACGATGATCCGCGCGGCCGCCTCGATCAGCGCGAGATGCGAGAACGCCTGCGGGAAGTTGCCGAGGTGGTGGGCGGTGTCGGCGTCGAACTCCTCCGCGTAGAGGTTCAGCGGCGAGGCGATGCGCAGCAGGCGCTCCATCAGGTCGCGCGCCTGCTGCAGCTCGCCGACGACCGTGAGCCCGGACACGAGCCAGAACGAGCAGATCAGGAACGTGCCCTCCTTGCCGGAGAGGCCGTCGTCGGTCTCGTCGGTGCGGTAGCGCAGGACGTAGCCGTCGTCGGTCAGCTCGTCGGCGATCGCGAGCACGCTCGCCCGCAGGCGCTTGTCGTCGGGGGGCAGGAACCCGAACATCGCCGCGAGCAGGTTCGAGGCGTCGAGCGCGTCGGTCTCGTAGTGCTGGCGCAGGACGCCGCGCTGGTCGACGCCGTGCTCGAGGATGTCGGCGCGGATCTCCTGCGCGGTCGCCGCCCACGTCGCCGCCAGGCCCGGATCGCCACGGATCTCGGCGAGCTTCGCCGCCCGGTCGAGCGCCACCCAGCACATCAGCTTCGAGGAGACGTAGTGGCGCGGCGCGCCCCGCGCCTCCCAGATCCCCTGATCGGGCTCGCGCCAGACCGCGGTCGCGCACTCGGCCTGCGACCGCACGATCGGCCACAGGCGCCGCGGCAGCCGCTGGCTGCGGCGCGTGTGCAGCAGGATCGAGTCGAGGACCGCGCCGTAGACGTCGTTCTGACGCTGGTCGAATGCGCCGTTGCCGATCCGGACCGGGCGTGCGCCGGCATAGCCAGAGAGATCGTCGCGCGTCGTCTCGCTGAGGTCGCGGCGCCCGTCGATCCCGTACATGATCTGGAGGCCGCCGTCGGCGTTCGGCTCGAGGTCGGCGATGAACTGCATGAACTCGTCGGCCTCCCAGTCGAGCCCCATCCAATGCAGCGCCTGCAGGGTGAAGGTGGCGTCGCGGACCCAGGTGTAGCGGTAGTCCCAGTTGCGCTCGCCGCCGGGCGTCTCCGGCAGCGAGGTCGTCGCCGCCGCGACCGTGGCCCCCGTCGGCATGTACGTGAGGCCCTTGATCGCCAGCGCCGAGCGCTGGATCGGCTCGCGCCAGCGGTGGTCGGGCAGCCGCGCCCCCGCGAGCCACGCACGCCAATAGCGCGTCGTCGCGGCCAGCTGCGCGCTGGCCTCGTCGACGTTCGCCGGCGAGGCCAGGCCCTCGGCCCACGACAGCGAGCAGTACGCCTGCTCCCCCTGCTCGAGCGTGTGCCGGCCGCGTACGCGGCCGCCCTCGACGCCGACCGCGAGGTCGGTCCGCAGGCGGATCGTCTGGTCCGCACCGCTCGCGTCGGCGATGTGGCGGTCGGCGTCGAGCAGCGTCCACTCGGCCGGGATGCGGCCGTAGTCGAAGACGGGCTCGCAGACGAGCTCGACCTCGACGGCGCCGTCGAGGCAGAGGACGGTGCGCACGAGCATGTGCTCGGCGTCGTCGTCGGCGGGCGGCCGCGTGTGCGGGGTGACCTCGTCCTCGCGGTGGCGCGGCCCGATCGTGAGCGCGTCGCGGACGATCACCCAGCCGCCCGGCGTCTGCCACGTCGTCACGACCGTGTTCGTCCCCGGCTCGTAGATCCTGGTCGCGGGGCGGTGGATCCCGAACGGGGCGAGGCGGAAGAAGCCGGCCTCGCGGTCGAGCAGCGCCCCGAAGACGCTCGGCGAGTCGAAGCGCGGGACGCAGAGCCAGTCGATCGCGCCGTCGGGCGCGACGAGCGCGCTCGTGTGGCAGTCCGACAGGAACGCGTAGTCGGCGATCGGCGGGAAGGGCGACGGCGCCGCCGCGCTCCGCGGTCGCCGGGCGGCATCGGGCTTGGGCGCTCTGCGCTCCCGGTCGGCGGTGCGGGTTCTGTCCTTCGTCGCGGTCGTGGTCATGCGTGCCCTCTCGCGTGTCGCCGTCGTGCCGCAGAGACTAGGCCGCCGACGCGCTGCCGAACGGCTCGCGAGCGACTCTTGGCCGGAGGACAGCACCCGCTCGACACCCGCCCCGTTCACGCGCTCCCGGCGCTCCGTGGAGTTGCTCGACGCCGGGTCGAGGTTCGTCGTACGGCATCGACGGTCACCCTCCCGGAGATGGAGCCGAGCGGCGCCAGCAGCAGCGCTGCCGTGACCCGCGCCCTGCGGCGCGTGGCTGCGGCGCTCATGGGAGCGGGCCGCTGGGGCAGCGGCCATGTCGAGGCGCGCGTGGTCGCGGCGGTTGGCGGCCCCGCCCGGGCGCGTGTGATCGTGCTGTTCGGCGCGGTCCTCGCGCTCAACACCGCCGACGCCTCGACGGTCGGGGCGGTCGCCGCTCAGCTCGAGCCGGCGCTTCACATCGGCAACACGCAGGTCGGGCTGCTGAGCTCGGCGGCGCTGATCGTCGGCGCCATCTTCGCGATCCCGGTCGGGATGCTCGTCGACCGCGTGCCACGCGTGAGAATGCTGGCCGCCAGCATCGTCCTGTGGAGCATCGCCTCGCTGGCGAGTGGGACGGCGAGCTCGTACTCGACGCTGCTGCTGACCCGCCTGGCGCTGGGCGCCGTCGCCGCCACCGCCGGCCCGGCGATCGCGTCGCTGACCGGTGACTACTTCCCGGTGCGCGAGCGTGTCCGCGTCTACGGCTACATCCTCGCGGGCGAGATCGGCGGGACGGCGGTCGGGTTCCTGATCAGCGGGACGATCGCCGGGGTGCTGTCCTGGCGCTGGGCGTTCTTCGCGCTCGCGCTGCCCGGATTCTGGCTCGCGCGCGAGCTGTGGAAGACACTGCCGGAGCCTCAGCGCGGCGGGACGAGTCGGCTCGAGCGCGGCACCGTGGATCTGGGCGCGGCGGTCCGCAGGGGAGCCGAGACCGCGGACGACGACGCGGACGCGCCGGTGGTCGACGACGAGCTCGCGCGGGACGCCGTCCGCGCACGCGGCGTGCAGCCCGATCCCGCGCGCGTGCTGCACGAGGACGCGAGCGCGCTCGGACTGGTGCCCGCGATCCGCTACGTGTTGCGGGTTCCGACCAACGTCGTGCTGATGATCGCCTCCGCGCTGGGCTACTTCTTCCTCGCCGGCCTCCAGACGTTCGCCATCGTCTTCGTCCGCGGGCAGTACCACACGAGTCAGACCACCGCGACGGGCGTGCTCGGCCTGATCGTGCTCGGCGCGCTCGCCGGCACGCTCGTGAGCGGTCCGCTGACCGACGGGCTGCTGCGTCGCGGGCTGCTGAACGCGCGGATCTGGGTACCGGCGGTCGCCTACGTCGCCGCGGCGGTGCTGCTCGTGATCGGACTTCTGAGTCCGCGGCTGACGCCCGGCGTCTGGTTCGATCTGGGCGGCGCCGCCGCCCTGTCGGCCGCCAACCCACCGCTCGACGCGGCCCGCCTAGACATCATGCCGGCCGGCCTCTGGGGTCGAGCGGAGAGCATCCGCACGGCGCTGCGCACGGTCGGCCAGGCGATCGCGCCACTGCTGTTCGGCGCCATCGCCGACCTCGTCGCGGGCTCTCAGCCCAGTCAGGCGCCTCCCGGGACGAACGCCGACGGCGTCTCCTCGGCATCCGCGCGCGGCCTGCAGTACAGCTTCCTGCTGATGCTCCTCGCGCTCGCCGCCGCCGGTGCGATCCTGCTGCGCGCTCGCCACACCTACGCGCACGACGTCGCGACCGCCGCCGCCTCGGCGCAAGCTGGCGCGTAGCCGCCACCATCCACCTGCTGAGCTCGTCCGTGCCCCTCGCGGGGAGACGGGCGCGTACTGGGCGCCCGCCGACCCGGTATGCCGCAGCCGAGCGCTGGTCGGCGGAGGCGGCTGGCGCGGAGCGTGCCGCACATTGACAGATGGTGCATCGTTCGATGTAACCTGCAGCATGGCCACGGTCGTCAGTCACCCGAAGCGCCTGGTCGCGCGCGTCAGAGGCGCGGTGCGGCGCCACGGGGCGGTCGGCGCGGCGCGGCACGCGGCGGTGCGCACGGTCCGCGTGGCGCGCACGCGGGCGTACCTGTCGGAGATGCACATCTGGTACGAGTTCCCGCTCTGGGACGCTTCGCCGGATCCCGTCGACGGCTACCGCATTCGTCAGGGCACGGAGTCGGACGCGGCGGAGCTCGAGCAGCTCGGCCTGCTGCGACTCCCGGCCGCGCGCGAGTACCTCGCCGAGGGCGCGCAGCTGTGGGTCGCCACGCACGGCGACGAGCTCGTCTACATGGTCTGGTTCCACCGCGACTGGGTCCCGGCGATCGCCGCGGCCGGCGGCCGGCTGCAGCTGCCGCCCGGCGTCGCATGCCTCGAGAACGCGTTCGCGCTGCCGGCGCATCGCCACCTCGGCGTCGGTCGCTGCGTCATCAAGCGCGCGGTCCTCTCGCACGCCAACGCCGGCTTCGAGCACGTCGTCGCGAAGGTCGCCGAGGACAACATCGCCTCGCGCAAGTCGGTCGCGAAGCTCGACGGCCGCGAGGCCGCGCGCATGCACTTCCGCCGGATCGGCTTCGCGCGCCGCGTGCGCGTCGAGTCGCTCGGCAACGCGGACCTCGCCGCGGCGCTCGCCGAGCGCCTGAGCTAGCGCCCGAGCCCGGCGCGCAAAGCGCTCACCGACCCACGGGATCGAAGACCGCTGCGTCCGCGTGCTGAGCGAAGGTGCTCGAGCGGCGCGACCGCCGACCTATCCCCCTCGCTCAGCGCCTCGAGCGGGAGGGGTAGGCATGGCATGTGACCGTGATGACCGGCGGGCAGCGCTTGGCGCGGTGGCGCGCAGCATCGGCGGACCCTACGCCGCGCCGGCGCGCCCTTCGACCGCCAAGAGCGCTCGCGCGATAGGAACGAGCGCTCAGCCGCTCGGCGCCGGCGGCGCGCCGGCGATCAGCCGCAGCAGGTGCACCCCACCTCGGGGATGCAGCAGATCCAGCCGATGTTCTCCCTCGCGCACGGACAGCAGATGTCGTTCCCAAAGCAGCACACGGTCGGCGAGCACTGGAGCGTTCCAGGTGGGCAGGTGGCCACCCCGGGCGTCGTCTCGATCGGGGGAGCGGAGGGCCCCTCGCAGCTGTTGAGCCGGCAGCCGGCCAGGTCCTGGCCGAGCTTCTCGTGGCGGCGCATCACGCAGCCGAGCTTCTGGGCGGCGCTGACGGGCGACGCCTTGCCCTTGTTCTTCCCCTTCTTGCGGCGAACCACCTTGCCCTCGGGATTGCCGGTCCGCAGGCAGTTCTCGACGCCTCTGTTGTTGCTGATGATCATCCGGTTGAGGCACCCCTGACAGACCGACGTGGCCGCCACGGCCTCCAGGCGCAGGGCCGCGTGCGCGATGCCGCGCGAGGCGAGTGGCGAAGCCACGACGAACGCGACCGCCGCGCCGGCCAGTGCGTCGCGGCGCGACAGCCCGCGCTCGTTTGCGACGGCGGCCATGGAGACCTTGTCGAACCAGTGGGTCACGTGATCGCGTTCGTCGCCTTGGCCAGGTCCGCCGCCGCCGCTTCCGTCTGGTCGGCGGCGTCGGTGATGCGGCTCAGACCCTCGTCGGTCGCATTGCTCCGGAGTCCTCTCGCGAACAGCGCCAGGCCGCCGTCGAGGCGCTTGATGGCGTCGAGCACGTCGGCCTTGGAGCCCGAAGACGTGTGGATCGCACGGATGCGCCGTCCCAGCCGCCCGTAGAACCCGCGCGCCTCGCGGATGCCGTCGAACGCCGAGCTCCCGACCTGGACGTCCGGGTCCTGAACCCGCAGGCCGTCACCGATCTTGCTCATGCTCTCGGCCAGGGTGGCGCTCGACGTCTCGAGCAGCCTTCTGAGCTCGCGCGCCCCCGGGTCAGCCATCCGCGCGTCCTTCGACCCGCACGAGCCGGAGCTCGCCGAACATCTCGTCCAGCAGCGCCATGACGCGGTGGGTCCCGAGCGCCGGCTCACTCGCGACGCGGCCGGCAGCGTCGAGCACGACGGCTCCCGGCATCCCGGTGACGCCGAACGACTTCGCGATCTCGAAGTCGTCGCCGGCGAGCAGCACCACGTCGATGCCGTGGTCGGAGACCTTGGCCCGGATGTCCTCGGCGCTTCCGAGGCTGACGAGCAGCGGCCTCAGCGCGGCGTCCGGCTCGCGCTGGCGCCGCGCGATCTCGGGGAGCAGCGGGTCGCAGGCGGAGCAGTGCGGGTCGCTGAACACGAGCAAGAGGCCGCGCTCGCCGTCCAGCAGGTCGTCGAGGTCGACCATCCGCCCCGCGAGGTCGGGCAGCCGGAAGCCGGGCGCGGGCGTGCCGAGCGCCACGACGGACGGCCGGCCGGCGGCGATGCCGCGCAGCTCCTCGAGCTCCGCCCACAGGCGGCCGTTCTGCTTCAACAGCTGGACGAGGAAGGCGAAGTTGAGCGCCAGCGCGACGCCGACCAGCACGCCGCCGGCGAGCCCCAGCGCCGCCGCCGTGGACAGCTCGCCGAGCCACGCCGTCGCGCTCGGCCCGGCGTCGCCGGCGCCCGCGATCGCCACGAAGGCGGCGATGGCGAGCAGCAGGAGGTTGCGCGCGAGCATCGCCGGGCCCACCCGCTTGGACGAGAGCCGGCCGAAGCAGCGGCAGTCGGTGTCGGCGCCGCGGGCGATCGTCACCGCGAGGACGGCCGAGAAGGCGAGCAGCAGTGCCGCGCCCGCGAGCGCGCCCACCCAGGCGGTGGCGACCGGCACCAGGGCGATCGCGACGATCAGCTCGAGCAGTGGAAGCGCAACGGCTGCCGCCGGCGCGAGCGGCGCCGGCACGCCGAAGCCCTCGAGCGAGCGGCGCGAGCCGTCGCGGTCGGCGAGCTTCGCGAAGCCGGCGACGAGCAGCACCGCCGCCAGGACCAGCCGACATGCGAGCAGCACATCCATGCGGCAACCACGGTAAGCCCAGCCGCCCCGCCGGGAAGGCCGAAGTCTCCCCCGTCTAGGGCGGAGAACTCACCAGGCTGGGGTGCGCGCGGGGGGCGTTCGCAGCGCCGCCCGGGGCGGCGGTTGCGGCTGGCTACGCTCCCGACAGCTGCCGGTGCATGTCGGCAGCGTCGTAGTACAGCGTCTCCTGGATGATCTTGCCGTCCTCGTCGCGCGTCACGATCGTTGAACCGTTGATCTTGATCCGGTTGCCCGTGGGAGGCAGGTTGTAGTACGGACCGCTGTGAACGCCCGTGACCTCCCAGTTCGCGACGAGCTGGTTACCACTTGCCCAACGGTCGGTGACGTCGAAGGCGAGATCGCTCAGCGCCGCCATCTCGGCCGTCTTGTGAGCGGCGATCGCCGCCTTGCCGACCAGTGGCTTGCCGAACAGCGGATCGTTCACGACCGCGTCGTTGCGATAGTCCAGCATGATTCTCGCGACCGCTGCGCGACGTCGAGCTTCGGCCGAAGCTCTCTCCTCGGCCGAAGCTGTCACGCCTTCCGTCAACGCCCGGCGCCCTGGAGGCCGATGTGCCGCTGGTGCGCCGCGACCTGGTCGGTGGCCGCAACGCCGGTGAGCTGCTGATGCCCACCCTGGCTGACGATCGGCTGCGGCGTGGCCTGCGAGTGGTCGACCGCCTGCGTGAGGGCGACCGCGCCGGCGGTGGTCGCGCCTGCCGCCACCAGCGCCGTGATCAGCTGGCCGCGGGACAGCTTCATGCCGCGATAGCGCGCGACGAGTTCGTCGATCGGGGTCACTGCGACTGCTTGAGCGCTCATACGTGCCTTCCGATAGGAGGTTTGTGCAGAGATTATCGGAGGGAGTGAGACGGTGTCAACCCCGTACCGTATGGCATACGGCGCGCTCACGGTGACGGCGTCGGGGTGACGCCGCGCCGTCAAGCCGCTGAACGCACGCCCGACGCCCGGCCTCGGCCTGTCGAGGCTCGACCTGCTTGCGCCGAACAACTTCCCGGAGGGGTTGAGAACGGGCGCCGACAGCGTGTCGTACTGCGGGATGAAGTTCCTCTGGCTCCGCTGAGGACCGCGCCCGCCCGCTCGTCTCTCGAGGGCTACGTCGTCCGCATCAGCGAGCGGGCGACGAGCCCGACGAGCGCGAGCAGCACCGCGGCGAATGCCAGCAGCGCGCTTGCCGGCGATGTCAGCTGGGCGGCGACGCCGAGGCCGACGATCGGCAGCGCGACGCCGAGGTAGGCGCACAGGAAGATGCCGGCGAGCGCCTCGGCGAGCTTGCCCGGCTGCGCGAGGTCGCTCGCGACCGCGACGCTGCCCTGGAACAGCAGCCCCGCCCCGGCGCCGGCGACCGCGCCGCCGGCGAGGAACAGCGCGAGCGTCGGTTCGAGGGTCGCCAGGACCACGCCCGCCAGCCCGAGCGGCAGCAGTCCGACCGCGACCCCGAGCGAGCCGACCGCCGAACGGCGCACCGGCGCGACCTGCGCCACGGCGGCGGCCGTCAGCGCGACGAAGGCGGTGGCGCCCGCGAGCAGATGCGAGCGCTGATGCAGCGTGTCCGCGAGGAAGCTCGGCGCGAGCGATGTGAACAGGCTCAGCACCGCGAGCGACACGAACGCGCCGCCGCAGGCGGCGAAGTAGCGGCGTCGCGCACCATCGGGAACCGCGATCCGCTGGACGCGGTAGCGCGGCCGCGGAACGGCGCGCGAGCGCGTCTCCTCGGTCCGCGCGACGGCGGCGGCGCAGAGCAGCAGCGCACCGAGGAACAGCGCGTACGGAACGCGCAGCGGCGCCAGGCCGAGCTGCGCGATCGCACCGGCGAGGAGCGGGCCGCTGCCGATCCCGCCGAGGTTGGCGGCCACGGCGACGTTCTTCCCGCCGCGCGAGCGCTCCCCGCGCGCTCGGTCGTCCAGCTCGGCGAGGAACGCCGTCGCGGTGGCGCCGACGACGCCGACCGCGAGCCCGCACAGGACCCGTCCCGCGAGCAGGCCCGGAAGCGACGGCGCGAGCAGGAACACGATGCAGCTGAGCGCCTCCAGCAGGAGCGCCGCGATCAGGACCGACCGGCGTCCGAGCCAGTCCGACACGTGCCCCGCGCAGAGGACGGCCACGACCACGCCGAGCGCGTAGACCGTGAACACGAGCGAGACGGTCGCCGAGCCGAAGCGGTCGCGCGCTTGATAGATGGGGTAGAGCGGCGTCGGCAGCGAGGAGCAGGCCATCGCGGCCCAGAAGGCCGTCGCCACGCTCCAGAACCCGGCGCGGTGCGACAGCACGCCGAAGCGGCCGCCTTCACGTGAGGCGTGCAGGTTCCCTCCTCAGCACGCGGACCCGCCGACGAGCTCCGGCGACTCCGCCAGCGCCAGGGCGAGCAGCGGGAAGGCGGCCGTCCGCACCTCCGGCTCGAGACCGAGGTTGATGCGCACCCGGCCCGGCACGCCGAAGCAGGCGTTCCCAGGCGCCACGAGGATCCCGTAGCGCTCCACCACCCGCGCGCACCAGTTGTCGACGTCGGGCACGTCCAGCTCCGGGAAGGCGGTGATGCCGCCGTCGGGTATCGAGAGCCGGATGCCGTCGTGCCGCTCGCAGATCGTCGTCAGCTCGACGAACGCGTCGTACACGAGCGCGCGCGCCCGACCGAGCAGCGCCTCCTGGCAGTCGAGCGCGAGCATCGCGATCGCCTCGCTCGTCATCGGAGGGCAGCGCGACGTGTAGCGCTGCAGCGACCTGACGTCGTCGATCAGCATCGTCGGACCGGCCGCCCATCCGATCCGCAGCCCCGGCAGTCCGTAGACCTTCGAGAGCCCGCCGATGCTGACGGCGTTGGGCGCGACGGTCGCGGCCGGAGGCGGTGAGCTGACCACCCCGAGCGGCACCCCGCGGAAGACCTCGTCGGCCACGAGCACGGCGCCGACGCACGCGAGGCTCTCGGCGAGCATGCGCAGCACCGCGGCGTCGAGCATCTGACCGGTGGGGTTGTGCGGGGAGCTGAGGAACAGCGCCGACGTCGTCGGACCGATCAGCTCGGCGACGAGCGCGGGGTCGATCGGCGCTTGGACGAGCGTGGCCGCGCAGCCGCTGCGCTCGACCGTCGACAGCAGGCTCTCGTGCGCCGGGACCTCGACGATCACGTGCGCGTCGGGCCGGCAGACGAGCGTCGCGACGCTCGCCAGCGCGTCACCGGCGCCGGAGGTGACGGCGACGTTGTCGGGGATCAGGCCGCCGAGGTCCGACGCGATCCGCTCCCGCAGCTCCGGCGTTCCTCCGGCCGGTCCGTAGTCGAACGCCCGGTCGGGGTCCAGCACCGCGCAGGGATCGGTCCCCCCGAGCTCGCAAAGCTGTCGCAACGTGATCGGCGCGACGACGCTCGACCCGACGACCAAGCGAGCCGACGAGCGATACGGCGCAGCCCAGACCGAGTGGCCGAACGGGCGCCGCCCGCTACCGGACCACATGCGCACACCCCGTCTCCGACGCGCGGTGCCGAACGTGCGAGCGCCACGCGCTCCGCCCCGGGCAGGGGTCGTCGAGCGCGGCCCGATGCATGGAAGCCAATGAGAACATCACCTCTCCTGAAGCCGGTGTATTTCCGGCACACTATCGCGAGCGAGTGTACCGACGGCCCCGACTTGGTCGTGGATTTACTAGGCGGACACGGGGTCGACGGGCCCGATCGTCGTCGACGGGGCGCCGAGGCTCTCGCAGAGATGCTCTGCGGTGAGGTACGCGAGCGCCATGATCGTCGTGGTGGGGTTGTAGCCCGGATTGGTCGGGAACTGCCCGCCGCCGATCGCGTACAGGCCCGCGCACTGGTGCGTCTGACCGAAGCGATCGACGACCGACCGCTTGGGATCGTCGCCCATCCGATGCGTTCCCGCCTCGTGCGTGGAGAGGTGGTAATACGGTCGCTGGGGGCCATGCCAGAAGTCGGTCATCCCCATCTCCCGGGCGATCTGACGCTTGACCCGCAGCAGGAGCTCGACCGCGTTCGCGTCGTGGTCGACCCAGTCGTGCGTGATCCGCATCGCCGGCTGACCCCATGGGTCGGTCACCTTCGGGTCGAGGTCGATCCCGTAGCGCTCGTCCGGGAAGTTCGACGTCTGCGAGTACATGCTGTGCAGGCGGCGGAAGCTCTGCCGCGCCCACTCCTTCAGGCCCGCGCCCCACGTCGGCGCGTGCGGCGGCAGGTTGTGCAGCGCCTCCATCGGCTGGATGTCGCCCGAGTGACTGATGATCGCCGCACCCCACAGCACGCCCTCGTCGTTGTCGGGCACGAGCTCGGCGTTGACGTCGTCGATCACGCTGGCGGCCGTGAGCGGGCCCATGAACGGGTTCGTGTCCTCCGGCATCACGCCGGTGAACCAGCCGTAATTGTGCGTCATGAAGTACCTGCCGGTGTTGCCGTCGGCGTCGATGCCGGAGACGAGCAGCAGCCGGGTGTTCTCGAGCACGTAGCACGCGAGGATCACGCGCTCGGCGTCGACGCGGCAGAGGACGCCATCGGCGTCGAGGTACTCGACGCCCGTCGCGCGCGTGCCGCGGGCGTCGCGCAGCACGCGGACGACGCGCGAGTGCGGACGCAGGTCGAGGTTGCCGGTGGCGAGCGCCGCGGGCACCGAGGTGACGTGCGTCGAGGCCTTGGCGCCGACGTGGCAGGGGTAGCCGTGGCAGAAGCCGCAGTACGTGCAGGCCGAGCGACCTTCCGCGAAGCCGTCGGTGCTGGCGATCGCCGCGGGCTGCGGGAAAGGGTGATAGCCGAGCCGCCTCGTCGCCTGGACGAAGCGCCCGTCACCGGCGCCGGCGCGCAGCGGCGGCATCGGGAAGTCGCGCCGGCGCGCGGACTCGAACGGGTTTCCGCCCGGGAGGATCTCGCCGCCGACGTTTCCGGCCTTGCCGGAGACGCCCTGCTCCCACTCGACGCGGTCGTAGTACGGCTCGAGCTCCGCGTAGGAGATCGGCCAGTCGACGATGCTCGAGTGCTCGGGCAGCGCGGCCTCGCCGAAGCGCTCGACGATCGCGCTGCGCATCCTGAAGTCGGCCTCGCGCATGCGCCAGGACGCGCCGCCCCAATGCACCGAGCCGCCACCGGTCCCGGTCGAAGGCGGGAGGTGCAGCGGCTCGTCGACCGCCAGCGGCCCGACCGCCCACGGCAGGATGCTCGCGGTGTCGCGGCTCGACGCCCGCCACGTGATCGGGTCGCTCGCCATGTGCGGCACGATCTCCTTGCGGATGTAGTAGCGCAGCTCGTCGTGCTTGAAGCGCACGTCGTCGTCGCGGAAGATCGGCCCCTTGTCGAGTCCGACCACCTTGACGCCGGCCCGCGTCAGCTCCTGGGCCACGATCGCGCCCGAGGCGCCCATCCCGACGACGACGACGTCTGTCTTCTCGATCATCGGTTCGTGCGCTCCCTGTTCCCGGCTGCGATCCCCGAACGCTCCCGTCGGAGATCCTCCAGCGTCTTGATCTGCAGCTGCCGGGAGTCGAAGCCCAGCTGTCCGTGCTGCTCCTCGTAGCCCCAGTAGGCACCGGGGAAGCCGACGAGCCTCCAACCGACCGCGTCGCGGTTTCCGCCGTACACGGGATCGCAGAAGGTGCCCTGCACGACGTGCTCCCGCACGACCGCGAAGAAGTACGCCACCCGCGCCTGCCGCGCGTCCCCGCCGCCCGCCGGGACGCCGCCGTCGGCGCCATGGGCCCCGCTGACGGGATCGTCGAGCTCGACGAGGACGGCGTGCTGCTGCTCCGACGCGAGCGCGAAGAACGCTCCCCCGTGACGCTCCCGGCACAGCTCGTCGAGCTCCGTCACCCCGCGCCGGTACAGCCCGGCGAGCTCGTGGTAGGCGCCGCTCAGCGAGCGGTCGATGTACTCGACCGCGCCCGCCTCGCGCGCGCCGGGGTCCTCCGCGTCGCCGGGAATGACGCACCCCGCCAGTGCGTCGACGGTCCGCGCCTCGTGGTCGTTGAAGAAGGTCGGTACGGCGAGCACCGGCTCGCTGCTGACTGCGTCGTTCATCGTTGTCCTCCGTCGTCGCTCGTCCGCGCCGGGCTCAGCTGACCGGCGCGCCCTGGCAGAGCTCGGCGGTGTTGCCATCCGGATCGATCAGGTAGACGACGCGGGCACCGCTCAACGACTTGTTGCCGGGCGGGATCGTCTGAGGCTCGGAGACGAACTCCACCCCCTCCCCACGCAGGCGCTCGACCTCGGCGTCGATGTCCTCCACGCGCACCGCGATGTGGGCGCTGCCGGCGTCGCGCGTGGCGACCGTGGCGCGGCTGCTCCCGGTCGGCGCGAGATACTGGAGCAGCTCGAGCGCGACGTCGCCGAGCGCGATGACCGTGATCAGCAGGTGCGCGTCCTCGTAGCCGGTGACGGCCTGGATCCAGGGTCCTCTGACCTCGACGATCTCCGGCTCGTCGGGCGTGAAGCCGAGCTTCGCGTAGAAGGCGACCGACGCCCCGATGTCCGAGACGGTGAGGCCGACGTGGTGAAGCGGATGGGTGTTCTGTGCGTAATCGACAGCCATGCTCTCTCTCCGATCGTTCATGTCGTTGATGTACGGCGCTGCGCCGGGCGCGCGTCCGAGCGCGCGCTCGGGCCAAGGACCTTCCCGTTGCCGGCGCCCGTGCCGATCGTCGACTTCAGCGTCTTCATGTTCTCGACCATCGCGATCTCCGTCGGGAGGCGCTCGACGCTCGAAGCACCGAAGAACCCGTCGATGCCCGTCGTCCGTTCGAGGACGTAGGCGACCTCCGCCGCCTCGGCGATCGGACCGCCGTGACAGAGCACGATCACGTCGGGGTTGACGGCGACGCCGGCGTCGCGGATCGCCTGCACGGCGTCGACGCACTCGTCGAGCGTCTTCGCCGTCGCCGCGCCGATCGTGCCCGAGGTCGTCAGGCCCATGTGCGCGACGAGGATGTCCGCGCCCGCCTGCGCCATGTTGCGCGCATCCTCCGGGTTGAACACGTACGGCGACGTGAGCAGGCCCTGCCGGTGCGCCTCGCCGATCATCTCCACCTCGAGGTCGAAGCCCATCTCGGTCTCCTCGAGGTTCTGTCGGAACTGCCCGTCGATCAGCCCGACCGTCGGGAAGTTCTGCACGCCGGCGAAGCCGAGGTTGGCGAGCTCGCGCAGGAACACGGGCATCGTGCGGAACGGATCCGTCGCGCAGACGCCTGCGAGGACCGGCACCTCCTTGACGATCGGCAGCACCTCGCGCGCCATGTCGAGGACGACGGCGTTCGCGTCGCCGAAGGGCAGCAGGCCCGCCAGCGAGCCACGGCCCGCCATTCGATACCGACCCGAGTTGTAGATGATGATCAGATCCGCTCCGCCGGCTTCGGCGCACTTCGCGGAGAGGCCCGTTCCGGCGCCGGCGCCGATGATCGGGCGACCGGCCTCCACCTCCGCGCGAAGCCGGGCGGTTGCTGGGTTGGTCGTCATGCTCATCGTCCTGATCCTCGTGGTCCTCCGCACCATTCCTGGTACAGCTCGTGCAGCCGGTCCGCCATCGCCACACCAAAGCCAGGTGCGTTGATGTCGCAGTTGTGTTCGTGAAGCTCGACGCGATCGTCGAGGTTGGTGCGCAGCGCCGCGACGAGCGCGCGATCGGCGTCAGCGTCGTAGAACGGCTCGCCGGGAACGTCGATTCCCGAGATCCCCCCGAGCGGCACGAAGACGGCGGTCGGGCCGGTGGCCGCGTTGAGCTTCGCCGCGACCTCCTCGCCGAGCTGCTCGCTCTCGTCCGCCGTCGTTCGCATCAACGTCACGCTCGCGTTGTGACGGTGGAACGTGCGCTCGGCGTAATGACCGGGGACGGTCTCGAAGCCTCCGAAGTTGACCATGTCGAGCGCACCGAGCGAGACCACCTGTGGGATCCCGCGCCGTCCGGCCGCCGTCAGGCGCCCGGCGCCGGACGAGAAGACGCCGCCGGCGAGGTTGTCGGCCAGCTCGGTCGTCGTGACGTCGAGCATCGCGTCGACGAGGCCGGCGTCGACGAGCGCCTCGAGCGCCTGGCCCCCGGTGCCCGTCGCATGGAACACGAGCACCTCGTAGCCGAGCTCCTCGAGTCGGGCGCGCGCTTCGGTGACGCACGGCGTCGTGAGGCCGAACATGCTCGCCCCCACCACCGGTCGATCGGTGGCCGGCTGGGGCGCCGGCACGCTGGCCATGCCTGCGATCGCGCCGGCCGCGTTGCCGAGGATCCGCGCGGAGATCTGGTTGATCCCGGCGATGTCGACGACAGAGTACATCATCGTCAGATCCACGCCGCCGACGTACGGGCGGGTGTCGCCGGCCGCGACGGTCGAGACGAGCAGCTTCGGCACGCCGACCGGCAGGGCCCGCATCGCGTGGCTGACGAGCGACGACCCACCCGTGCCGCCGAGCCCGGCGATCCCGGCCAGTCGGCCGGCGCCGTGCAGCTGCCGCACGATCTCGGCCGAGCCCTCGGCCATCACGTCGAGCGCGCTCGCGCGATCGCCCATCGCACAGAGTGCGTCGATGCTCGAGCCGCCGTGTGCCGCGACCTCGTGGCGGGTGATGTCGGGCTCGAACGACGGCTCGCCCTCGATCCCCGCGTCGACGACGACCACGTCCGTCCCGAGCGCACGGATGCGCTCCCGCATGTAGTCGTACTCGGCGCCCTTCGTGTCGAGCGTCCCGAGCAGGACGATGCTCGGCGTCATCGCGCTCACCGTGACGACCGCGTGATCGCGACCGCCAGGATGATGATCGCGCCGCTGGCGATCTGCTGCTGGCTGCTGTCGAGGCCCATCAGGATCAGCCCGTTGTTGAGGAGGCCGATCATGAGGGAGCCGATCAGCGCGCCGACGACCGATGCGCGACCGCCGAAGAGGCTGGTGCCGCCGAGGATCACGGCGGCGATGACGGACAGCTCGTCGCCCGTGCCGGTCTGGTAGCTGCCCGTGTGGAAGCGGCCGGCGTACAGCATCCCCGCGACCCCCGCCAGCGCGCCCGAGAGGACGAGGACGGCGAACACCACGCGCTTGGTGTTGACGCCGCTGAACAGCGCGGCGCGGGTGTTGCCGCCCGTCGCCAGCACGCGGCGGCCGAACGCGGTTCGCCGCAGCACGACGTGCCCGAGCCCGACCGCCACCAGCGTCCAGACCAGCAATCCCGGCACCGGCCCGATGTCGGCGGAGCCGAAGAGGTTGGTGAACGTCGGGTCGACGATGTTCTGCGGCACGGCGCCCGTGGCCCACATCGCCGCGCCCTCCGCGATGCCGAGCATCCCCAGCGTCGTGAGGAACGACGGCACGCCCACGACCGTCACGAAGAACCCGTTGATGCCGCCGACGGCGATGCCGGTGGCGAGACCGACGAGGATGCCCGGAACCGTCCCCCAGGACGAGATCGCGACTGCGGCGGTCACGGAAGCGAGTCCGGCTGTGGAGCCGACGGAGAGATCGATCTGCGCGGCTCCGATCACGAACACCATGCCGACCGCCATGACCGAGATCGTCGAGGTCTGGCGAACGATGTTCAGCAGGTTGTCCGGATTGAGGAAGCCCTTGCTGCTGAGCGTCACCGCGAAGATGACGAAGATCCCGACGAACCCCAGGAAGATGAGGTTCTGGCGCCAGTCGAGTCGCTTGAGCCGGCCGAGGCCGGAGGAGCCCTCACGTGGGGCGACCGTCGTCGTTGACATTCCTACACTCCTTGCAGTGCGCGGTGAAGCGCCTCTTCGGATTCGAATTCATCAGGCGTCAGCTCGCGGTCCGCACGTCCGTCGCGCAGGACGACGATGCGGTCGCTGATCTCGAGCAGCTCCTGCAGCTCGGAGGAGATGACGAGCACGGCCTTGCCGCCGTCGGCGAACTGCCGCAGCGTCTCGATGATCTGCAGCTTGGCGCCGATGTCGATCCCGGCGGTCGGCTCGTCGAGCATGAAGACCTCCGGCTCGGTCAGCAGCCACTTGCCGATCACGACCTTCTGCTGGTTGCCGCCGGAGAGCAGGCCGACCGGCTTGCGGACCGAGGAGGTCCGGACGTCGAGGCGCTCGACCATCTTCTGCGCCAGCTGATCGCCGACGTTGGTCGCCAGCCAGCCGTGCCAGCCAGCCGCGATCGTCGGCAACCGCGTGTTCGCCTCGACGGTGTGCGCCAGCACGAGGCCTTCGACGCGACGGTCCTCGGGCACGAGCGCGAGGCCCGCCTCGATCGCATCCCGCGGGTTGCGGATCTTGACCTCGCGGCCGGCGACGCTGATCGTGCCGGCGGTGACCTTGTCGATGCCGAACACGGCGCGCACCAGCTCGCTGCGGCCGCTCCCCATCAGACCCGCCAACCCGACGATCTCACCGGCACGGATCTCGAGGTCCAGCCCGTTGATCCCGTTCGCGGAGTGGAGGCCGCGGATCTGCAGCAACGGCGGTGCCGCCGGGTCGTGGACCGGCGACGTCGTCTGCGGGTTGACGCGTCGCAGCTGACGCTCCGCCGCTCTGCCGAGCATCTCGGAGATCACCTCGCCGACGGGGAACTGCGCGACCGTGTCCGTGCGGATCTTGCGCCCGTCGCGCATCACCGTGATGCGGTCGGCGATGTCGTAGATCTCCGCCATCCGGTGCGAGATGTAGACGATCGCGATGCCGGCGGCGCGCAGCACCCGCAGTTGGTCGAACAACGCCTGCGTCTCGTCCTTCGTCAGCGACGCGGTCGGCTCGTCCAGCACGAGGATCCGCGCATGCTGCGAGAGCGCCTTGGCGATCTCCGTGATCTGCCAGTAGCCGGCCGGGAGCGCTCCGATCTCCGCGCGCGGGTCGAGGTCGACGTTCATCTCCTCGAAGATCCGCGACGTGGTCTCGACCGCGGCACGGTCGTCGAGCAGCCCGAGCCGGGTCTTGCGCTCGTTGCCGAGCAGCACGTTCTGCGCGACGGTGAGCGTGGGCACGAGGCTGAACTCCTGGAACACCATCGCGATCCCGTGCGCGCGAGCGTCGTCGGCGGAGCGCAGCGAGACCGGCTTCCCCTCGACGAGGATCTCGCCCGAGTCCGGGCGGTAGACGCCCTCGAGGATCTTCATCAGCGTCGACTTCCCGGCGCCGTTCTCGCCGAGCAGAGCGTGCACCTCTCCCCAGCGAACGTCGAAGTCGACGTCCTCGAGAGCCCTCACACCGCCGAAGCTCATCGAGATCCGTCGCATCGCGACGGCGGTGGGCGACCTCGACGCGACCTCCGCCTCGACGCTGTGCGTGCGTGCTTCCGTCACTCTCACCTCCATCTCTCACCTTCCTCGTGCCGTCCCGGCCGGCGACGGCTGGCGCCGCCGGCAAGGGATCGTCGATTACGTGGCCGCGACGCGGCCGCGGTGCGGCCGTGCCGCCAGCGGTAGTGCGGCCGGTGCGGTGCGGCCGTGCGGCCAGCGGTCAGTTGGCCTTCAGCGCCTTGACCAGGTTGGCCGGCGGGGTGCTGTGGTTCACCTGCGTCCAGCGGGTGAGGAGATTCGCGCGGTCGACCGGCAGCGTGTTCCAGGCGTAGTACGGCGCCAGCTTCTTGCCGAGCAGGTTGGCGCCGATCGCGAGCGCCTCGGTGACGCCCTGGTTGTACGGCAGCGACGGCCCGATGCCCTTGATCATGTCGCCCTGCGCCATGTCCTGGGCGACCGTGCTGCCGAGGTCGACCGTCGTCACCGAGAAGTTGCCGCCGTTCTTGCCGAGCTCGCGAGCGGACGCGAGCACGCCCTCTGCATGGGTGTCCCAGACGGTCCAGATCCCCTTCAGGTCCGGGTGCTGCGTGATCATCGCGTTCGCCGCCGAGGACGCCTGACCCGCGAAGTCCGGGCCCGCATCGCCGTGCGTCGCGACGACCTCGATGCCCGGGTACTGGGCGAAGACCGCTCTCGCAGCCTGGTAGCGCTCCATCGTCGCGTAGTAGTGGGCGGCGTGGTAGATCGCTCCGATCTTGCCCTTGCCGCCGACGGCGGCGACGAGCTGGCAGGCGGAGACGAGTCCGACGCCGTAGTCGTCGGTGCCGACGACCGTCAGGTAGTCCTGCGGCTGCGTCATCGCCGGCGGCGCGTTGATGACGAAGACGAGCTTGATGCCGGCGGCCGCGGCCTGCTGGTAGGCCCCCTGCTCCGACGGCGCGTCGACCGGCAGCGAGACGAGGTAGTCCGGATGCAGGGAGACGATCGTCTGGATGTCGTTGCTCTGCTTGGTGACGGTGAACTGGCCGTCGGTGGTCGCGAGGACCTTGATGCCGAGCTTGGCGAACGTGTCCTTCAGCCCCGCCACCTGCGCCGTCGAGTACGTGCTGCCGAAGACGTGCCAGGCGATCGCGACGGTTCTGTGCATCGCTCTCACCTTGGCGATCTCCGCCGGCGTGAGCGTGAGCTTCGACGCGGCGACGGCGGTCTCGCCATGCGGGCCCTTGTTGTAGACCTTGCTGCCGGCGCTGGCGAGGCACGCGTCGACCTTCGCCTTGACCTCCGGCGGCAGGTTCGCGGCCACCGTGCTTCCGGACGATCCGCCGCCGCCGCTGCCGCCGCTGCCCGCTCCCGCACACGCGGCCAGGGCGACGGCCGACAGCGCCATCGCCGCCACGAGCATCGTCAGCTTGAGGATTCTCTTCATCGACATCGGGCTATTCCACCTCGGTCAGCATTGACAGGAGCACGATTCACGGTGAACGCCAGGAGAGCTACTGCTGCGCTGCGGCGGCTGTGGGCCGTGGCGTGAAGTCGCGCCAGGTGTAGCGCGGCTCGTAGCCGAGGACACGCCGCGCACGCGCGATGTCGTACAGCGGGTACTGCGGCTCGGCCGCGTAGCGCGCCTCGTCGACGGTCTTGGTCTCCGGGTAGTACCTGCGGATCAGCTCCAGCGAGTCCTTCGTCGAGAAGACGTCGCCGGCGCCGATGTTGAAGACGTCGCACGCGACGCCGTCGCGCTCGATCCGACCCTCCTGGACCGCGCCCAGCGCAAGCCGGAAGGCCTGCGCGACGTCGCGCGGGTCGACGTACTGATAGACGAAGTCGCTCATCTTCATGTCGCCGGCCGAGGGCTGCTCGGGATTCGCGACCGCGCCGAGCACGGTGTCCGGATCGTCGATCTTCTCGACCGCCTCGATCCAGTAGTCCTGATCGAACAGCCCGACGGTCGCGAGGCGCAGCGACGCGATGCGCATGTCGAAGCGGCTGCTGTAGCCGTAGGCGAGCAACTCGCCGATCACCTTGCTCATGCCGTACATGTCGTCCGGCAGGTTGGGGATCTCCTCGTCGACCGGGAAGTACGCGGGAACCTGCGGCGTCGACCAGAAGATCGGGCCCCACGCGCAGACGCTGCTCGCGATCACGAGATCGCGGACGCCGCTGCGGCGCGCGGCCTCGAGGACATTGAACGTCCCGTCGCAGTTGATCCGCCAGATGTTCTCCTCCTCGGCCGTGTAGATCGGGATCGCCGCGAGGTGCACGACCGCGTCGGCCCCCGCGAGCGCCGCCGTCACGTCCGCGAGGCTCGTGATGTCGCCCTCGATGAAGTGCCAATGGCCGCGCGGGGGCGCGACCGCGTCGAAGACGCGGACGTCATGACCCTTCGCGATCTCCGGAACGACGTACTCGCGGCCCAGACGACCGGAGCCGCCGGTGATCACCACCGTGCCCATACCTCTCTCCTTTCGCGATCCACGAGCCGGAGCTCACGGACGGCGCCTTCGGGCCGGAGCTGACCTCCGGCCGACATTTGCCTTGCGACGAGTGCGGCGACGTCGGTCGCCTCCTCGTGGGATGGAGTATGTACCAGAAGGATACCGACTGTCAAGCACGCCTCCGGTCGGGCGCGCTCGCGGTTCTCCCTCATAGCTCGCAACTCAGCTCTGACGGGCAATCAGCCCACCAAGTGGCGCTGCTGCGCGTGATCTCCGCGGGTTGACCCATGCGGGATACTTCTGGTACACATGGCTCATGAGCGACTATCTGATGAGCAGCGCGTTCGCGGTTACGGCGCTGCGGACCTTGCTGCCGCTCGCGTCGGCATGGGGCTGGGGGATCTGGCTGGCCGACGCCGTCGGCGGCGTCGCCGGCGCCGTCGTCGGCGTCGTGCTGGGCGTTGCGGTCCTCGGCGCCTGGCTCGCGACCGGATTCGCCGGCGATCGGTCGCGAGCGGGCCGCGCACGGGTGCTCCTCGCGCCCTCGGTGCGGCTGGGCGAGGAGGCCCTCGTCGCGCTCGGCGCCGCCGTCGCGGTCGGAGTGGGACTCGGCTCGGGCGTGCTCGCGGTCGTCCTCGCAGCGGCGGCCGCGGTTCACCTCGCGCTGCGCCTGCCGGACGTCCGCGCCGCCCGCGTGCCGAGGTCTGCCGGCGCCGCGACGCGCATCGTCGGGGCGACGGGCACCGTCGGGGCGACGCGCGCCGTCGCGGCGCGGGAGCCGTCCTCCACCCCAGCGGCGGCGGTCGCGACCATGGCGGCCGTCGCCGATCAGGGACCGGCGGAGTGGTCCAAGCGCGGCGCGGACGGATCGTTCGAGTTCGGACGCACGATCGCGCTCGATGCGGGGCTGCTCGAGGTCTGGAGCTTCGTCTGGGACTTCGAGGAGGTCGCTCGCTGCATCCCGGGCTGTGAGGAGGTCACCGAGCACGTGCCCCATCGGAGCTACACGGCGGAAGTGCGGAAGAAGCTCGGTCCGTTCCTCGTGCGGATGCCGTTGGAGATCGAGATCGTGAGCTACGAGGAGGCGCGGTCGATCCGCGCCGCCGTCATCGGCAAGGACCGCCGCCTGCGCAGCGAGGTCACGCAGGAGCTCGACGTCACGCTGACGGGAGACGACCGGCGATGCCTGCTGCGTGCCGTCATCCGGGCCTCGATCCAAGGGGTGCTCGCCAGCGTCGACGCAACCCTGATCGAACGCAATCTGGACCAGACGATCGGTGAATTCACGCACGAGCTGACGACACGGCTTGCAGCACGCGCCGTGCCCTCGTCACCGGAGTAACGTCAATTCAAAGGAAGAAGGACCCATGGCGTACGAGAACCTCCTTCGCGAGGGCCGCATCAACACGATGCGCACGAAGAACCGCATCATCACCGGGCCGATGGAGCGGGCGATGGCGAACCGCGACGGGACGCTCAACCAGCGCTACATCGACTACCTGGTCGAGCGGGCCCGCGGCGGCGCGGGGATCATCAACGTCGAGTCGAGCTACGTCGACGGCCGCGGGCAGGGCAATCCGTTCCAGGTCGGTTGTCACGACGACAAGGTGATCCCGGGCCTCAAGCGCCTCACCGACGCCCTCCACGCCGAGGGCGCCGTCGTCTCGATGGAGCTCTACTTCGCCGGCCGCCAATCGGCGTCGACCGCGTCCCAGCGCCAGCCGATCGCCCCGTCGGTCGTGCCGTGCACGTTCTTCGATCCGGTCCCCGTCCCGCGCGAGATGACCAAGGACGACATCCGCGACGTGATCGACGCGTTCGTGCGCGCGACGCACCGCTGTCTCGAGGCCGGCGTCGACATGATCCACATCCACGGCGCGCACGGCTACGTGCTCGGGCAGTTTCTCTCGCCCTGGAGCAACAAGCGGACCGACGAGTACGGCGGGTCGGCCGAGAACCGCGCCCGCTTCGCGCTCGAGGTCTACCACGCGATCCGCGACGTCGTCGGGCCCGACTATCCGGTCGGCTACCGCATCTCGCTCGACGAGTACATCGAGGGCGGCCTCACGCCCGACGACACGATCCCGTTCTGCGAGCGCCTGGCCGAGGTGGGGATCGACCTGATCGACGTGACGGGCGGCATCTACGAGACCGGCGGTCAGATCTTCCAAGGTCCCGAGTCGCCGCACGGCGGCTTCGTCCCGATGGCGGCGCAGTTGAAGCGCGCCCTCGGCGACCGCGTACCGGTCAGCGTGACCCAGAAGCTCAACCTCCCCGACTTCGCCGAAGCGGTGATGGAGCGCGAGGGCTTCGACTTCATCTCGCTGACGCGGGCCTTCCACGCGGATCCCCACTTCGTCCGCAAGATCGAGCAGAACCGCACCGAGGACATCCTCCACTGCATCGGCTGCCACGCCTGCCTCAACCTCTTCTTCGGCCGCAAGGTCGCCTACTGCGCGGTCAATCCGCACACGACGTTCGAGCGCAGCCGCGCGATCAGGCCGACCCCGAACGCGCGCCGGGTGATCGTCGTCGGAGGCGGTCCGGCGGGCATGCAGGCGGCGCGCATCCTCAGACGCCAGGGCCATGACGTGCACCTCTACGAGGCCGAGCAGGAGCTCGGCGGCCAGGTCCGCTACTCCTCGCGGGTGGCTGAGGACTACGGCTACTTCACGACCTGGCTGACGACCCAGCTGCGCAAGCTCGACGTCGACGTCCACCTCGGCGAGACGCTCGACGCGGCCGCGGTCGAGCGCCTGCAGCCGGACGCCGTCGTCGTCGCCACCGGCGCCCGCGGCGGGGACGTGTACGCGCCGGTCGTCGGCGACGGCACCCGGTTCGACCTGTTCTCGGCGCTCGATCGGCCCGACGACGAATGGGATGGCGACGTCGCGATCGTCGGCGGAGACTCGGAGAGCGCGTTCCTCGCGCTCTACATCGCCGGTCGCGGCGCGACCGTGCATGTCATCGAGCCCGACGCGCAGATCTCGCTCGACAAGGACGCACCGGCCCGCGACATCCTGATCGGGATGCTCGAGGCGCTGCCGACGGTCCACATCCACACCGAGACGACCGCCGAGGAGATCGGCGCCGACTCGGTGCTGATCCAGCGCCACGGCGAGTTCGAGCGGCTCGACGGGCTCGAGAGCGTCGTCTTCGGCGGCCGCATCGCGCGCAACGGGCTCTACGAGGATCTGATGATGACCGATCCCAGTTACGAGGTCTATGCGATCGGCGACTGCGTCGCGCCTCACGACATCCTGCGCGCATCGCACGACGCCGCGGAGGTCGCTGAGCTGATCCGCCTCAAGTCGGCGGTCGCCGCCTCCGACCAGGCCGGCCAGCCCGCGACGGGCGCCCCCGCGTAGCCCTGTATCCGGCCAACGCGCCAACCCGATCGCGACGGGCGTGGGCTCCGTTCCATCGAGACTCCCCGGAACGACGCTCATGCCCCGCCGCAGGCGCGGACCGACGCTCGACCAGTCCAACTTCGCCTGTATCGAACCCAAACACAGCGCTGTACACTTTTACCGTGCCGTCTGTGACCAGCCGATCGAGCGAGCAAATCGAGGTTCTCACACACGGTGAGGGTCGCGCAATTCGCAAGGTTCGCGCCGACCTGATCAATCGCGTCGCCGCCCTCGTGGACGTCGACCGCCGCAGCGATCTGCGGCGGCGCCTGGCCGACGCGCTGGAGCAGGCGCTGCGCCAGGAGGACGGGTCAAGACCGCTGCTGCTGCCCTCGACGCGCACGCTCGCGGGCGAGCTCGGCATCCACCGCAAGACCGCCCACGCGGCGCTTCAGATCCTCGTCGACCGCTCGGTCCTCGACGTCGCCAGCGACGGCCGCTTCGTGATGCTCTCGCGGCGCGACGACATTCGACCGGACGCCTCGCCGGAGCGGCTCGTTCGGGAGGCCGCCTCCGCACTGCACGAGCAGATGAGCGAGTCGCAATTCGCCGACCTCGCGCGGCGGGCGTACCGTCAGGCAACCCTCGGAGGCTCCACGATCGTCTTCGTCGAGCCGAGCGAGTGGGTCCCCGGGATGACGCCCGACGACCTGATGGAGCTGCTCGACTACCCCGTCGCGGTGACGCGGCCGGATCAGCTCGTGCCCGGTCCCGGGGTCGTCTTCGTCGCCACGAGCACCGACGCGGCAGCGGTCCGCACGCGCCTGAACGGGCGCGCCGACGTCTTCGCCGTCGGGCTCACGTTCGACACCGACATCCGGCTCGCGACGACGAACGTCGACGAAGGCGGCCGCCTCGCGGTCGCGGCGGACAACGACGCGGTGCTGATGGCCGTGCTGCGACGGGTGACGAACATGCGACCCGATCTCGACGTGACGCCGTACGTCGGCCGCGTCGGCAAGCTCGCTCCGAATACGTCGCTGCTGCTCGCGCCGGCCACGATCGAGTCGCCTGAGCTGGGCGTGCCCGTTGCCCGCTATCGCTGCTCGATCTCGGCCGCGGAGCTGCGCTTCCTCCAGGCCCGGCTCCAGCCGGAGGAGCCGGACGCGCGCCGGCCGGCCGAGCGGCCGCTCGCCGGCGAGCCGCACGAGTCGCGCGCGGCGCCGAGCGACGGGTAGTCGGCGCTGTCTCGCCGTCGCCGGTCGGTCGTCCCGTGACCCGCGAGCGGCGCCATCGTTCGCTCGGAGGACGGCTGCCAGCGCGGACGGATGACCCGACGGCAGATGTCGCGAAGGCCCGTTTGCGAGACGACGAACCGTGGGAACGCTCGCCCCAACCAGCGCCACCACGAGGAGGAGACCATGGCGAATCCCGCGCAGTCGAAGGCCGACGACCACGACGACGAGACCGTCCGCGAGGAGGTCGAGCGCGTCGAGACCGACGAGAGAGCGACCGGGTACGGCGGCGTCATCCCGGAGGAGCCGACGGAGTATCCCGAGCCCGACGTGAAGGAAGAGGACTGAGGTCCCCGCGCGTCAGAGGACGTCGAGCGGGACGGGACCGCTCGGCGGCGGAAACAGCCGGTCGAGCGCGGCGAGCACCGGCGATCGGCGATCGCCTCGCCGACGAGCGTCTCGGCGGCGCCGTCGGCGGACATCTCGGCGGTGTCGACGAGCGTCATGCCGAGGTCGAGGCCGGCCCGCAGCGTCGCGATCTCCGCGGCCCGCCGTGGCCGGCTCCTCGGCGTAGCCCCAGGTGCCTTGGCCGAGCACCGGGATGGTGAATCTCGCCCGCGGCCCATGGGCATGCTCATAGCCGTGGTCGCCAAGCGTGATCTGCCGGAAGGGGCGCCCCTGGGGCAGCCGGCGTCCGCCCGGATGCAAGTCCTCCTCGTGTCGGCGCTCGGCGCCGTCATCGCCGTCGGGACCTCGCTGCTCAGCTCGCCGACGTTCGGGATCCTGCTCGGGTGGGACGTCGCCGCAGTCCTCTACGTCGCGCGCGTGTGGTGGACGCTCTGGCCGATGGACGCGGAGCGCACCGCCCGCTCGGCCGTTCGAGTGGATCCGACTCGCGCGATGGCGGATCTGCTGTTGCTGACCGCGTCGGTCGCGAGCCTGCTCGCGGTCCTCCTCGTGCTCGTCAGCGCCGCACACACCACCGGCAGCTCACAAGACCTCCGCATCACGCTGGGGCTCGCCTCGGTGGTGGCGTCATGGGGCGTCGTCCACACCGTCTACGCGCTGCGCTACGCCGCCATCTACTACACCGGTCCTGACGGCGGCGTCGACTTCAACGAGGACACGCCACCCGACTACGCCGACTTCGCCTACCTGTCGCTCACGATCGGCATGACGTTCCAGGTCTCCGACACCGACCTGCAGAGCAAGGACATCCGCCGCACGGCCGTACGTCACGCCCTCCTGTCCTACGTCTTCGGCACCGGCGTGGTCGCCACCACCGTCAACCTCGTCGCAAGCCTGACGACGAAGTGACGTCGGCCGGCCCGCCCGGGCAGTCGCCGGCGCGGCCCATCCGGGGAAGGGCCGCGCCGGGGCAGGGGTCAGCCGGTGACGCCGCCAGGTCTCACGGCCCCCCGCTCGACCTGGACCGTGCGCTTGGCGGCGCCGGTGGTGGCGTCGGGCGAACGTACGGTCGCGATGTTGGTCTTGCTGCCGTTCGTGCCGGGGAGGGCGCGGACGGTCAGGCGGTAGCTCCTGCTCGTGCCGCCGGCCAGCGAGCGCAGGCTCCAGCAGTACGCGCCTCGTGTCAGTCTGGCCCCTGCTGTGCCGCTGACGCGAACGAGCCCGGACGGCAGCGTGTCGCAGACCTTCACGCTGCGAACCCCGATCTCCGACGGGTTCGTGACCTTGATCGTGTAGGAGACCGTGCGGCCGGCCCGGATGCTCCTCGCGCCGGCGAGCTTGGTGATCTTCAGCGTCGGCTTGACGGCCGTCCGAGAGACCCCCGCGATGTTGCTTCTCGGGTTCGCGTCGAACACCGGCGAGGTCGCGCTGACGGCGTTGCGCAGCCTCCCCGCGGTCCTCGGGTAGGCGACGACCGTGATCGTGACCTTCGCGTGCGGCGCGATCGTGCCCAGCGAGCATCTCAGCGGCGATCCCTTGGCGCAGGTTCCCGCGGTCGTCTTGACCGAGACGATCGTCGACGGGAGCCCGAACGTGTCGGTGACGCTCACCGCCGGCGCAGCGTCCGGGCCGTTGTTCCTCACCACGATCGTGTAGGCGAGCCGCACGCCGACCGTCACGACCTTGGTCCTCGTCGTCTTCGTGATCACGAGATCGGCGGCCGGTCGGGGTGTCGGGAGCGGTGCCGCAGGCGTGAGCGGAGTCGGCGTCGGGGGCGTGCTCGGCGTCGCAGGCGGCGTCGGCGTCACCCTCGAGGTCGCTCTGTTGTTGCCGGGCGTGGGGTCGTGCTGGTCGCCGGTGACCGTCGCCGCGTTCGCGATCGCCCCGGTCGCGTCGGCGGCGACCCGTGCCGCGACGAGCACCTGCGCCGCGCCGCCGTCGGCGAGCGTGCCGATCCTGCACGACACTCTGCCGCCGGCGACCGAGCAGCTGCCCTGGCTCGGCGTCGCGCTCTGCAACGTCAGGCCGCTCGCGCCAGGGTCGGAGACCGTGACGCCCGTCGCATCGCTGGGACCGTTGTTGCTGATCACCAACGTGTACAGCACCTGCCCGCCCGCCACCGGCGCGCTGGTCGACGGCGTCTTAATCAAGGCGAGGTCCGCCTCACCTCTGACCGGCACGTGCGAGGTCGACGTGTTATCGCCCGGGTCGGGATCCGGCGTGTCGCTTCTGACCGTTGCGGTGTTGTCGATCGCATGGTCCATCGAGCTTGCGACTCTGGCGGTCACGGTGAAGCTCTTCGTCGCACCGGCCGCGAGTCCCGCGAGCCGGCAGGTCACGTCACCGCCGCTGTTGAGACAGCCGTTGCTCGCCGAGACGAACGTCAGGCCGGCCGGCAGCGGATCGGAGACGACCACGTTGACGGCGGGCGAGGGACCGTGGTTTCTGACCACCAGTGTGTAGGTCTCGTTCGTCCCCGGCGCGATCGTCCCCGGCGAGGCCGACTTCGCGAGCTCGAGGTCCGACAACGGCATCAACGGCACCGACACGGTCGAAGTTCCTCTCACCGGCGTCGGGGTCGGGTTCGACGGCGTCGCGGGCGGCGTGCCGGTGGCGGTGCCGGTGTTTCTGATCGAGCCGGCGTTCACGTCCGCGGCGGTCGTCGTGTATCTCGCCGTGCACGTCTCGCTTGCGGCGGGCGCGAGTCTGCTCTGCGGGCAGGAGATCGCCGACAGGCCGGGCATCGGGTCGCTCACCACCACCGGGTTCAACGTCACGTTGCCGGTGTTTCTGACCGCATAGCCGTAGGTCACCACGGTCCCCGGAGCCGGGAAGCTTCTGACGTCGGCCGACTTGACGACCGCGACGCTCGGAGCCGCCGGTACGGCGACCGTCGCGGCGCTCGGCGGCGAGGTCACCGCGGGACCGAGCGGCGGCGTGCCCGTCGCGGTCGCCGAGTTGGCGATGACGCCGGCGTCGACGTCAGCCTGCGTCGCGACGTAGGCCGGCGCCGTGCACGTCGTCGAAGCCCCGACCGCGAGCGTCGTAACCGGGCAGCTGACCGGCCCGAGCGCCCCGCTCGACGGCGCCACGAACGCGTCGGCGACCGAGACGCCACTGAGCGCGACGTTACCGGTGTTCGTCACCAAGAAGCTGTAGCTCACGGCATCGCCGGCGGCGTTGATCGTGCTCGGCGTCGCGGTCTTCGCGACCGTCAGCGCCGGAGTCGACGGGACGGCCGGCAGCATGAGGCCGAAGGCGTCGTTGGTGGTGCCGGCCCCCGCATAGCCGAAGTTCAGCGTGACGCTCGTCGTCGCTGTGGTCAGCAGTTGCAGGTCGTAGGCACCGCAGCCAAAGCCGGCCGACGCGCTCGCGCTGCAGCTGTCGGTGTTCCCTGAGGGCTGGCCCTGGTAGCCGGCGGGGTTGGCGATCCCGACGACCGTCCCGCCCGACTGGATGCTCATGCCGGCCGACTGCGAGCCGGTCGAATCGAGGGAGAACGTGCCACCGCCCGCAACGCTGATCGGACTGTCGTGGTAGCCGGAGACGGCGCCGCCGCCCGCGTTCGCGCCCATGTCCCCGACCAGCATCGACGGCGCGATGACGGGCTGCGAGAACGTGAAGTTGATGCTGCCACACGGCGCCGCGCTGCAACCGGCGATCGCCGGCTTCAACGCCTCCGTCGTCGTCGACGGGAGGAACGCCGGTCTGGGCCCCGTCGCGACGATCGATCCCGACGGCCCGCTCCAGTTCAGCGTCCCGCTCGATGGCGGGCTGAGCGTCGCGGTGACCGTGATCCCCGACGGCGCCACGCCCGTCGCGACCGTCGGGCTCACGATCGTCCAGGTCGACGGATACTCACTCCCCGACGGCAGGGCCGACGCGATGCCGGGCGTCAGGCAGGTCAGCGACGCCAGAGCGATCGTTAACGCAACTGTCGCGCGCGTTCGACGTGGCGAACGCCCCCGGCTCAAGCGAGCACGCATCCGGCGCGCTCGCGTCGAGCGCCTCCCTGCTACCGCCATGGATCCTCCCGATGAAGCGTTGAGTAGACATCGGACAACACCCCTGCCGCCCGATGATTGCGGAGAAGATAAAGAGACTAACTAGGCACGTCAAGCGAGGCGATGCGTTTGCGCAGCTTCGCAATTCCGGCACATCGGGCCGAGGGAAGCGACATCAATCACTCCCCTTTCCGGCTGTAGCTTTCGGCAGAACTCCCCTCCAAAACGGGACGATCTGTTACGACGAGCGCGGCTCGGTCCGGACCATCTCCCCGCGAGGGCACGCACAGCGGTATGGCGAGCCGCTCGATCCGGCAATCGCGTCCGACGATCACAGGGTCGCGCCGACTTGTTGACGGAGGCAACTCCGTCCATACAGTCATGGCGACCCGTACTTCTCCCCAGGAGTTGATCATCGTGATCGAACCCTCCCAGCTGATGCCCCGCGCGCGCGGGCGTAGCTCCCCAGGGCCGCACCGCGGCGTATCTCGCCGAGCTGATCGGCACCTTCGGGCTCGTGCTGTTCATCGTCCTCGTGCTGACGATCTCGGCGATGTGCCGGACTCCTTTCGGACTCCGGGTTGTGGTGGTCGGCGCGGCCGCTGCGACCGCGCCATCTCACCGGAAGCTACGTTCGGCTCCTCGCGCCGCCGGGAACCTCGAAGACACCTGGGCGCAGTCCGCGCGCCCGAGGAGCGGGTGACCGCGTCGGGAGGACGACCGTGAGACGAGCCCACGTGACGGCCCTGCTGGCGTTGCTGGCGGCGGGTGCGCTGCCGGCGGCCGCTTCGCCGATCACACGCGCGCCGGCACCCGCGTCGCTGCGCCTGCCCGACCTCGAGCAGGAGAAGCCCACGCAGCTCCAGATCACGCGCGTCGGCGGGCCGGGGCGGCACGGCTACCGGCTCGGCTTCCGCTCCGCCGTGCGCAACATCGGCCGCGGTCCGCTGATCATCGAGGGACGCCGGCCGGATGCCGGCACGCCCGAGATGACCGCGGACCAGCTGATCGACCGCGCCGGGGCGCCCCGGGAGACGGTCGCGGACGTCGGCCGGCTGCGCTTCGTCGTCTCGCCCGACCACCGCCATTGGCACCTGCTCGGGTTCGAGCGCTACGAGCTGCGGCCGGCGGGCCGCCGCGCCGCGAGCGTGCGCGACCGCAAGACCGGCTTCTGCCTCGGCGACCGCTACGCGATGGTCGAGCACGTCCCGCCGGCCGCGCCGCCGGTGTCCGTCTACACCGGCGCCTGCGGGCTCGGCGAGCCGGGGCTGCTGGGCGTGGAAGAGGGCATCTCGGTCGGGTACGGCGACGACTACGCCGCCAACCTGGAGGGCCAGTACCTTCCCCTGACGGGCCTCGGATCGGGTCGCTACGTGCTCGTGCATCGCGTCAACGCCGATCGCCGCGTGCGCGAGCTCGACCGCGGCAACGACGCAGCCTCGCTGCTGCTGGCGCTGCGTTGGCGGCACGGGACGCCGGAGGTCCGCGTCCTGCGCAGCTGTCCCGGCAGCGACCGCTGCGATCGCCCGTCGCGCGCCGGAGGCCGGACGCGATCCATACCCACGATCGGCTGATCGCGGTCGGCTGTTGCAGCTCCGAGGCGAGCGGCGACACTCTGC
>JAOPZA010000098.1 GCA_025964325.1 Conexibacter sp.
CGGCGCGAGCGCCACGGGAGGCGCGCCGGCGGGGACGGCCGGCGGCCCGAGCCGCGGCGCCTCGCCTCGCCCGCCCGCGAGGAGAGCCCCGGCCGAGACCACGACCGCCGGGGCCTCCGCGCTCACCGCCGCGCTGATGCCGCTCGCCCGCGCCCTGGGCGTGGCGAGCGCGACGGTCGCCGTCGTGCTCGGTCTCGCATGAGCGTCTCGAGACGCCGCGCCGAACAAAGCACGCCAGCGCGCCATGACCGCGATTGCGGCCCGATTTCCCTGCGCCACACGCCGATCCGGACAGTCCGGAGCGCGCCGCTCGGCCGATGCGGCGACCTTCCGTCGGGCGCCGCTGTAGGGTTCCCGCCCCTATGAGGATTGGTGTTCCAAGAGAGACCGCAGAGGGTGAGCGACGCGTCGCGCTCGTGCCCGAGGTCGTAAAGAAGTTGACGGGCTCCGGGCTCGACGTCGTGGTCGAGCGCGGAGCGGGTGCCGAGGCCTTCATCCCGGACGCACAGTTCGAGGAGGCCGGAGCCGCACTCACCGACGACGCTGCCACCGTCTGGCAGAGCGACGTCGTCGTGAAGGTCGCGCCGCCCAGCGCCGAGGAGGTCGTTCGCCTCGGCAGAGACAGCGTCCTGATCGGCTTCCTCGCGCCGTTGACGAACGCCGAGGGCGTGCGCGCCCTGGCGGCGTCGGGCGCGACCGCGTTCGCGGTCGAGGCGGTCCCGCGGATCTCGCGGGCCCAGTCGATGGACGCGCTCTCCTCGCAGAGCAACATCGCCGGCTATCGCGCCGCGTTGATCGGCGCCCAGGAGATGGGGCGCTTCTATCCGATGCTGATGACCGCCGCCGGCACGATCCGCCCGGCGACGGTGCTCGTGCTCGGGGCCGGCGTCGCCGGCCTCCAGGCGATCGCCACGGCGCGGCGGCTCGGCGCCGTCGTGCAGGGCTTCGACGTGCGCGCGGCCGTGAAGGAGCAGGTCGAGTCGCTCGGCGCGAGATTCCTCGAGTTCGACCTCGGCGGCGACCTCGAGGGCGAGGGCGGCTACGCGAGAGAGCTGACGGCGGAGCAGCAGGAGCGTCAGCAGGAGCTGATGGCCGAGGCGATCGGCAGAGTCGACGTCGTCATCACGACGGCGCTGGTGCCGGGGCGTCGCGCGCCGATCCTCGTGACCGAGCAGGCCGTCAGATTGATGAAGCCGGGCTCGGTCGTGGTCGACCTGGCCGGCGAGGCGGGCGGCAACTGCGAGCTGACGTTGCCCGGCGAGACGGTGGTGCGCCACGACGTCAAGATCATCGCGCCGCTCAACATCGCCAGCACGATGGCCGAGCACGCCTCGCAGCTCTACGCCCGCAACATCAACGCGCTGCTCGAGCTGATGATCAACGACGGGGCGCTCGCACTCGACTTCGAGGACGAGGTGATCGCCGGTGCGTGCGTCACGCGCGACGGCGAGATCGTGCACGAGGGCGCCAGAAACGCTGCCGCGGCCGCGACGGCCTGAGCTCCGGAAAGGTCTGACTGACTCATGAACTTGGTAACGGAGATCGGGATCCTCGTGCTGGCCGCGTTCGTCGGCTTCGAGGTCATCTCGAAGGTTCCAAACACGCTGCACACTCCGCTGATGTCCGGCACGAACGCGATCCACGGCATCGTGCTGCTCGGCGGCCTGCTCGTGATCGGCGAGTCGAGCGGCTTCCTCAGCAAGCTGCTGCTCGTGATCGCGATCGCGTTCGGCACGATCAACGTGATCGGCGGCTTCCTCGTGACCGACCGCATGCTCGGCATGTTCAAGAGAAAGCCGGTCGTGAGAGCCGACGCTGAGCGGGAGGCGGGCTCCTGATGGTGCTCGCCACGTCGTTCCTGCAGGACAACAACTTCATCGACGCGCTCTACATCCTCGCGGTGATCCTGTTCATCCTCGGCCTGAGAGGCCTCTCGGGGCCGCAGTCGGCCGTGCGCGGCAACAAGATCGCGGCCGTGGGGATGGCGATCGCGGTCGCCGCGACGCTGCTGAAGAAGGGCGTGCTGCCCGACGGCGAGACGCTGCTGCTGATCGTGGTCGGCATCGCGATCGGGACCGCGATCGGGATCCCCGCGGCGCTCAGAGTGAAGATGACGCAGATCCCGCAGATGGTCGCCTTGTTCAACGGCGTCGGCGGTGGCGCGGTCGCGCTGATCGCGTGGGCCGAGTACCGCCGCCGCTTCCCAGGCGCCGACGGCGACTGGACGCTGAAGGCCGAGATCCCGTCGCTGTTCGCGGCGATCATCGGCTCAATCTCCTTCTGGGGCTCGAACATCGCGTTCGCGAAGCTGCAGGAGATCCTGCCCGGCAAGCCGATCAAGCTGCCGGGGCAGCAGCTGCTCAACCTGCTGCTGCTGGTGGTGGCGGTCGGGTCGGCGATCGCGCTCGCGGCCGGCGTGCACTCGCAGGCGCTCTTCGTCCTCGGCATCCTCGTCGCGGCCGGCGTGCTCGGCAACATGGTCGTGCTGCCGATCGGCGGCGCAGATATGCCGGTCGTGATCTCGCTGCTGAACGCCTTCACCGGCCTCTCGGCGGCCGCTGCCGGTATCGCCCTGGACAACTTCGCGCTGATCGTCGCGGGCACGATCGTCGGGGCGTCGGGCTCGATCCTGACGAACCTGATGGCGGTCGCGATGAACCGCTCGGTGCCGTCGATCATCGCCGGCGGGTTCGGCGGCGGGGGCGAGCTCCCGGCGGCAGCCGGCGGCGGCGACGCCGATCGCGGTCCGGTCCGCTCGACCTCGGCGCAGGACGTCGCGATCCAGCTCTCCTATGCGCGCCAGGTCGTCGTCGTGCCGGGCTACGGGATGGCGGTCGCGCAGGCGCAGCACGCGGTGCGCGAGCTGTCGCGGGCGCTCGAGAGCAAGGGCGTCGAGGTCAGATTCGCGATCCATCCGGTCGCCGGCCGCATGCCGGGCCACATGAACGTCCTGCTGGCCGAGGCCGACGTGCCGTACGACCAGCTGAAGGAGATGGACGAAATCAACCCCGAGTTCGGTCGCACCGACGTGTCGCTGATCATCGGCGCCAACGACGTCACGAACCCGGCCGCGAACAACGATCCCGGCTCGCCGATCTACGGCATGCCGATCCTCGAGGTCAACAGATCCTCGAGCGTGATCGTGCTGAAGCGCTCGATGAGCTCCGGCTTCGCCGGCATCGACAACCCGCTGTTCTACGACCCCAAGACGGCGATGCTGTTCGGCGACGCGAGAGCGTCGGTGAGCGCCATCACGTCCGAGGTCCAGTCGCTCTGAACGGCGCGCGGGCGGCTGCGCGCCGCCCGCCACGAGGACTCGCGCAGGCTCCGGCCCGCGACGCTCTGCGTCGCGGGCCGGTGTGCGTGTGCGGGGCGATCGCGTCGCCGCAAGGGCGGCTGCGCCCGAAGCCGAGAACGGCGCCGATGCCGGAGCCCGCCGATCCCGCCATTTCTCGTGCGAACGTCATCGTTCTGACCAATCAGGCTTGCCCGCTCAGGCTCGGTGTGGGAGCGTCGAGCGGCATCGGGGCAGCGCGCGCCGGGCCGACGGGGGCACGGGCACGGCGACGCAGCGGACGGGCCGCGATCGGCCGGGGAGCAAGGGGGGGCGGTGTGCGGGGCCGCGGAGGCCGGCCCCGCATCGCCACCCGTCTCGCGACGTTCCCGCGTGCGCCCCGGGCACGCCGCATGCCGCCTGCCCGGCTGGCATCCTCTCGAGGGCGCAACTTTGGCGCCCCGTGCCGGTTGGATCGCACGACACCGCAACCGGCCGGACCCTTCCATGCCCGCTACCCGTCTCTCACGCCCCCTCCGCGCGCTGCTCTGCGCGCCGCTGCTCCTGCTCGCGGCGCTGCCGGCGCTGCCGGCAGGGGCCGCGACCTATCCCGGCGACCCCGTCGTCGGGCCGAGCCCGGCGGTGCGGTCGCTCGGCGGGATCGACATCGCGCCGGACGGCACGGGAGCGATGGCGGCCGTCGTGCAGGACGGGGGGATCGACCACGTCGTCGTCAGCCGGCTCCTCGGCGGCGGCTGGACAGCGCCCGAGCGCGTCGACGGCGCGCTGCCCGGCGCCTCCTCGCAGCCGGTCGTCTCGGCGGCGAACGGCGGCCGTGTGACGGTCGCGTTCGTCAACGGCGGGAACGTCTTCGCGATCACGCGGCCCGGCGCGGCGGCGGGCTACTCCGCGCTGCAGACGATCTGGGGCGGCGGCGGCGCATCCGATCCCTCGCTCGACCTGAGCGTCAACCGCAAGGGCTACCTCGTCTTCACCGCGCCCGGCGCCGGCGGCCACGACGTGCGGGTCGCCTTCTCGAAGGACGGCGCGCCCTGGCAGCTGATCGCGGCGCCGCTCGACCACGACGCGAACGCCGACGCCGGCAGCGGTTCGAACCGTCCGCGCGTCGGCACGTCCGCCGACGGCACCGCGGTCGTCGCGTGGGGCGAGGCCGGCCATGTCTATACCCGTCGCGTGCAGGGCCTGCGACCCAGCGTGCTGTCGACCGACGCCAACGCCGGGCTCGTGATCGAAGGCGTGCAGGCGGCCTCCGTCGACCAGCCCGAGGTCGGCGTCCAGGACGACGACAGCTTCACCGGCATCGCGATGCGGGCGCAGTTCGCGGTCGGCGGCGTCCTGCGCTCGCGCGTCGTCTACCGGCGCCTGCGCGGCTCGCGCTTCGAGCAGCCCGTGAACGTCGACGCGACGCCGTTCGCCTCCGGTCAGGGGTCGAGCTCACCGCAGATCGCGACCGGCGGCATAGGTCAGGGCATCGTGCTCGGCAGCGCCGACGCGAGCTTCCTCTCGTACGCGATGCTGCTGCGCGCCGACGCCACGCCCGGTCCGGTCCAGCAGGTCGACTCCGTCACCGCGCCGACCGCCCCGACCTACGCCGTCCCGGTGGTCGCGACGCCGTTGAAGCAGCTCGTCGCCTGGCAGCTCGGCGCCCCCGCGACGTCCCCGGCCGCCGGCGGGAGCGCCGCGGCGGGGGCTGCGGCGGAGATCCGCTCGCGCTTCTACGACGGCACCCAGTTCGTCCCGGAGACGGTCATGTCGCGCCCCGACCTGGGACCGACGAACGCCGCCCTCGGGCTTGCCACGGCGTCGGACGACAGCGGCAACATCGCCGTCGCCTACGCGCAGGACGTCCCCGGCCGGGGACGCGCGATCTCGGTCGCCGTGATCGACCAGCCGCCCGGCCGCTTCGCGCCGCACTGGGGCGCCGCCTGGCAGCGCACCGCCACCCCCCTGCTGACGTGGTCGCGCTCACTCGAGCTGTGGGGCCTCTACTACAAGGTCACGATCGACGGGCAGGACGCCGGCTACGGCGACGACGTCCACCTGCAGAAGCGCGTGCGCACGCCGCTCGCGCAGGGCGTCCACAGATGGCAGGTGTCGGCCTTCGACCGGCGCGGGCAGTCGTTCGTCGCGAAGCTCGCCACGGTCCGGGTCGACAGCGTCGCGCCGACCGCGACCGCGACCGTCAGCGGCGTCCAGCGCGCCGGCTCGGCGCTCCAGCTCGCGGTCAGCTCCGCCGACGCCACGCCGCCGCCGCCGGCCGGCCAGCAGCCGGTCGCCACCGCGGGCGTCGGCGCGGTGCTCGTCGACTGGGGCGACGGCACGCGCGAGACGATCAAGCGCGGCGCGCGCCACGCCTACGCCGCGGCCGGCAGCTACAGACTCCGCGTCGTGGTGACCGATCGCGCCGGCAACCGCACGGTCGTGCGCCAGGCGCTGAAGATCAAGCCGAAGCCGAACCAGAAGAGCACGAAGAAGAAGCGCGCGACGACGCCCGCCGGCGGCGCCGCGCTGCTGATCGCCCGCCGGTAACGAGGTAGGCTCAGCCGCCGATGTTCGGCGAACGGATCCACGAGCTGCGCGCCGGAGCGCACACGCTCCGCCTCGGTGAGCGGCCCTGGCTGATGGGGATCGTCAACGCGACCCCCGACTCCTTCTCCGACGGCGGTCGCTACCCGACGCTCGCGACCCGCGTCGCGCTCGCGCGCGAGCTGCTCGCGGCGGGCGCCGACGTGATCGACATCGGCGGCGAGTCCGGCGTCACGAACCGTCCCGCGGTCACGCCGGAGGAGGAGATCGCGCGCGTCGTGCCGCTGATCGAGCGCGTCGCCGGCGAGCTCGGCGCGGTCGTCTCGGTCGACACCTACAAGCCGGCCGTCGCGGCGGCGGCGATCGCCGCCGGCGCGTCGATCGTCAACGACGTCAGCGGCCTGCGCGACCCGGGTCTCGCCGACGTCTGCGCGCAGACCGGAGCCGCGCTCGTCCTGATGCACACGCGCGCAGAGCCGAAGCAGCGGCTGCACGACCTCTCCTACGACGGCCGCATGGCCGACGACGTCGTGACGTTCCTGCGCGAGCGGATCGACCTCGCCCGCTCGCGCGGCGTCGCGACCGAGCAGCTGCTCCTCGATCCCGGGCCGGACTTCGGCAAGACGCCGGCGCAGACGGTCGAGGTGCTGCGCCGCCTCGACGACGTGCTCGCGCTCGGCCGGCCGGTCCTGCTGGCGATCTCGCGCAAGGACTTCATCGGCGCGATCACCGGCCGCCCGCCGCGCGAGCGGCTTGCCGGGACGCTCGCGGCGCTGGCCTGGGGCACGGACGCCGGCGCTCACATCTTCCGCGTGCACGACGTCGCCGAGGCGGCCGACTTCCTGGCCGTGCGCGAGGTGCTGTCCGGAAGCCGCGAGCTGGAGCGCGACGCGCGCCTCGCCGACGCGCTGCGCTGGGAGCCGAGCTAGCCGAGAATCCCTGCAAGCGGCGTCGAACCGCTTCGTTCGCTAGGGTCACCCTGCACAATCGCCGACCGCTGTCTCCACGCGGCCGGAGCCAACCGATCATCCATCCAGGAGGACCCCATATGCCCGTATTGGAACGACCCGCGCTCGCGGACAGTCCACTCGCCGACCTTCACGCGATCGCCTCGGAGCTCGGCATCGACGGCTTCCGCCGTCTGCGCAAGGACGACCTGATCGACGCGATCGTGACGCGCCAGGGCGGCGACGGCGACAGCAGCACGGTCGAGGAGCTGCGCGCCGCCGAGGAGACGAGCGCTGCCGCCCCCGAGCGCGATGCCGAGGCGGGCGAGCGCCCGAAGCGCCGCCGCGGCGGCCGCGGACGCAGCCGCGACCGCGACGAGCGCCGCGAGGAGCGCGACGAGGACGACGCCGTCGCCGCCAAGCCGCAGGCGAAGGACGAGGCCCGCGGTGGCCGCGGTGAGCGAGGCGAGCGCGGAGATCGCGGCGAGCGGCCCGACCGCGCTGACCGCGGCAAGCCGAAGGGCGAGCTGGCGAACGACGAGGATCGCGTCGCGTCCGGCGTCGTCGAGGTGCTCGGCAACGGCTCCGGCTTCGTGCGCGTCTCGCCGCCCGACGCCTCCGACGAGGACATCTACGTCTCGGCCGCGCAGGTGCGCCGCTGCGAGCTCGTCACCGGCGATCGCGTCAGCGGCCCGGTGCGCCCGCCGCGCCGCTCCGAGCGCTACCCGTCGCTCGTCCGCGTCGACACGATCAACGGCACGGCCGCTGAGGAGGCGTCCGACGGCGTCCGCTTCGACGAGCTGACGGCCAGCTGGCCGGACGAGCGCATCGCGCTCGGCGCCGAGGACCCGACCGCGAAGGCGATCGAGTGGCTGACGCCGTTCGGCAAGGGCTCGCGCGTGGTGATCGCGGGCGGCCCGCGCGCCGGCAAGACGGAGGCGCTGCGGCGGCTCGCCGCCGTGCTCGTCGAGGTCGACGGGCTCGACGTCTCGCTCGTGCTCGCCGGCGTCCGGCCCGAGGAGATCGGCGACTGGTCCGACGGCACGCTCCCCACGACGGGCGCGCTGAGCTTCGCCGCGTCCGCCGACGCGCAGAGCCAGGCGGTCGAGCGCGCGGTCGACAACGGCAAGCGGATCGCCGCCCGCGGCGGTGACGCCGTCGTGCTGATCGACACGCTCGACGGCCTGCACCTCGCGGCGGCGCGGAGAGCGCTCGCCGCGGCCCGCAACGTGTCCGACGGCGGCTCGCTGACGATCATCGCGACCGCCGCCGCGCCGCTGGGCGGCGAGACGACGCTCGTCGCGCTCGACGCCGAGCTCGCGAGCGCGCGGCGCTTCCCGGCGCTCGACCTGCTCGCCAGCGGCACGCTCCGACCGGAGCTGCTGGTCGGCGAGGCCGGCGCCGACGCGATCGCGACCGCGCGGATCGAAGCTTCCGCCTAGGAAGGTCAGAGGAGGGCGCTCACCTTCGGGTGAGCGCCACGACGCCCGGGAGTTCGGCGCAGCCGAACTCTCAAGTGCTCGCCGTAGGCGAGCGCCCGTGAGTTCGGCGCCAGTCGAACTCCCAAGTGCTCGCCGTAGGCGAGCGCCCGTCAGGCGAACGGCGGCATGTACGCCACCCGGCCCCAGGAGGGCTCGGGGGCGAGCTCGATCGGCTCGTTGTCGCGATCGGGCTGCACGTACGCGAAGGTGTGCGTGAGGTCGTCGAAGGCGACGTCGAGCTCGCCCTCCTTCACGCGCTGGTCGAGCCACGCGCTGCGGAAGATCAGCCGGCGCAGCCAGTGCACGAGCGAGCGCTCGGAGGGGCCGACGAGCTCCGGCCAGCAGTCGTTGACGTGCTCGCCGAGCGCGGAGGCGGGGTCGTGGACCTCGCCGTTGACGACCAGGTTGACGAGATCCTCGGCCTCCTCGAACCCGAGCGTCCCGGCGACGAAGCCGAGCTTGCGGGCGGCCTGCTCGCAGCGCTCGCCGAAGTCACGCTCGTTGAACGTGAAGCGCAGTTCTCCGTACTCGAGGACGAAGTCGTCGCCGGAGCTGTAGTTTCCGCGTTGGCTCATGGGGAGGGGCGCCTCGGTCCGTCAAGGCGTCGGCATCATATGCAGGACTCCTCCAAAAGCGGATGCACTGAATGCGTTCTTGCACCCGCCTAGGAGATGGTCTTTCGCGCCCGCGCCGGCGGCGCTCGAATGCGCTCGCGGCATGCGTCCCGGCGGCCGGGCAGAATGCCGTCGCATGTTCGTCGCCGAGCTGTGGGTCTATCCGGTCAAGTCGCTCCGGGGGCAGCCGCTCGAGCGCACGCGGCTGGACGCCGACGGCGTCCCGGGCGACCGGCGCGTGCAGGTGCGCGACGGGCGCGACGAGCTCGTCACGGCCCGGACGCGGCACGGCCTGCTGGGCCTGCAGGCGACGCTCGACGACGCCGGCGAGGCGCTCGTCGAGGGCGTCCCGTGGCGCGAGCCGGCGGCGCGCGACCACGTGCGCGCGGTCGCCGGCGAGCAGGCCGCGCTCGCCCCGATGGAGGGACGCGAGCGCTTCGACGACACGTCGATCCTCGTCGCCACGGACGGCGCTGTCGCCGCGCTCGGCGTCGATCGCCGACGCCTGCGTCCGAACCTCCTGATCGCCGGCGTGGAAGGCCTCGCCGAGCGCGACTGGCCCGGCGGACGGCTGCGCATCGGCGGGGCCGTCCTCGACGTCGAGAAGCTCTGCGAGCGCTGCGTGATGACGACGATCGACCCCGACACGCTCGCCGTCGACGCCGACGTGCTGCGGCGCATCAACCGCGACTACGACAAGCGCTACGCGCTCAACTGCTGGGTCGCGGAGCCGGGCCCGGTCGCGCTCGGCGACCCCGTCGAGCTGCTCTAGCGCCGCGCCGTGCGCGGGCAGCGCGCGAGGGCGGTGGAACGCGCAGTGTGAGACAGCGCACAGGACGGTGAAAAAGCGGCCAACGGGGGTGGAATTCGCCCCTCGGCCGGTTACATTCGATTGACCACCAACCCATCGGTCGCCTCGGGGATCCATCCGGTCCACGAGTCACGTAAGTCCCTGACCGCGGTCGCGACCGCCACGGTCTGCATGGGCCGCCCGACCCGCACTGACCAGGTGCCTGCCGAGCGGCTTTTTTGCTGCCCGAAAACAGTCAGACCCACCCTGCTACCAGTCCGCACACCCACGTTCCACGGGACCGCCTCATGACCATTCTCTCCATCGCCTCCACCTGCGCGATCATCCTCGGCGTCGCGGCGACGCTGCCGCAGATCGCCACGATGATCCGCACGCGCTCGGCGCATGGCCAGTCACCGCTCGGCTGGACGCTCGGCCTCTCGGTCAACGTCCTGATGGGCTACGTCAACCTCGTCGGATTCCATGCAGCGCTGCTGAGCCTCGGCAACTTCGCCGGGGCGGCGCTCAACGCGATCGCCCTCGCCTGCGTGCTGCGGCTCGCGGTCAGGGTCGCGACGGCGCCGCATGCCGGGGTCGCTCCCGCGGCCGTCGCACAGCCGTTGGCCGCGTTCGAAGAGCTGCCGACGGACGAGTTCCACGTCATCAAGCGCCAGATCGACGAAGAGCACGTCCGCCGCGAGCAGCGCGAGCTCGAGCTGTACGGCCAGACGGCATAGCCGCCTGAGCCCCGAACGGGCCGGCCCGCCACGGCGGGCCGGCCCGTTCCCCCTCCGGGTCAGCCGACCGGCTGGCCGTTCGCCGTCAGGGCGACCTCGATGTTGCCGCGCGTCGCGTTCGAGTACGGGCAGACCTCGTGCGCGGTCGCGACGACCTCGACCGCCTGCGCGGGGTCGTCGACGGAGGGCAGCCGGACGTCGAGCGCGACGCCGAGCATGAAGCCGCCGGAGCCGTTCGGCATCAACGTCACCCGCGAGTCGATCACGGCATCGCCGACCTCGGCCTCGAGTCGCCGCGCGGCGGTGCCGAGCGCGCTCTCGAAGCAGGCCGCATAGCCGACCGCGAAGAGCTGCTCGGGGTTCGTCCCACCGCCCTCACCGCCCATCTCCCGCGGCAGGCGCAGGTCGACCTCCAGCGCGCCGTCGCTCGTGCGTCCGTGACCCTCGGCGCGGCCGCCCGTCACGGTCGCCTCCGCTGTATACAGCACCTTCGCCATTGATTCAGGTCCTTTCGTGGTGAAACCGTTCTCGCTCTGAGCTTAGGCGGGCGCATCGGCGCCAGAACTGCGCAGGCGGGGGCGAAGCGCGCGCGTCGCGCCGGTCAGGCGCGGCATGACCAACGAACGCTCCACCATCCTCGTCGTCGAGGACGACCGCGCCACGCGCACCTTCCTCGCCGACAACCTGACGGCGGACGGCTACGAGCTGATCGCCACCGGCAGCGTCCGCGACGCACTGCGCCTCGTCGCGACGCGCTATCCCGACCTCGCCATCGTCGACCTCGGCCTGCCCGACCGCGACGGCCTCGAGCTGCTGCGCGAGATCCGCGCGGCCGACGGCGTCGCGAGCCGGATCGACCCGACGCTGCCGATGCTCGTGCTGAGCGGCCGCGTCGGCGAGCTGCACCGCCTGCGCGGCTTCGACCGAGGCGCCGACGACGTGCTCGGCAAGCCGTTCTCCTACCCGGAGCTGCGCGCCCGCGTCGGCGCGCTGCTGCGCCGCGCCGAGCGCCGGCGGGACCGCGGGCGCATGCGCGTCGGCACGCTCGAGGTCGATCCGGCCGCGCGCACCGTGCTGCTGAGCGGCAGACGCGTGGAGCTGTCGCAGAGAGAGTTCGCCCTGCTGCGCACGCTCGCGAGCGACCCCACGCGCGTCTTCACGAAGGTGAAGAGGCGTTCTGCGTAGACACCGTGATCGCCCGGAGCGGCGGGGGATTCAGCGCCTCATCAGCGTGCGCGGTGACGGCAGCCGGACCATCGACCTCGATCGTCACCTGAACATCATCACCGGGCTTCAGGCTCAGCAGCGCGGCGGCGTCCTTCGCCGCGACCACGCTCGAGAACTCACCCTTGCCGGTCGCCGTCATCGCGTGGCCGCCGAGCACTGCTGTGACGCTGTGCGGCCAGCGCGTCGGGTCTTCGAGGACCCGTGTGACTGAGGCCGCTGACAAGAACGGCTGGATGATGACGCCGGCCTTGCTGTCTCTGAGCGTGACGCGGGCGAAGTAGTCCCGCACGACGACGTTCAAGCGCTTGATGTCGCCTCTCGCCGCCGTCACGCGTCCTGTCAGCTCCTCGCCGATCCCGTTGTAGAAGTCAATCAGCGGGTCGACCGACTGCACGGTGTCGATGCTCACGGTGGCGTCACGTGCCGCGGTCAGGCGAATCAGCGCGCGCTCCCGCTCGACGCGCTGCTGGGCGAGGGCGTCCTCGATCGCGTCGGCTCGCGCGTCATCGCCGGCCTCCAGGGCCGCGGAGTAGCGGCGCTGGCCGTTGGCAAGGATCCGGTCGTGTCTCGCGACATCATCCTCGGCGTCCCGCATTGCCGACTGCATCCGGGCACGGTCACTCTCGCGCGTCGCGACCAGCCGCCCGCGCCAGCTCTCTACGTCACCGAGGAACTGCGTCAGGTTGTTCACGAACGAGATGTCAACCGGGCCGGCATCGATCGGGCGCGCCGGGCAGTCCTGTGGGCGCTCGCGGTGCGTGCGGCATACGTAGGTGCGCTGCCGCGTGCCGTCTCTTCGGATGTACCGGCTCGTGACGACGTCCACGGGGGCGCCGCACCTGCCGCAGGCGGCCACGCGTGCGAGTACGTAGCCCTGAGGCGGCCGTCCGGTCTCTCTGCGCTGATCGACATGGCCACGCTCCCGGCGGTCCTTGCGCAGCCGCTCGAAGTCCTCCGGACTAACGACGGCGGGCCATTGACCGCGGCCGACGATCTCGCCCTTGTACGTCGCGAGCCCGGCATAGCATGGGCGGTCGAGCGTCTGGCCGACGCGGTTCGCGTCAAACGGTCGCGGCCGGTGGGTTGACTTCCGCGGTCTCGTGCGGGCGCCGCGACGACCCAGCTCGTACTGAATCGCGACGTTGCTCCAGCCTCTCAGCGCGAGATCGAAGATCAGTTCCATGATCCACCAGCGGTCCGGGTCCCGCTCGATCCGCCGCGTCACCTTCCCGTGTGCGTCGACATCGCGCAGCGGGCGGTAGCCATCGGCGAGGATGCCGCCGGGCCACTCGCCGCGCTCAGCCGCGCGTCTCAGACCGGCCGCGACCGCGAGAGCCTTCCGGCGGCTGTCTTCGTGGTTTCGGTCCCCCATGATCGCCGCGAACGCGTATCCGGTCTCAAAGGTGCTCGGGTCCTGCACGGAGGCGATCCGCACCCCTGCTCTCTTCGCCCAAATCGCGATCTCTACGAGGTGCTGCGCGGCTACGCCGTCACCGCGCGCGAGCCGGTCGGTGTGCTGGACGACCAGCGCCACGTCGACGCCGTCGGCGGCCAGACGCTCGGCGTGCTGCTTCGCTTGCGCGAGACCGTCGCCGCGGCTGCCGCTATAGCCGCTCTTGCCCTCATCCCGGAAGGGCTCGCCGATGACCTTCCGGCCCTCGCGCTCAGCCAGGGCGAGGGCGTTCTCGATCTGCGTCGGGATGCTGCCGCGCACGTCCGCCGTTGACTTCGCCGCGTAGATGATCGCGGCCCTTCTGTCCGGCTTGGAAATAGACTGGTTCAACGGTTCGCTCCCTACTAGCGATCCTTCGCGAGTCGCCCCGCTGACGACGGGGCGGCTCGCCTTTGTTCCCGGGTTGCACGTCCGCGGCGGCGAGCCACACAGCATCACACCACACCGCCCGGCGGCAAGCCCGAATTGTGGTCGTTTGCAGCGCCTTTGGAGGAGATCAGGCGACAGCCGCCGCGACGGAGTACGTGGCGTGCTGATCGAGCTGAAACCGTGCGCGGTCGTATCGGCGCGTGGTCCGCGGATCGGCATGACCGGCCGCGTCCTGTACCCGATGCAACGGCACGCCAGCGTCAAGCGCAAGTGTCACGAACGAGTGCCGCAAGCTGTGCGGCGAGACGGTCGCAGTGATCCCCGCCGATCGTGCGAGCCGACGCACCACCTTCGCCGCCGCGTGGCGATCCATACGGCGCCCCGTGCGTGTCACGAACACCGGCCCGCTGTTCCGGCCCGCCAACAGCAGGTCGATTGCGTCAGCGGTACGCGGCGCGAGCGGCGCGGACTGTCGCTTGCCACCCTTCCGGCGCAGCGCGGCCGTCCGGTGGCCGCGCTCAGCGCCGAGATCGTCGGCATCGAGTGCCAACGTCTCAGAGATCCGCAAGCCGTTCAAAGTCAGCAGACAGGCAAGCGCGTAGTCGCGCGCGCCGGACGCATGCGCCGCCGCGAGGAGAACGCCCAACTCGTCCCTGTCGAGCCCGAGCCGTGGTGATTCGTCGCCGACCCGAGGACGGCGCACGCGGGAAACGGGGGAGCGGGTGATCAGCTCTTCATCAAGGGCGTAGTCGTAGAAGCCGGCGAGCGCCGAGAGACGGCGCGCGACGGTCGAGGCTGCGAGACCGCGTGCCTCCATCCCGCGCGCCCACAGCTCTACGTGTGCGCGGTGGGCGCTGAGCGGCGCGAGTCCGTGGTGGGCCAACCACGCCGTCCACTGTCGAAGGTCGCGGCCGTAGGCGTCGCGCGTGGCCGCCCCGTAGCCGATCAGGAACGCGGCGACGAGGTCGTCAACGGTACGGATGGGGGAGTCGACCGTCGCCGCGCCGCGCGGGATCAGGTCGAGCGAACGAGTAGCGTTCGAGTCGTCCATCGGAGGTATCTCTCCTGTGGGCCACGGCCGGGGCGGCTGCAACCGCGCCCGGCCACTTTGTCGGTGTCCACCGGACCGTAGCTCGTGGTACCGCGGAATGCCACTTATGCGGCATTCGGCGGATCAGCAACAGGTCACTAGCGCAGGGGCGCCGCATCGCTCGCTAGGATCGCGCTATGACAGAGCCATTGCTGAGTTCTCGATGGCCCGGCGGCAGGAAGCGCCGCGCCCATATGCGCGCCGACCGAGAGATGCGGGAATATTCCCTGGGCGTGCCGCCGATCGATCAGCCACCTCGTCCCCCTGTCCCACTCGGAGAGCGGAAGCCGGCTGCCGATACGCCACCCGATATCGGTGTCGTCTTCCAGATGACCCGGGACGCGCTCGATCTCCAATTCAAGGTTGCAGAGCGCGTTGATGCGAAGGTGCGTGGCTACGTCGGCTTCGCGACGGCAGCATTCGCGATCGCGCAAGCGCTGGCGCTTCGCGCCGACGTTCGAAACGCTCTCGGATCGTGGGACACGGTATTCCAGGTCCTCGTCGTCACGTCGGCTGCGCTCCTGTTGATCACGCTCGCGTCGGCTGTCTGGGCACTTCTGCCCCAGAGTGAAGCCGACGTGCCCGTAGAGAGGCTGCGAGAGTTCCTCCGACAGGCCCACGCTGGCGGGTCGGAGGCTGGCACCGCAGCCGTCAACTTCATGATCGGCCAAGTCGAGCGCCGTCGGAGAACGAACAGAGAGCGCAATCGGCGGCTGTCGGTTGTGGTGTGGCTGGTGGCTCTGAGTGCCTTCGTGTCCGTACTGGAGATCGGGCTCGCGGTCGGGGTCCTTCTGTGACCGCTCCGAGCCCTCAGAGTGAGGGTGCGGCCGCGGGTGAGACAGTCGAAGACGATGATCAGGTGGGCGCGGCGGGCGCCATCACAAGAGGACTCTTCGATCCGCCCGACGACTCAGAGTTCGACATGGATGTCAAGTGGTTCAGAGGACTCGTAGACCTTCCGGATGCGTTCGCGACGTTCGGAACATTCACACGCGAACTGCTGAATGCGTCTAGCTCGGCGTTCGCGCTCCGGTTCTCAGGAGGAGATCCCCGAACTGGGGGCTTTGAGCCGCGACTGTTCACTGAACTTATCCTGCGTGGCGCTCGTCTCAACAAGTGGGTGAGCACGTCAATCTTCCCCGGAGAGAACCTCTGGCCAGGCGTACACGCGACGCTCCCCGGGTCTTTGATCGCCCACTTTACGATCGCGCCGGGGGAAGAAGCCAAGCGGCTGGGGGGCCACGTGAACTATCCCAGCGTCTACGGGGCCCGAGCGGTGGCCCGTC
>JAOPZA010000227.1 GCA_025964325.1 Conexibacter sp.
GCCGTCGTGCGCTCGGCCTCGGCGACCGCGCCGCGCACCTCGTCGCTGCGGACCGCGGAGGCGGCGCCGGCGCGCGTCGGCTGCTCCACCGGCGCCGGCTCGTCGCCGTCGGCGAGGCGGAACAGCAGCACGGTGATGTTGTCGCGGCCGCCGGCGGCGTTCGCCTCCTCGATCAGCGCCCGGCCGGCCGCCGCGAGGTTGCCGGCGTCGCGCAGCAGGTCGGCGATGCGCGGCTCGGCGACCATCGAGGTGAGGCCGTCGCTGCAGAGCAGCAGGACGTCGCCGGCCTGCGCGCGGTGCGTGCGCGTGTCGACCTCGACGTCCGGCTCGGGCCCGAGCGCGCGCGTGATGATCGAGCGCTGCGGATGCTCGGCGGCCTCCTCCTCGGTCAGCTTGCCGCGCCGCACCAGCTCGTCGACGAGCGAGTGGTCGCGCGTCAGGCGGGTCAGCTCGCCGTCGCGCCAGAGGTAGGCGCGGCTGTCGCCGACGTGGGCGATCGCAAGCTCGTCGCCGTCGAGGTAGACGGCCGTCAGCGTCGTGCCCATCCCGGCGCGTTCGCGGTCCGCCCGCGACAGCTCGTGGATGCGGGCGTTGGCCTCCAGCACGCGCGCCGCGAGCCGCTCCTCCGAGCTGCCGTCGTCCGGCAGCCCGGCGGCGAACGCCTCCGCCGCGATGCTCGAGGCGACCTCGCCGGCCTGCGCGCCGCCCATGCCGTCGGCGACGACGAAGAGGTGCCCGCGCGCGAAGAAGCTGTCCTCGTTCTCGCGGCGCTGCAGGCCCGTGTCGGACGCCTCGAAGTGCTCGGCGATGTGCAGCATCAGGCCAGGGTGTGGTTGGAACTTGTCTCAGAATGAGAGGGTCGGGTGAGGGCGGCCGGATCGTGGATGCTGGACGCGATCCGATCGGCCCGATCAGGCTGGTTGCCTTTGAGGCCGATCGGATCGGGTCCAGCGCCGCGAGACGGTTCCCTCACACGATCCTCTTTCTGAAACAGGTTCTTAGTCATGCAGGTAGGAGAACTCGCTGTCGCCGATGCGGATGCGGTCGCCGTGGTGCAGCGGCTGGGGACCCCGCAGCGGCTCGTCGTTGAGGTACGTGCCGTTGGTTGAGCCGAGATCCTCGAGCACGACGATGCTGCCCTGCCGTTCGATCCGCGCGTGCTGCGTCGACGCGAAGGGATCCTCGAGCCGGATCTCCACGTCACCGCGTCCGAGCGTGGCTCCGTTCGCCAGATCGTAGGCGATGCCGTCCGCATGGCCCGCGGCGTGGTCGACGACGAGGCGCGGCTCGCGCAGCGCGTCGTGGTCCAGCAGCCCCTCGGACGCGCTGTGCATCGCGGTCGCGTCGACCGGCGGCTCGACCGCCTCGAGCGGCACGTCGCGGCCGCGGCGCAGGTCCTTCAGCGCGCTTCGCACGGTCCACATCAGGAACAGGTAGAGGACGGCGAGGAAGCCGAACTTGAGCGCGACCGAGACCGGTTGGAGCGACGTCACGACGGCACGCCGATCACTCGAACTCGAAGGTCATGACGGTCGTGCCGGCCTCGATCCGGTCGCCCGCGGCGAGCAGCTGCGGCCGCTCGACGCGCGTCCCGTTGACGCTCACGCCGTTGGTCGAGCCGAGGTCGACGAGCATCCAGCCGTCGCCGCGCGGCCGCACCTCGGCGTGCCGGCGCGACACGTTCGCGTCCGCCAGCACGACGTCGCACTCGCGGCTGCGGCCGATCGTCGCGCCCTCGGGACCGACGACGAGCCGCTTGCCGTCGAGCACGATCAGGGCGCGAGCCTCGCGCTGGCGCGCGCGCTCCTCGAGCGGCTCCTGCAGCCGTTCGGCCGCGCTGTAGACCATCGTGTGCCCGGAGTCGCCCGGCGACGGCTCGTGCGACGGCTCGGCGGCCGGCTCCACCAGCCGCGCCTGGATGCCGAACTCGCCCAGCCGCAGCCGCTCGTCCGTGCGGAAGTCGATCACGGGGCGTGAGATCAGCGCGAAGCGCTCGCGCCGCGCGTGCTCCAGCAGGTAGCCGGCCAGCTCGGTCTTCAGCTCGCTCTCGAAGCTGGCGAAGCGCTCGTGGTCCTCGAGCGAGAGGTAGACGACGAACTCGTTCGGCACGTAGACGCGCGAGACCGACTGCGTCGTGTGCTCCTCCATCTCGCGCGCGAGCTTTCGCGCGATCTCGACGGGACGCACCTCCGACTTGAAGGCACGACTGAACGTGCCCTCGACGAGGTTCGCGATCTTGCTCTCGAGGCTGCGGAAGACGCTCATACGGTGCGCAACGGCGCCGATCCATGCTACGGCAGTGCTCGCGGATTGGGGCGCGCCCGTCCCGGCCCCCGCCCGTCGTCGATCCGCAGCCCTCGCCCGAGCGGCCGCGGACCGCGCGTCCCGCGCACGGCCTGCGCGGAGACGGCCAGCAGGACGGCCGCGGCGGCCCCGAGCGCGGCGCCACGCGGATCGGGCGCCGGGACGCGGCCCCCCAGCGTGTGCCCGATCGCGCCGGCGGCGGCCGCCAGCCCCGCCGCCCAGACGGTCGCGGCGACGAGGTCGAGCGCGGCCGAGCGGCCGCGGACGAG
>JAOPZA010000156.1 GCA_025964325.1 Conexibacter sp.
ACCTTCGTGCCGACCGTGCCCTACGAGCAGATGCCGGCCCGCTACGCGTCCGCCTCCGCGCTCGTGCTGGCGAGCTTGCCGGTACGCGCCTGGGAGGAGCAGTTCGGCATGGTGCTGGTCGAGGCCATGGCTGCCGGCACGCCGATCGTCGCCTGCGCTACCGGCGCGATCCCGCAGGTTCTCGACGGCCACGGCGCGCTCGTCGGCGCGGGCGACTGGATCGGGATCGCCCGTGCACTCCAGGACGGCCCGTTGGCCGGGCCCGCACCGACCGCGCGCGCCGCGACGCCGGCCAGCGCGCTGGCGCCCTACACGGCCGCGGCGGCCGCCGAGCGGTACGCCGCCGCCTATGGTCGAGTACTCGCGGACGGACGCTAGATGGGCTTCGAGATCCCCGACCGCCTGCAGTGGCTGTCCAAGCTGCTACTGACGGCCACGCCGCTGCGGTCGCTGCGGGTGCGACGGGAGCTCCTGCTCGTCCTGCATCGCCTGCAGCGCATCCAACGCAGGCGGCTCGAGGCACGCGGCGACGACAGCCGCTCGCGTCCGGCGCTGTTCGAGATGGACGTGCGTCTCGCGGCGCTGCTCGGCACGGACGGGTACTTCGTCGAGGCGGGCGCGAACGACGGCTTCACGCAGAGCAACACCTACCTGCTCGAGCGCTTCCACGGCTGGCGCGGACTGCTCGTCGAGCCCACCCCTGCTCTCGCCGCAGAGGCGACGCGCGAGCGTCCGCGGTCGCAGGTCGTGCGCTGCGCGCTCGTGCCGCCCGAGCAGGCCGGCACGACCGTCACGCTGCACGACGCCGGACTGATGTCGCTCGTGGCCGGTGCGCACGGCAGCGACGAGGCCGATCGCGAGTGGGTCGCCCAGGCGTTCCTCCGCGGCGAGCGCGACCACCAGACTTTCACGGCTCCCGGCCGTACGCTGAGCGACGTCGTCGAGTCGGTCCGCGCTCCGCAGATCGATCTGCTGTCGCTCGACCTCGAGGGCTACGAGCCGCAGGCGCTCCGCGGCCTCGACCTTGGTCGGCACGCGCCGCGATGGCTGCTCGTCGAGGCGCACGACGACGCTGCACGCGACCTGATCGAGGCGGAGTTGGGCGACCGCTACGTGCGCGTCGAGCGGTTTTCACCCACCGACATGCTCTACCGGCGCGCCGACGTCGTGGCGCCGTAGCGTCCGCGGAGCCGGCGCTCAGCTTCCCCCGACGCGCGGCGCCGGCCTCCCGTCCAGCGCGATCGTCTGCGGCGGGGAAAGGCGCGTGCCGGGCGGTCCCTGCAACGTGACGACGAGGTCCGAGGCGCGGCGCTCCGCGGGCACGGGGAGGAACAGGGCCCCGTGCACGGCGCCCTGAGCGGGCGTCGCGCACGGCGCCGCGGGACCGTCCTGCGGCGCCTGCGTCATGACGACAGCTGAGGGGGGCGCCCCCGCGGGAGCCGGCGGTAGCGTCGCGATCGGCAGCCGCAGGAGGCGGGGGACGGAGGAGCCGTCGCCGTTGGCCGGACGGACACGGACCGTCACCGCTCCGCTCGCCGGGATCGTCAGCGCGGCTCGGCCGGGCTGCGGGCCGCCGTCGACCCGCTCCCAACGCCCGGGCGTGCCACGCAGCGGCTCGGCCGCCAGCGAGATGGGCCGCCAGCAGCGACTCTCGCTGAACCCGATGATCTCGCGCGCTACCGACTCGACGACGATCGTGTGCGCCTGCCGGATCGCGTCATCGCACGCTCCAGCGACGACCTGGGTCCAGTTGCACGAGGGCTGGCCCGGCAGGACGACGTCGCGGATCGGCAGCACTCCCGGGACGCCGGTCGGATCGAGCAGCGAGCGCTCGAGCTGCGAGTCACCGATCAGCAGGACGCTGCCGGCCCGAGGCGGCGCCGCCGGGGTGCGCTTCGCGACGAGGGCGGGATCGCGTTCCCGGCGAGCCACGCCCATCAGCATCGCGAGGTCGCCGTCGCGATTCACCTCGGCTCCGGGGCCGAGGCCCGACTCCTCCGCCATCTGCGGGCGGATGCGGTCGAGCACGCGGCGCGAGAACACCTGCCGCCCGCGCCAGTTCCAATGGCTGTCGTTGCGGAGGAAGACCGGCTTGCCCTCCTGCTCGAGGCGACCGAGCTCGGGCGCCAGGTCGAGGCCGCCGGGCGTGTTGCGCAGCCGCTCCTGCACGACGCTGTTCAGCTCAGACGCGCATCTGGCAGCCGTCGGAGCGATCGAGGGCGCGTCCGACGGATGCGTGAAGAGCTTCGAGCCGGCGAAGACGACGGTCGTGTTGCGCCCGGACGCGACCAGCGTGCGGGCGAGGACATCGGCGCTGTCCGCGGCGGTGGCGGGATCGACGAGCGGCGTCCCGTTCGGTTGGCAGGTCGCCGTCTCGGGGACGTAGTACAGCCAGCCGTGGTGGCCGATCGCCACCTGCGGGTTGGGACTGTCGTGGAACAGGTCGATCGCGATGTCGCCGTGCAGGGAGAGCGCCTGCCCGCGCAATGGCAGACGATCGAGCAGTGCCCCGTCGAGCTGCGTGAACGTCTGCCCGTGCATCAGCGAGCCGCGGTTGATCGCCGGCAGCGCCGCCTTCGGCGTGTTCTGCAGATTCGGTTGGCGGACGCCGAGCAGCCACAAGGTCGTGGGCAGCGCCAGCAGCGCGAAGAGCCAGATCGCGGGCAGCAGTCGCAGGCGTCTCATCGCGATCAGAAGCGGAAGTAGAGGAACGGGGAGAACGTGCTCGAGAAGGCGTAGACGAGCGCGAGCGGCAACACCAGCCCGAGCGAGGCGAACCGCGCCGCGCTCGGGATGCGACCGGCCGCGTCGACCAGCCAGCGGCCCCCGTTGCGGGTTCCCGGCAGCAGCACGATCACGCAGGCGATCGCGAGCGCCGCGATCGCCTGGTGGGTGAGGGCGCCGCTCACGGCCGCCGTCATGCCGCCGTGCGGCTCGACCATCGCGCGGTAGTAGTCGCAGGCATGGTGCAGCGTGTCGGCGCGGAACAGGACCCAGCCGATCAGCACGATCAGGAACGCGCCGGCTCGCCGCAGCGGCACGAATCGCACCCCGTCGAGGCCCCGCCAGCCCATCCTGCGCTCGATCAGCATCCACATGCCGTGGTAAAGGCCCCACAGCACGAACGACCATGCCGCGCCATGCCAGAAGCCGGTCAGGACGAAGACGATCAGCAGGTTGCGGTACGTCGCCCCCTCGCCGCCGCGATTGCCGCCGAGCGGGATGTAGACGTAGTCGCGGAACCAACGCGAGAGCGTCATGTGCCAGCGGCGCCAGAAGTCTGTGATCGAGATCGACGAGTAGGGCCGGTTGAAGTTCTCCGGCAGGCGGAAGCCGAGCATCATGCCGATCCCGATCGCCATGTCGCTGTAGCCGGAGAAGTCGAAGTAGATCTGCATGCTGTACGCCAGCGCCCCGATCCAGGCGGCGGCAGTCGTCGGTCCGCCGGCTGCGGCGGCAGCGAACGCCGCATCGGCGACCGGCGCGACCTGGTCGGCGATCAGGACCTTCTTCGCGAGCCCGTGGGCAAAGCGGATCGCACCGGCGCGGGCGAGCTCGGGACGTGGTCGGGGCTCGCGCAGGTCGTTCTGGATCTCCCGCAGACGAACGATCGGCCCGGCGATCGAGCGCGGGAAGAGCGAGACGAACAGCAGCACGTCGATCGGGTCGCGACGCGGCTCGACATCCCCGCGCCAGACGTCCACGAGATAGCTGATCTTCTCGAACGTGAAGAACGAGATGCCGATCGGAAGCGCGACCGACAGCACGGAGGGTCCGTGCTCTCCGAGCGCCGAGGCAAGCCGGTCGAGCTGATGGGTGAGGAAGCCGGCGTACTTGTAGTAGCCGAGCAGACCCACGTTCTGGACGATCCCGGCCACCAGCAGCAGCCGCGCAAGCCCCGTCTGCCGAGCATCCCGCGCATGCTTGATCCCGAGTGCGAGGGCCCAGTCGAGCAGTGTTGAGCCGAGCACGAGCAGCACGAACTCCTGCACGCCCCAGGCGTAGAAGGCGATCCCCGCGAACAGCAGGACGAAGCGTCGTAGCCGGAGCGGCGACAGCCACGTAGCCAGCAGGACCGCTGGCAGGAACGCGAACAGGAATGTCGTGGAGCTGAAGACCATCCGCGCCGCGCGCACCCTAGCGGGGTGACGCCACGTCCGTGTCACTCGGGCGCTGCCGCTTCCCCAACCGCCCCTCGCGCGCGTCCCGCCATCCCTCGCGCACCGCGGCGAGCAGGGCACGCCGATGCGGCGAGCGCAGCGCGTGCAGCGTGAAGGTAGCGACGATCGAGACGCGCCGCAGCGCCGCCAGCCGCGACCGTAGCGGCCGATGGCGCTCGCAGACGACGATCGTGTTGCGCACGCCGTAGTACAACGCCGTGGTCGAACCACCCTCGCCGCCGCTGGAGGCCGAGACGCGGTGATGCGCGATCGCCTCCGGCACGAACCAGACGGAGAAGCCGGCACGGCGAATCCGCAGCGACCAGTCGACGTCCTCGACATAGGCGAAGAGATCGTCGTCGAGCGGGCCGGCCGCCTCAATAGCCTGTCGTGAGACCGCCATGAAGGCACCGACCGCGCGGTCGACCTGCCGCTCGACGCGGAATTCGGGCGCGTCCGGCCGGCCGTGCCCGTCGGGTACGCCCGAGTAGCCGGTCAGCAGCGAGACGCGCTGGCCGGCGAACCAGATGCGGTCCGGCGGGTCGGCGAAGAAGAGCTTGCCGGCGAGCACCCCGGCGTCTGGATGCCGGCTCGCGGCGTCGCGCATCGTCGCGATTGCGTCCGGCGCCAGGGTCGCGTCGTTATTGACCAGCACCACCCATTCGGCGCCGTGTGCGAGCGCGTGGACGATGCCGGCGTTGTTGCCGCCCGCGAAGCCAAGGTTCGCGCCGTTCTCGATCACCGTCACGCCCGGATGGGCCGCGCGCACGGCCGCGGCCGTGCCGTCGCGCGAGCCGTTGTCGACGACGAGGACCGCGACGTCGGCATCGTCGCGCAGTCGCGCCAGCGACTCGAGGCACGCAAGCGTGTCCTCCCGCCCGTTCCACGAGAGCACGATGAGCCACCACGATGCGGCCACGACGCGGCCGCTAGCGGACGGGCGCGCGGGCGACCGCGAGCGCGTCGTCGTAGATTGCCGCCGTCGCAGCGGCGGTCGCATCCCAGGTGAACGTCGCCGCGCGCGCCCGGCCGCCGGCACGGATGCGCTCGACCTCGGCGACGTCGCGCGCGGTCACCTCACGCAGCGCCCGCGCGATCGTGGCGGGATCGCGCGGGTCGAGCCAGCCGGCGGCGGCCACGCCGGCGACCTCGCGCAGTACCGGCAGGTCGGAGCAGACGACCGGCACGCCGCGGGCCATCGCCTCCAGCACCGGCAGGCCGAAGCCTTCATGGAGCGTCGCGGTGACGTACACGGCGGCCGCCGCGAAGAGGTCCTCGAGCGCATCAGTCGGGATCCCGCCGAGCGGCCGCACGTCGTCGGCGACGCCGAGCTCGGCGGCGCGGTGCGCGAGCGTCCCGCGGTCCGTGCCGTGACCCGCCAGCACGAGCAGCGGCCGCTCGCTCGGGTCGAGCAGCGCGACGGCCTCGATGAGGGCCGGCAGGTTCTTGTGCGGCACGTCGGTCGCGATCGCCAGCGCGATCGGCCGGGCGCGCGGCAGCCCGAAGCGCGTCAAAGCGCGGGCGGCGTCGCCGGCCGCACTCCCGCTGGGCGGCGCGGCGATCCCGTGGTGCACGACGACGACGCGTTCGGCCGGCAGCTGGAGGTCGCGGAGAATCTCCTCGCGCGACGGTCCCGAGCCGGTGATGACGCGATGCGCACGACGTGCGGCCGGCTCAACGAGGGCGGCCGTTGCCAGCCGTACGACCGGTGAGATCGTCTCGGGCAGCCGCCGGTGGAGCAGGTCGTGGAGGGTCAGCACGCGCGCGAACTGCCCGTGCGGCGGCGCGAAGTTCGCCGGTCCGTGGAGGACCTCAATGCCGGCGCGGGCGGCGACGCGCGTGACGCCGAGCAGCTCGCCGGCCGCCCAGCGGGCGCGCGAGCGCGCCGAGACGCGCGGCAGCACGAGCGTGCGATCGGCCTCCTCGCTCCAGAAGCCGGCTCCGGCGGCGGCCGTCTCGCGGTTGACGAACGTCGTCACGCACAGGTCCGACCGCACGCGCCGCAAGCCGCGCAGCAGCTCGCGCGAATAGGTCTCGCGGCCGCCGGTCTCGCCGGGCAGGAGGAAGAGGAGGTCGACGCCGAGGTGCATCCGGGCAGCAAGGGTAGCCGGCAGGCCGTAGCCTGCGAACCGTGCTGCCCGACCCGCGATCACGCCGGCCGCGATGACATCGACGCCCGCTCGCCGCGTATTGATCACCGGCCTTACGGGTCAGGACGGCGGCTACCTCGCCGAGCAGCTGCTGGCCGGCGGCGACCAGGTGATCGGAACCGTCCGCCGCCATCCGGACGGCGCGCTCGAGGCGGCCGGCCTCGGCCACCTCAACGGCCGCGTCGCCCTCCTGCGCGCCGACCTGCTCGATCCGGCCAGCCTGCGGCGCGCGATCGACGAGGCGCAGCCAGACGAGATCTACCACCTCGCGGCGCCGACCTTCGTGCCCGACTCGTGGAACGACCCGACCGAGGTGATGGCGGCCGTCGCGACCGGCACCGCCACCGTCCTCGCGGGCGCCGGCGCGCTCGGCGGCCACGTGCGGGTGCTCGTCGCGAGCTCGAGCGAGGTCTTCAGCGACGCCGGCGTCTCGCCGCAGTCGGAGTCCTCCCCGATGCGCCCGCGCAGCCCGTACGGGGTCGCGAAGCTCGCCGCGCACGGCCTCGTGGGCACGCTCCGCGCCCGCCACGACCGCTTCCTCGTGTCCGCGATCACCTTCAACCACGAGTCGCCGCGGCGACCCGAGCGGTTCCTGCCACGCAAGGTCACCGCCGGCGTGGCCGCGATCGCCGGGGGTCGTGCCGAGACGCTGACGCTCGGAGACCTCGCCGCGGTTCGCGACTGGTCGCACGCCCGCGACGTCGTCGCCGGCATGGTGCTCGCGCTCCGTCACGAGACGCCAGCCGACTACGTGCTCGCCTCCGGTGTGCCGCACACCGTCGGGGACCTCGTCGGCGCCGCCTTCGCGGCCGCGGGGCTCGAGCGCCGCGTCCCAGACAGCAGCGGCGGCACGCGCGACCGCGTGGAGGTCGACCCTCGCTTCGTGCGCCCTCCGGAGCGCTGGCCGCTGATCGGCGACCCGTCCAAGGCGCGCGACCAGCTCGGCTGGCGGCCGCAGACCTCGTTCGAGCAGCTCGTGGGCGAGATGGTCGAGGCCGACCTCGCGCGCCTCGGCGTCGTGCGCGGCTGAGGCGCTACGGGGCGAGCAGCTTCAGGTCAGCCCGCGTCATCAGCCGGATCAGCTGCTCGAAGTCGGTCTCAGGGACCCAGCCAAGCTTCTCCCGCGCCTTCGTCGGATCGCCGATCAGCAGGTCGACCTCGGCCGGGCGCACGAACTGCGGATCGAGCTCGACGTAGCGCTCCCCGTCGCCGAGCCCGGCCTCGTCGAAGGCGACCTGCACGCAGTCGCGCACCGTGTGCGTGTGGCCGGTCGCGATCACGAAGTCCTCCGGCTCGTCCTGCTGCAGCATCAGCCACATCGCCTGGACGTAGTCCTTCGCGTAGCCCCAGTCGCGTCTCGCGTCGAGGTTGCCGAGCGCCAGCTTGTCGCGCAGCCCGTGCTTGATCGCGGCCGCGTGCCAGGTGATCTTGCGCGTCACGAACTCGAGCCCGCGGCGCGGCGAGTTGTGGACGACCAGTCGGCCGACACCGGCACAGAACACACCGCTCTCGGTTTCGAGGTCGAAGACGAACTCGTCGGGCGCAGCGTCGACCTCGACGACCCGCCGCACCTCGGCCGGGTCCTTGCGGAGGTGCGCGCCCTTCATGCCGACGAGGGTCCGGGATCCAAGGTTCAGTTGGTAGTAGGTCTTGCCGGCCCGATGCTCGATGTAGACCGACGAGGGCTGTCCGCGCAGGCCGTACAGCCACGAGACGCCCAGGGCCAGGAGCGGGCTGTTCGTCTTGATGGAGTCACCCTTGCCGCGCTTGACGCCGTCACCGGCGTAGTAGCCGGCCAGGAACGCGTCGTGCGCGTCGGCGCCGGCGTTGAGGACGATCGGCGGCACCTGCTTGTAGCTGCGCGCGCCGTAGAGTTGCTCGCGCAGCCAGCGGCCGAGGCCGATCCCCCCGCCACAGAGGCTCAGATGCTCGACGGACCGGTCGAGGTTGAACCCCGAGACGAGCGTGTGCTCGCTCGTCGAACCGAGAAAGCAGCGGCTCCACAGCTCCGCCACGCGAGCCCGCAGCGCGGCGTCATTGTTGGTGAAGCGCGGCTGGGCTCCGTCGCGCCCAATGTGCCCGTCGGCCGCAAGCAGTCCGAGCAGCTCCGCCAGCTCCGGCGTGATCGCCGTCCACGCGGGCGTCTCGGGCGCCTCGTCGCAAAGCGCCAACCGGTCGCCGGCCACCACGTCGCGCGCGACCACCTGGTCACGCTCGGCGTCGAGCAGATGGTGATGCGCGGTCGTCGTGACGACGCCACCACGCGTCTCGATCGACAGCATGCGGTGGTCGGGATCGGTCGCCCGCCGCCGCGTCGCGGTCAGCGCGGTGATCGGCGTCCAGTCCTCGCCGTCCCAGATCTCCAGCAGCCCGTCCGGCACGTGCTGCTGCACGCTCGGCCCCTTCGCGCGCAGCGGCATCAGGTCCTCGACCAGCTTGATCGCGACCAATCCCTGTTCGCGAACACATACAGGCGTTCGAGATGACATACACTCGTGATTGAAAAGTATTCCGCTTGTCGCGTGCAGGTCGTAGGACTCGCGGTAGTTGATCGTGATGAAGTGGCCGTAGACCTTTGCGACGCCGTACGGCGAGCGCGGGTAGAGCGGCGTGTTCTCGTTCTGCGGGACCTCGCGCACTCTGCCGAACATCTCCGAGCTGGAGGCCTGGTAGAAGCGCGCCTCCGGACACGCCTCCCGGACCGCCTCGAGCATGCGCGTGACGCTCACGCCGGTGAAGTCGGCCGTCAGCGTCGGCTGGACCCAGGAGAGCGCGACGAAGCTCATCGCGGCGAGGTTGTAGACCTCGTCCGG
>JAOPZA010000162.1 GCA_025964325.1 Conexibacter sp.
CGCGCGACGCCGGCAGCGCGCACGCGCTCGCGGTCACCGCCGACGTGAGCGACAGCGCCGCGGTCAACGCCGCGGTCGCGGAGGCGCTCGCACGCCTCGGCCGGATCGACGTGCTCTGCTCGAACGCCGGGATCCTCGACGGGTACGCGACGGCGCTGGAGACCGACGAGGCGCTCTGGAACCGCGTGCTGGCGGTCAACCTGACGGGCACGTACCTGCTCGCCCACGCGGTCCTGCCGGGCATGGTCGAGCGCGGCTCCGGCGCGATCGTCACGACCTGCTCGCTCGCCTCCCACGTCGCCGGCGGCGGCGGCGCCGCCTACACCGCGTCCAAGCACGGGCTGCTCGGCTTCACGCGCCAGCTCGCCTACGACTACGCCGCCAAGGGGATCCGCTGCAACGCGATCTGCCCGGGGCTGATCGAGACCGCGATGACCAAGCCGCTGCTCGAGGACCCGGACTCCGGCGCGCACAAGTTCGTCCACGAGACGCCGTCGAACACGTGGGGCCAGCCGCGCGACGTCGCGAAGCTCGCCGCCTTCCTCGCCTCCGACGACGCGCGCTTCATCCACGGCGCAAGCGTCGCGATCGACGGCGGCTGGACGATCAAGTGACGCGATGATCGCGGCCCGCTTCCACGCCGCCGGCGACATCCGCATCGAGGACGTGCCCGAGCCCGACGGCGCGACCGGGCGCGCGAGGTGCTCGTGCGCCCCCGCTGGTGCGGCATCTGCGGCACCGACCTGCACTCAAGATCCTCGTCGCGCCGGGATAGACGGGCCTTCAGTGGAAGACCATGCCGCCGTCGACGTTGAACGCCTGCCCCGTGACGTAGTCGGACGCCGGCGAGGCGAGGAAGGCCGCCATCCCGGCGACGTCGTCGGGCGTGGAGAGGCGTCCGACGAGGATCCCGGCGCCGAACTCCTCGAGCGCCTGGCCCGGGCGCTCGGTCTCGCCCAGCTCGACGAACTCGCCGTCGAGCTGGTCCCACAGCTCGGTCGTGACGACGCCGGGGCAGAACGCGTTCACGGTGATCCCGAACTCGGCCAGCGAGCGTGCGCCGGCCTGCGTCAGGCCGACGACGGCGAACTTGCTGGCGGAGTAGGCGGCGAACAGCGGGAAGGCCTCCTTGCCGGCGATCGAGGCGGTGTTGACGATCTTGCCGCCGCCGCCCTGGCGGCGCATCTGCTCGGCCGCCTCCTGCATCCCGAGCAGCACGCCGAGGCCGTTGACGCGCATGATCCGCTCCCAGTCCTCCTCGGTCGTCTCGAGGAAGCGCGCCGTCTTCGAGACGCCGGCGTTGTTGAACATCACGTCGACGCGGCCGAAGCGCTCGACCGTGGCGGCGATCGCCGCGCGGAGGCTCGCGCGCTCGGTGACGTCGCAGGCGATCCCGAGCGCCGCGCCGCCGCCGACCGCGATCTCGTCCGCGACGCGCTCGGCCGCGCTGCCGTCGAGGTCGGCGATCGCGACGCTCGCGCCCTCGGCGCCGAGCCGCAGCGCGATCGCGCGGCCGATGCCGCGCCCGGCGCCGGTGACGACGCAGGTCCGTCCCTCCGCCGCGGCGCTCATCGCGCGGCGCCCTCGGCGTCGTCGCCGCCCCAGGCCGCGCGCGTGACCTTGCGGTCGCCGGAGGAGTCCCAGCCGTGCCAGCGCTCGACGCGCATCCAGCCGCTCACCCGCGGCGAGTCGCGCGACTTGTACGGCTCGCCCGTGTAGCGCACGGCGAGGCGGTCGATGTCGCGCAGGCCGTCGTCGTCGTACAGCTCCTCGATCGTCCCGACGAGGCTGATGTGGCGGTACCAGTCGTCCTGGTCGAGCACCGTCAGGGCGATGCGTGGGTCGGCGCGGACGTAGCGCAGCCGTGCGCGGCTGTGGTCCATGCTGAGGAGGACGCGGCCGTCCTCCCAGTCGTACCACGTGGCCGTGCTGTGGGGCGCGCCGTCGAAGCGCAGCGTCGCGACGACGGCGTGGTTGGGCGCGGCCAGGAAGGCCGCGACGGATGGCGGGACAGGCGCCGGCGGCATCGTCAGGCCACGGCCGACCGGCTGGCGCCGACGTCGCGCAGCGGCTCCTCGTGGATCGCCTGCGCGGCGCGGTAGGCGATCGCGATCATCGGCCCGAGCGTGCCCCCGCCGGCCCAGTAGGCGCGGCCGGAGGCCGACGCGACGCAGTTGCCGGCGCCGTAGAGCCCCTTGATCGGCTCGTTCTGGTCGTCGAGCACCTGCGCCGAGGCGTTGATCCGCGGGCCGCCCTTCGTGTCGAGCGTGCCGCCGCTCAGCAGCGTCGCGAAGTACGGGCCGTCGCCGTCGAGCGGACGCATCAGCGGATTCGCCCGCTCGGCCGCCTCCTCCGACAGCGGACCGCCGAAGACGGTGATCTCGACCTCGCGCTCGCCGCGATGGAAGTCCTCGTCGACGCCCCGCTCGGACATCTCGTTCCAGCGCGCGACGGTCGCCTCGAGGCGCGTCACGAAGTCGTCGGCGAGCCGCACGTTGCCCGTGTGCGCCTGGTATCTGACGAGGCGCTCGCGGATGTTGTCGGCCAGCTCGGCGAGCGTGTCGCCCTTGATCACGTGGGCGTCGTCGACGCCTGCGGGCACGATGCTGTTGCCGAAGAAGTCCTTCGCCGAGTGCTGCTGGCTCCAGCCGTCCCAGATCTGGATCATCACGCGGTTCGGGAACTCGCAGCCGAGCGGATCCCAGTCGTACATCCGCTGGACGAGCTCGTTGTAGGGCAGCTTCTCGTTGAGCGTGCGCTCGCCCTTGTAGTTGACGCACAGCATCGAGTCGCCGGCGACGGCGAACGTCCCCTGCATGTCGGGGTCGCCGGCGACGGCCTTCTCGAGGTTGATCGGACAGCGCCAGGCGAACTGCATGTTGCGCAGCTGCGCGCCGGCCGCCGAGCCGATCCGCACGAAGTCGCCCTCGTTGGTCCGCGCCGCGCAGCCGCCGACGGCCGGGACCGCGAGGAAGTTGTCGCGCAGGTCGGCGTCGTGCGTGAAGCCGCCGGTCCCGAACAGGACGGCCTTGCGCGCGCCGATGCGCACCGTCTCGCCGTCCGCGGTGGTCGCGACGACGCCGACGACGGCGCCGTCGTCGTTCAGCACGAGCCGCTGCACGCGATGGCCGGTGCGGATCTCGACGCCCGCGTCGGTCGCCGCTCTGCTCATGCCGCGGATCGCGATCAGGCCGCCGTCGGTCTGATCCTCGTTGACGCCGGCCGGCATCAGGTGGCGGGCGTTCCAGACCTTGTCCTCGGTGAGGTTGTGCCAGTAGTCGGTCCAGTGCGGCGCGTGCTGGTAGGGCAGCGCGCCGCGCTCGGCGAGCAGCTTCGCGGCCGGCCACGCGCTCTCGTAGATCCCTCTGTAGAGCGAGTACTCGAGCTCGCTCTGGCCGAGCGTCGGGCTGTCGGGGTCGTACTTCTCTGGCCGCGAGATGCGCGCGACGTAGCGCAGGAAGTCCTCCTCGCGGTCCTCGACGCCCGACTCCTGCAGCGGTCCGTTGTTCGGGACCCAGTAGATGAAGGCCGACTTGAGCGTCGTCCCGCCCAGCTCGGGCGCCTTCTCCAGCAGCACGACCTCGTCGCCGAGCCAGCGCGTGAAGAGCGCCGAGGCGAGGCCCGCGCAGCCGCTGCCGACGACGGCGACGTCGGTCTCGACGTCGAACTCGTGCTCACGGCTCGGCAGTGCCGACTCGCGGGGCGCGACGGGCTCGTGCCGAGCCGCTCGCACCACGAAGGGTTGGGGGCTCCCGTGCTCTGACAACTGTTCCTCCATCCGGACGTGGCCTGTGGCGCCACGCTACGCCCGCCGCCCGGCGCGCGACACGTCCGATCGGAGGTAAGTCAGCCGCTCGAACGGGCCGGCGCGACGGGCGGCCGCCGGCCCTGTGCGAGCTTGCGCCAGGCGGTGCGGACGTAGGTCCGCACCGCCATCGCGGCGCCGCTCGTGTAGACGAGCAGGGCGATCAGCGTCAGCCCGCCGGTCAGCAGGAAGCTGGCGCCGTCGCCGAGGCCGAGGACGGTCGGCAGGCTCTGCGCCGTCGCGAGCAGGATCGCGCCGAGCAGGCACCCGATCAGCGTCCCGCGGCCGCCCAGCAGGCTCGCCCCGCCGAGGATCGGGGCCGCGATCGCCAGCAGCGTGTACTGGTTGCCGACGGTCGAGTCGCCGACGCCGACCTGACCGGCCAGCAGCACGCCGGCGACCGCCGCGAAGCTCGCGCAGACGACGTAGGAGTACTGACGCAGCCGCGGCGCGTTGACGCCGAGGCGGTAGGCGAACTGCGGGTTCAGGCCGACGGCGCGCAACCGCAGGCCCTGGCCGGAGGCGCGCAGCGCGCGGTCGGCCACGAGGAAGAGCACGACGAGGACGATCAGCGCCCACGGCACCGCCCAGACCTTCGCGGTGAGGGCGTTCGTGAGCTTCAGGCTGATCGTCCCCGCCGCGGTCGGGCGGAGGAGGAGCCCGACGCCTTGCAGGATCCCGAGCGTCGCGATCGTCGCGATCACGGGCGAGATCCGGATCTTCTCGACCAGCGTCGCGTTCGCGGCGCCGACGACGAGGCCGAAGCCGACCGCGATCAACAGCGCCAGCAGCAGCCCGCCGATCAGCGAGCCGCCCTGCACGGCGAACGACAGCAGCGCCACGGTCACGCCCATCACGCCGCCGACGGAGACGTCGATCCCGCCGGTGAACATCGCCACGAACTGCGCCGCGGCGACGGCCGCGAGCGGCAGCGCGAGCAGGAAGATGTTGTAGAGGCTGGGGGTCGTCAGGAAGGTGCTGTTCTTCGCCTGGGCATAGGCGCCGAGCAGCACCAGGAGTGCCACCAGCAGGCCCAGCCGCGAGACGTTCTCGTGCCGGCGCGCGAGGCGCCGCAGCCCGCTCAGCGGCCGGCGCCGGGACGCAGGCTCCGGCGCCGGTTCCGTCCCCGCCGCCGGCGCCGCGCGCCCGTCGCCCGACTCGGCCCCTGCGAAGGCGGCGACGATCCCCTCCTCCGTCGCGTGTTCGCCGTCGAGCTCGGCGACGACCGCGCCGCGCGAGACGACCACGACGCGGTCGCACAGACCGGCCAGCTCGGAGGCGTCGGAGGAGACGATCACGACCGCCAGCCCGTGCCGCGCGCTGTCCCGCAGCATGTGGTAGATGTCGATGCGCGAGCGCACGTCGACGCCCTGCGTCGGCTCGTCGATCAGCAGGATCTCGGGGTCGGTCGCGAGCACCCGGCCGAGCGCCACCTTCTGCTGGTTGCCGCCGGAGAGCGACGTGATCGGATCCTCCGGCGAGCCGAGGCGGATGCCGAAGCGATCGATGCTCTCGCGCACCTGCCCCTTCTCGCGCGCCCAGCTGACGACGCCGCCCTGCGCGAGCTTCCCGAGCACGCCGACGACGAGGTTCTCGCGGATCGGCAGCGACTGGAACAGCGACTCGTTGCGGCGATCGCTCGAGAGCAGCGCGACCCCGGCGCCGACGGCGTCGCCGAAGCTCGAGACGGGATGGCCGTTCGCCTCCAGCCGCCCGTCCGGCACGTCGACGCCGGCGAGGCCGCGCAGCAGCTCGAGCTGCCCGTTGTCGTCGGCGCCGGCGATCCCGACGATCTCGCCGCGGCAGAGCGAGAGGTCGACCGGCCCGAAGCCGATGCCGGCCAGCTCGCGCGCGCTCAGGACCGCCGGCCCGATCTCCTCGGCGCGGGCGCGGTCGGGGAACTCGACGTCGACGCTCGCGCCGGCCATCAGCTCGACGAGTCTCACGGTGCCGACGCTGCCGGCGGCGTGCGTGCCGCGCCAGATGCCGTCGCGCAGGACCGAGATGCGATCCGCGACGCGGAAGACCTCCGACAGCCGGTGGGTGACGAACAGCACCGCGCAGCCGCTGTCGGCGGCCCGGCGCATCAGCCCGAGGGCGACGTCGACGCCGGCCGCGTCGAGCGCCGAGGTCGCCTCGTCGAGCAGCAGCACGCGCGGCTGCGCCATCAGGGCGCGCGCGATCTCGAGCAGCTGGCGCTCGGCGGGCGAGAGCGCGTCGGCCGGCGCGTCGACGTCGAGCCGCTCGAGCCCGAACTCCCGCACCCGCTCGGCCGCCCACGCCGGCACGCGGCGGTAGGACGGCCGCAGCGCGACCGGCGTGCCGAGGTAGAGGTTCTGCGCGACGGTCAGCTCGGGCAGCACCGAGCCGTCCTGGAAGACGGTCAGGGCGCCGTGGCGCTGCGACTCCCACGGCGTGTGGCGCGAGCAGTCGACGCCACCGATCAGCACCGTCCCCTGGTCGGGGCTGACGGTGCCGCTGATGATCCCGACCGCCGTCGACTTGCCGGAGCCGTTCTCGCCGACGAGCCCGTGCACCTCGCCGTGCGCGAGCTCGAAGGACGTCGGTTGCAGTGCCTTCACGACCCCGTAGGTCTTCGCGATGTCGCGCACCACGAGCGGCGGCTGCTCGTCGGTGGACGGCGACGCGACGGCATCCGCGCGGCGAGCTGGAGCTCCTGTCTTGATCACGTGTGCTCGATTTCCTTTCGCGAACCCATGGGTCGTCGACGTCCGGGATCGATCGGCGGGCCCGGTGGGAGGCGCGTCCCACCGGGCCCGACGAGATCGGGCGGGCTCAGCCTCCGAGGATCTTCGAGACGAGCTCCGTCGGCACGAGCGCCGAGGTGCCCGGGTAGTCGGCCGGTCTGCTCGCGTCGCAGTCGCTCGCCTTCGCTCTCACGAACGGGAACGGGTAGATGACGGCATCGGGGACGGACTTGCCGCTCAGTCTCGTCATCGCCGCCGTCACCGAGACGCGGGCGGCCCAGTTGAGCGCGTTCGTCTGGTAGAGCGTGAACGGCTTTCTTCTCCAGATGCACGACGTGCCGTTGTCCTGCGTCCACGTGACGATCGCCGGCATCGGCTTGTTGGCGGAGTTGAACGCCTTGACGATGTTCGGGACCGGGTTGGAGTAGCTGTAGAGGATCGCTCTCGCCGGCTTGCCGGACGCGATCAGCGCCGAGGCCGCCGTCTGGGCGCCGGCCGGCGTCCAGTTCGTGTCGGCCTTGAAGATCGCATTGGTGCCCGCGTCGGTCGCGCATCTCTGCCAGCTGGTGTCCTGCGGGTTGCCCGGCGTGCCGGTGAAGTACGCGACGCCGGACGTGCCGACGACCTGCTTCGTGACCGACGCCATCGTTCTGCCGGCGGTGCAGATGTCGGGCTGGACGCGCGTCGTGACGGCCGACGTCGGGGCGCCGTCGAGCGGGCTGACGAAGCTCGAGACGACGGCGCCGCTGCGCTGTGCAGCGGTGTAGGCCGGGTAGGCGGAGGGGCCGAAGTCGTCATACGTGACGATCGCTCTGGCGCCCTGCGCGGTCAGGTTGCGGATGTCCGACTGGAACGTCGCGAGCTGGCCGTGCGCGTTGGTGAAGATGATCTTCCCGATCTCCGGGTATCTCATCGCCTGCAGGATCGCCGACATCTTCGAGAATCTGCGCCAGGTGTTGTCGCCGAAGCCGTCGGCGAACCCGAGCGTCGTCTTGCCGCTGCCGAGCGTGCAGGTCGTCTTCTGGAAGCAGTCGAAGGCCGTCGTCATCTCCGCCGCGCTCGGCGTCGGCGTCGCCAACGAGAGCGCCTGCTGCATCAGCGGCGGCACCGCGGAGACGGGGACGTGCGCCTGCATCGCCTGGTCGACCGTCGCCTGCAGCTGCGCCGCCGTGACGCCGTTCGCCGCGGTCGTCGTGGCGCCACCGCCCGCCGTCGACGCGCCGCTGCTCGAGCCGCCGCTGCTGGTGCTCGATTTGTTGCCGCTCGAGCCGCAGCCCGCGACGAGCAGCGCGGCGAGCGCCGCGCACGTCAGCGCCAGCGCCAGCGCCCGGCCCCCGCGGCGCGGTTCGGTGTGTGTCGGTCTCGACATGGTGAGAATGCCTTCCTATGAGTTGACGGTGGCCTGGGGCGCGTCGCCGGCGGGCGGCCGAAGCCGGCGGATCGCTCGTCGGACGCTTTGCAGGTGCTGCAGGACGAAGACGAGGGTCAGGCCGAGCGCCAGCACCGCGCCCTGCACGACCATGCGGACCCCGGACGAGTAGCCCTCGACGCGCAGGTCGTAGTCGAGGACGGTGATGAAGACCGCGCCCAGCAGCGTCGCGATCGGCGAGACGCGGCCGCCGGTCAGGACGGCGCCGCCGAGGACGACCGCGACGATGCTCGCGAGCAGGTACGGGTCGCCGAGCGTCAGGTCGGGGGTGCCGACCTGACCCGCCGCGAGCAGCCCGCCGACGCCGTAGGCGAGCGAGGCGATCACGTACGCGAGGATCCGGTAGCCGTGGGCGCGCAACCCCGCGAGGACGGCGGCGCGCGACGCCGCGCTGCTGCCGACGAGCCGGCGGCCGAGCACCACGCGATGCAGGAAGAAGGTCGCCACGAGCGCCCCCGCGATCGCGATCAGCAGCAGGTAGCTGACGCCGCCGACGTCGGCGCCGGCCGCGTCGGAGAGGTTCTTCGGAACGTTCGTGGTGGTCAGCACGTCGCCGCGGTAGAGGCGCGTGGCGCCGGCGACGAGCTGCCCGACCGCGAGCGTCACGACGAGCGCGTTGAGTCGCAGCGCCTCGATCAGGATGCCGTTGACGAGCCCGATCGCGATGCAGCAGAGGACGCAGATCGCGAGCGCGCCGAGCAGTCTGCCGCTGGCGCCGTTGGTCTGCTTCAGCACGATCGAGCCGACCAGCGTGATCGTGGCCGGGACGCTGAGGTCGATCCCACCGGTGCTGATCACGAACGCCTGACCGGTCGCGACGATGATCATGATCCCGACCAGCGGCGTCAGCGTGGAGAGCGATCCGAGCCGGAAGAAGTTGCTCGTCACGAGGAACTGCGAGACGAGCAGCAGCAGCACGACGGCGATCCCGATGACCGACAGCGGCGTGATGCGGAACTTGAGCGAGCGGCGCACGCCCTCGTGATCGTCCATGCCTGCGATGCCTCTCACTTGTCACCAAATTGGAAGCGGTGGGTGCGGCGCTGCAGTTCCACCGTGACGACGCTAAATCGGCGCCATCCGCCATGCCACCTCCAAATGGAGGTTCTACGGCGATCCGCCGCGGACGCCCTCATGCGAGCGTCCGCGGCGTTCGGATGCCGCGGCCGGCGGGCTAGGCCGGGACCCCGGCGGCGACGTCGGCGAGCTGGGCGGCGAGCCAGGTCGCGCACTTCTCCGCCGCGACGTCGAGCGCCGAGCGCTCGCTGTAGAGCTCCATGTGCTTCGTCGCCGGCACGACGTACAGCTCCTTCTTCTCCGTCGGGATGCGCTGGAACACGTCCATCTCCTTGTCCCAGAGCGTGAGGTCGTCGCCCTTGGCGAGGACCATCAGCGTCGGCGTGTCGAGGATCCGCTGGAGGAACGGGTAGACGCTGTAGTTCATCAGCATCTCGGTCGAGGCGATCGTGTTGCGGTGCTCGTGCGCCGGAGCGACCGTCGCCTTCAGCATGTTGAAGGCGTCGTAGGTCTCCGGGAACGGCCAGGTGCAGAGCTCGTGGCCGACGTCCTTCGTCGACATCGCCATGTAGCCGTACTCGCCGGTCACGTAGCGCGCGACGCGGTCCTCGTGGATCGCCTGCTCGAGCTTGCGGAAGCCGGTCGTGCCGTGGACGCGGCGCATGTTCACGTAGCCGTCGACGACCGGCACGATCGAGATCACGTTTCTCACGCGCCAGTCGCTCGCGCCGATGATCAACGCGTGTCCGCCGCTGTAGGAGATCCCCCAGACCGACAGGCGGTCGGCGTCGATCTCGTCGAGCGCCGAGACCCACGTGATCGCGTTGCGGTAGTCCTCGAGCTGATCGTTCGGGTCGATGTGCTGGCGCGGCAGCCCGTCGCTCGCGCCGAGGCGCCGGTAGTCGAACACGAGCGCGGCGACCCCGCTGGCCGCGAAGTGCTCGGCGTAGACGGGCTGCACGAGCTCGCGCACGTAGCACCAGCCGCCGGCCATCACGACGATCGGGTACGGGCCCTCGCCGTCATCCGGCAGATAGAGGTGGGCGCGGACCGTCTCCCCGCCGCTCTGGAACTCGACGTCCTTGCGCATCGGTCTCCTCTCGCTTCGTGGGTTGAGCTAGGCGACCGATGCCTCGTGCATCGTGGCCCAGTAGTTGTGCAGTCCGCGGATGTGCCCGCCGCCGTCGACGGGCACGGTCGCGCCGGTGATCCAGCCGCTGTCCTCCGAGCAGAGGAAGGCGGCCACCCGCGCGATGTCGTCCGGCTCGCCGAAGCGCCCCATCGGCGTGTGGGCGATGAACTCCTCGCCCATGCGGCCGTCGAGGAAGCCGCCCTCCGACATCGGCGTGCGCGTCAGTCCCGGGGCGATCGCGTTCACGCGGATCGCGCTCGGCGCCAGCTCGGCGGCCGCGACCTTCGTGAACTGGCTGACCGCCGCCTTCGCGGCGCAGTAGTGCGCGAGCCCGTCGGTCGCGGCCGCGTAGTTGATCGAGGAGATGTTCACGATCGCGCCGGGCAGCCCGGCCGCGATCAGCCGCCGCGCGGCCGCCTGCGTGCAGAGGAACGGGCCCTTCGCGCAGACGTCGAGCACGAGGTCCCAGTCCTCCGCCGGCATGTCCACGATCAGCGACATGCTCGCGACGCCGGCGTTGTTGACCAGCAGCTGCGGCGTGCCGAAGGCGGCGGTCGCGGCCTCGAAGGCGGCGTCGACGTCGGCGGTGTCGGCGACGCTGCCGGCGTGCGCGATCGCGCGCGCCGCGCCGTCGGTCTCCGCGCTCAGCTCCTGCGCCGTGCGCGCGGCGACGTCGCCGTTGAGCTCGAAGACGAGGACGTCGGCGCCGTGCTGCATCAGCCGCCGGGCGATCTGGCGGCCCATCCCCTGACCGGCGCCGGTGACGACGGCCGACGTACCGATGAGATCCATGCTCTTCTCCTGACGTGGTTCGCGGTGCAGCGACCCCGGTCCGGCGAACCGGGGCGGCGCGTACCGACCGTACGGCCGGCTCCGCCCCCTCTGCTACCTCCAATCGGAGGTGGCGGCCCCGGATCGGCTCCGCGACACTCGGCTTCCCGGAACGTCGAGGCCACGGGCCTCGGAGCGGAAGGACGCCCGCATGACGCAGCGCAGTGACGCAGTCGCCGATCCCTGGAGCGACGGACCCGCGCGCCTGCGCGGACGCGTCGCAGTCGTCACCGGCGCGAGCTCCGGGCACGGGCGGGCGATCGCGCTGCGGCTCGCGCAGGAGGGTGCGTCCGTCGTCTGCGCCGACCTCCGCAAGTCACCGCTGCCCCAGGGCTTCGAGCAGGACATCGAGGTCGACACCGACGACGTGATCCGCAGTCACGGCCGCCGGGCCGCGTTCGTCGAGGCCGACGTGACCTCGGCCGCCGCGCTCGAGGCGGCCGCCGACGCCGCGATCGACGCCTTCGAGCGGCTCGACGTGTGGGTCAACAACGCCGGCGTCTTCCTCGGCATGGCGCCGCTGCTCCAGGAGAGCGAGGAGACGTTCGACCGCACCCTCGCGATCAACCTCAAGGGCACATGGCTGGGCTGCCGCGCGGCGCTCAGGCGGATGCGCGGGCAGGCGGAGGCCGACCCGCCGCGGCGCTCGCGCGGGCGGATCGTGAACATCGGCTCGATCGCGGGCGAGATCGGCCAGCCCGACCTGTCCGCCTACTCGGCCTCGAAGGGCGCGGTGCACAACCTCACGCGCGCGCTCGCGATCGAGTGCGCGCCCGATCGCATCAACGTCAACGCGATCGCGCCGGGCTACTTCCCGACCGCGATGAACCGCGTCTTCTGGGACGACCCGGAGACGCTCGCGGGCGTGCAGCAGCTGCACCCGCTGCCGCTCGGCGTGCCGGAGGACATCGCCGCCACGACCGCGTTCCTCGCCTCCGACGACGCCGCCTTCATCACCGGCGCGATCGTGCCCGTCGACGGCGGAGTGCTGGCGAAGTAGGGCGCCAGTGAGGCGCGCGCGTCATCGTGCGCGCCGGCCGAGCACGATCCGCACGGCGACCAGCAGGAGCGCGAGCGCGACGGCGGCGGGAATCGCGCGCTTCAGCACCGGCACGGCCGCGACCGCGCCGAGGTCGAGCGGGGACGCCTCGGACGGCTCCAGCGCCGCCGCTGCGGGCGTCGCCACCGCGGCCTCCGGCGTCGCCACCGCGGTCTCCGACTCGGGCGCCGCCGCCGCCAGCAGCCGCTCGTTCAGGCACTCCACGAACTGCTCGGTCATGCGGCCGCTCACCTCGGCGATGATCCCGCGGCCGAACTGCGCGACGCGGCCCGTCACCTTCACGTCCGTCACCATCTTCGCCGTCGTCTGCTCGCCCTCGTCGACGAGTGACGAGGTCACCGTCGCGTCGACGCTGCCGGCGCCGCGCAGCTCCTTCCCGCGCACCGCCAGCACCGCCCGCCGCGCCGCGTCGTCGCGCTCGACGAACGTGATCGTGGCGTCGTACTGGACGGTGATCGCGCCGACCTTGACCTTCATCCGGCCGCGATAGTCGGGGTGGTCGCTCTCCTTCAGCGTGAAGCCCGGCACGCACGGCGCGATCCGCTCGACGTCGACGAGCGCCTCCCACAGCCGATCGGCCGGGACCGGCACGGTGAACGACTCGGTCAGTTCCATCGCTGGATCTCCTTCGGGACGGGCGGGAACGGGCTCGTCATGTCGCCAGCAGCTCGCCGACGGCCCGCACGATGCTCTCCGGGCCGGGGAGGACCGCCGACTCGAGCGACGGGCTGTAGGGCACCGGGGTGGGCAGGGCGCCGAGCCGGCGGATCGGCCCCTCGACGTCGTAGAGCAGCCGCTCGGTCAGCTGCATCGCGATCTCGGCGCCGGGCCCGAAGTCGGTCACCGCCTCGTGCACGACGAGCGCCCGGCCGGTCCGCAGCACGCTCTCGGCGACGGTGTCGAGGTCGAGCGGGACGAGCGTGCGCAGGTCGATCAGCTCGACCCCGACGCCGGCCAGCTCGCCGTCGCACGCGCGCCGGACCTCGTCGACCATCCGCCCCCACGCGACGACGGTCAGCTCGCCGCCGGCCCGCACGACGCGCGCGCGGCCGGGGGGCAGCGACGGCCGCTCGAGGTCGTCGGCGCGGCGGTTGTAGAGGCGACGGTTCTCGACGAAGACGACGGGGCCGTCGTCGCGCACGGCGGCGCTCAGCAGGTCGGCGGCGTCGCGCGCGTCGGAGGGCAGGAAGACCTTCAGGCCGGGGACGTGCGCGAGCATCCCCTCGAGGCTCTGGGAGTGCTGGGCGCCGCTGCTGCGCCCGCCGCCCGTCTGCGTGCGGAAGACGATCGGGATCTGGACGCCGCCGCCCGTCATGTAGCGCAGCTTCGCGGCCTGGTTGACGAGCGGGTCGAGGCAGACCGTGACGAAGTCCATGTACATGATCTCGACGACCGGTCGCAGCCCCGCCATCGCCGCGCCGACGGCCGCCCCGAGCACGCCCGCCTCCGCGATCGGCGTGTCGAGGACGCGCTCTGGTCCGAAGCGGTCGAAGAGCCCGCGGGTGGCGCCGTAGACGCCGCCGCCGGCGCCGACGTCGACGCCGATCACGACGACGTCCTCGTCGCGCTCCATCTCGTCGGCGAGCGCGTCCCGGATCGCTTCGACGTATCTCGGAGGCCGCTCAGCCATGCGCGTCGGTCCCCGCGTCGCGCACGGCTTCGACGTATCTCGGAGGCCGCTCAGGCATAGACGTCGGTGAGCACGCTGGCGGGATCGGGCGGCGGCGCCGCGAGGCCCCGCGCGACGGCACGGTCCATCTCCTCCTCGGCGGCGCTCGTCGCCTCCTGCGCGTCCGCGCCGCGGCCGGCCTGCTCGAGCGCGCGGCGGGCCAGCTCGAGCGGGTCGCGCTCGCGCCAGGCGGCCAGCTCGGCCTCGTCGCGGTAGGCCGCGGGATCGCCCTCGTAGTGGCCGTGGACGCGGTACGTCATCGCCTCGATCAGCGACGGCCCGCCGCCCGCGCGGGCGGCCGCGATCGCCTCCTGCGCGGCGGCCCGCACGACGCCGACGTCGTTGCCGTCGATCCGCCGCGCCGCCCGCAGGCCGTAGCCGAGCGCGCGCTCGACGAGCGGCGCGCCGCGCCGCAGCGTCTCGCTGTCGGTGAACTCGGCGTAGCCGTTGTTCTCGACCACGAAGACGACCGGCGCCTGCCACAGCGCGGCGAGCGTCAGCGCCTCGTGGAAGGCGCCGCTCGCGACCGTCCCCTCGCCGGCGAACGCGACCGCGACGGCGCCGGTCCCGCGGCGCTGCGCGGCGAGCGCGGCGCCGACGGCGATCGGCAGCCCGGCGCCGACGATCCCGTTCGCGCCGAGGATGCCGATGCGCGGGTCGGCGATGTGCATCGAGCCGCCCTTCCCGCCGCAGGTCCCGCTCGCGCGCCCGAACAGCTCGGCCATCATCGCGTCCGCGTCGGCGCCCTTCGCGAGGCAGTGCCCGTGGCCGCGATGGGTCGTCGTGATGTAGTCGTGCTGCTCGAGCGAGCCGCAGACGCCGCCGGCGATCGCCTCCTGGCCGATCGAGACGTGCACGAAGCCGGGGATCTCGCCCTCGCGGAAGCAGCGGGCGACGCGCTCCTCGAACGCGCGGATCCGCACCATCGTGCGGAAGTCGGCGAGCAGCGTCTCGGTCGCCCGCCCGGCCTCCTCGCGCAGCCGCTCGCGCAGGCGGAACTTCTGCACCTTCCCGCTCGCCGTCTTCGGCAGCTCGGCGACGACCCGCAGATGCTCGGGCAGCTTCTGGTTCGCGACCCGTCGCTCGCGCAGGAACGCGACGAGCTGATCGAGCCCGAGCGTCTCGGCCGAGCTGACGACGAACGCGCAGGCGCGCTCGCCCAGCACCGGGTCGGGATAGCCGACGACCGCGACCTCGACGACGTCGGGATGCTCGAACAGCAGGTCCTCGATCTCCTTCGTGCTGAGGTTCTCGCCGCCGCGCACGATGATGTCCTTGACGCGCCCGGCGATCCGCACCGCGCCCTGCTCGTCCACGACCGCGAGGTCGCCGGTCGCGAACCAGCCATCCTCGCGGAACGCGCGCTCGTTCAGCGACGCGTCGAGGTAGCCGACGCACAGCTCGGGGCCGCGCACCTGCAGGTCGCCCCGCACGCCCGGCCCGACCTCGGCGCCGGACGCGTCGAGGACGCGCACCTCGGCCGCCCCGATCGGGCGCCCGTCGGTCTCGGCATGGCGCGCGAGCGGCTCGCCGATCGGCGTGCCGGTCGCCGTCGGGCACTCGCTCGAGCCGTAGAGGCGCGAGGCGCGCAGGCCCTGCTCGTGCGCGGCGGCGATCAGCGCGGGCGGGATGTCGGCGCCGCCGCAGCCGAAGATCCGCAGCGACGAGATGTCGCCGCGCACGGCGGCGGGTGCGTGGACGAGGCCGTGCAGGAACGGCGTCGCGCCGACGGTGAACGTGCAGCGCTCGCGCTCGATCAGCGCGCAGGCGTCGGCGACGTCCCAGACGTCCTGGAGGACGACCGGCGCTCTCAGCATCAACGGCAGGTGCAGCCCGTAGAGCAGGCCCGTGATGTGCGTCACGGGCGAGGGCATGAAGACGCGCTCCTCGTCGCCGAGGCCGTAGAGCTCGATGATGCTGCGGCACTCGTAGGCGAGCGTGTCGTGCGAGTGCAGCACGCCCTTCGGGTCGGCCTCGGTGCCCGAGGTGTAGAGCAGCAGCGCGACGTCGCTCGCGTGGCGCTCGACCTCCGGGACCGTCCCGCCCGCCGCCAGCGCGGCCGCGAACGACGTCGTCTCCGCGTCCGGCTCGCCGACGACCAGCACGTGGCGCAGCAGGGGCAGCTCGCCGCGGATCTCCGCCACCATCCGGCGGTAGTCGAAGCGGCGGAAGACGTCGGGCACGATCAAGACGCTCGCGCGCGCCTGCGCGAGGATGAAGCCGACCTCGCGAGCGCGGTAGATCGACGGGATCGGGTTGCTGACGGCGCCGAGCCGCACGGCCGCGTGGTGCACGACCGCCGCCTCGAGCCAGTTCGGCAGCTGGAAGGAGACGACGTCGCCGGGGCCGACCCCGAGCGCGGCGAGCATCCCCGCCGCCTGCTCGACGGCAGCCGCGAGGGCGGCGAAGGCGAGCCGCCGGTCGCCCGCGACGATCGCCGTGCCCGCGGGCGCCAGGCGGACGGCGTCGGCGAGGTCCTCGTCCAGCAGCCGCCCCGGCCAGTGGCCGTCGGCGACGTAGCGGTCGGCCTGCGGCGAGCGGCGCGTCGCGGCGATCGCGTCGGCCGGTTGCAGGCTCACCGCTCGGGCCTCCGCGTCATCGCGGCGCCGAGCCCGCGCCCCCGCCGGCCTCGCCGATCCAGCGCACGATCCGCTCCGGCGTCGCGGGCAGCTCGGCGACGTGGATGCCGTAGTCGACGAGCGCGTCGTCGATCGCCGCCGACATCGCGCCCGGCGCCATCATGCGCCCGGCCTCGCCGCCGCCCTTGATGCCGTACTCGGTGATCGGCGAGGGCGTCTCCTCGTGGCCGATGTCGAGCTCCGGCACCTCCATCGCGGTCGGCATCAGGAAGTCCGTGAAGCTCGAGCTGAGCAGCTGACCCTGGTCGTCGTAGACGAGCTCCTCCAGCAGCGCGGTCGCGATCCCCTGCGCCGTGCCGCCGATGATCTGTCCCTCGAGCGAGCGCGGGTTGACCATCGTGCCGGCGTCGTGGACGGCGGCGTATCTGAGCACCTTCACGCCGCCCGTCTCGACGTCGACCTCGACCATCGCGATGTGGCAGGCATGGCCCATGCAGGGGTAGAAGACGCCAAGGTCGGTGCGGTCCTTCGACGGCATCGTCGTGTACGGATGGTCGTAGACGTGGCTCGCCTCCAGCCCGCTCTGCAGGCCCTCGGGCAGCTCGGTCGCGAACAGGTGAGCGGCCATCGCGATCTCGCCGAACTCCTTGCGCACGTCCGGCGTGCCCCGCACCTGGAAGCCGCCGTCGACCCACTCGACGTCCTCCGGATCGGCCTCGAACTGCTGCGCGGCGATCCTGCGCGCCTTGTCCTTGATCTTCGTCGCGGCGCCTCTGATCGCGCCCGCGTACATGACCGTCAGCCGGCTCCCGCCCGGCCCGGCGGCCGGCAGCCCGCCCTTCGTGCCGTGGTACTCGATCCCGACGGTCGCGGGGTCGACGTCGAACTCCTCGGCGACGAGCATCGCCGCCATCGTGTCGGACGAGTTGCCCCAGAACGGCGTCGAGTGGAGCGTCACGGTGAGGTTGCCGAGCGCGTCTGCCGTGAGCTTCACGCCCTCCGGCGTGCTCGTCGTCTGGACCGCCGGATCGTCGTACCAGAACCAGAACTCGGTCGCGCTGTAGACGCTGCGCTCCTGGCAGCTCACGAGGCCGATGCCGACGCGGCGTCCGTCGGCCCGCATGCGCGCCTGCTCCGCGCGCCAGTGGTCGTAGCCGAACAGCTCGAGCGCATGGTCGAGCACGCGCTCGTAGTCGCCCGAGTCGTACATGTTCCCCGTCGGGATGTGGTACGGGAACTGCTCCGGCTGGATGAAGTTCTTGCGGCGGATCTCCGCCGGGTCGATGTCGAGCTGGCGCGCGGCCTTGTCGACGAGCCGCTCGATCGCCCAGTTCGCGACCTCGGCGCCGAACCCGCGGTAGGCGCCCTGCTGCGTCTTGTTCGTCAGCACCGCGCGCACGCGGTAGACCGTGCTCTCGATCCGGTAGGCGCCGGTCACCTGCGCCATCGCGTTCCCGTGCGTGCCGACGCCGAGGTGGCAGTAGGCGCCGTAGTCGTCGATCACGTCGGTCTTGAGGCTGCGGAAGATGCCGTCTCTCGTCAGCGCCAGCTCGACGTCGTAGTAGCGGTCGGAGGCGTGCTGGTCGCCGTTCGTGATGTGGTCGAGGCGATCCTCGGAGTACTTGACGGGTCTGCCCGTCAGCTTCGAGGCGAGCCCGGCCGTCACGAGCACGCGCCAGTTGCAGAAGCGCGCGCCGAAGCTTCCGCCCGAGGCGTAGCTGATGACGTCGAACTTGTTGCTCGGGATCCGCAGCGTCGCGGCGAGCGCGAACGCGAACCACGTCATGCTGATCGAGTTGGCGTGGATCGTCAGCTCGCCGGTGGCCGGGTCGTAGATGCCGACCGCGCCGCCGTTGTCGAGCGGCATCGCCGCGCCGCGGCGCCAATGGAGGCGGTCTCTGACGACGATGTCGGCCTCGGCGAAGTGCCGCTCGACGTCGCCGAACGTGAACGTCCGGTCGTAGGCGACGTTCGAGCCGAGAGCGTCGTGGACGAGGTTCGACGTGTCCTGGCCCGCGGCGATCGGGTCGACGATCGGGTCGAGCGGCTCGTAGTCGACGTCGACGTAGTCGCGTGCGTCCTCGGCGATGTAGCGGCTCTCCGCGATCACGAGCGCGACGCCCTCGCCGACGTAGCGCACCTTGTCGAGCGCCAGCACGCGGAAGACGTGTCTGTCGGGCGCCGGGCCGGAGTCGGGCAGCGGGTCGACGAGCTCGGCCGCCTCCGCCCCGGTCACGACCGCGACGACGCCGGGGATCTGGCGCGCGGCCTCCGCGTCGATGCCGAGGATCCGCGCGTGCGGGTGCGGGCTGCGCACGATCGCGGCGTGCAGCATGCCGGGGAACTCGAGGTCGGCGACGTATCTGCCGAGTCCACGCAGGTACTTCGGATCCTCGACGCGGCGCGTCGATCTGCCGATCCACTTGAGGTCGCGCGGCGCCTGGATCTTCGGGATCTCAGCTCCTCGACTCATCGGGCTCCTCCTGCTGCGCGGCCGACCGCAGCCGCGCGGCCGCGTCGATCACGGCGTCGACGATGAACTGGTAGCCGGTGCAGCGGCAGAGGTTGCTGGCGATCGCCTCGCGCGCCTGCTCGCGCGTCGGGTCGGGGTTCTCCCGCAAGAGCTCGATCGTGCGCAGCACCATGCCCGGCGTGCAGTAGCCGCACTGCAGGCCCTGCTGGGCCCAGAACGCCTCCTGCACGGGGTGCAGCTCCTCGAACGAGGGCGCGACGCCCTCGATCGTCGTGATCTCGGCGCCGTCGGCCTGGACGCCGAAGAGCGTGCAGGAGCGCACCGTCTCGCCGTCGAGCAGGATCGTGCAGCTGCCGCAGACGCCGTGCGCGCAGCCGATGTTGAGGCCCGTCAGGCCGAGGTCCTGGCGCAGCACGTCGGCGAGCAGCTTGCGCGGCTCGAGCGCGAGCTCGTAGGCGCGCCCGTTCACCGTCACCGTGATCGGGAGCGTCTGCGCGTTGCTGGCGGATGCGGTCATCTGCGGTCTCCTCCGTTGGCGCGCTCGAGCGCGAGCGTGATCGCTCGCCGCACCTGGACGCGCGCCACGCCGATCCGATACTCCGTGCCGCCGTGGATGTCGGCGCCGGGCGCGAGGTCGGCGACCGCGCGCTCGGCGGCCTCGGCGATCAGCTCCGCGTCGGGCGCCTGGCCGAGCAGGAGCGCCTCGGCGCGATCGGCGCGCAGCGGCCGCGGGCCGACGGCGCAGAGCACGATCGAGGCGTCCGCGACGCGGTCGCCGTCGAGCGCCAGCGTGACGGCCGCGCCGGCGATCGCGAAGTCTCCGTGACGGCGCGCGAACTCGACGAAGGCCCAGCCGGCGCCCGGCGCGCTCGGCGGGAAGCGGACCTCCGTCACCAGCTCGCCGGGGGCCAGCAGCGTCTCGAACGGCCCGAGGAAGAAGTCCTCGGCGGCGACGTCGCGCGACCCCGCGCGGCTCGTCAGCGTGAGGCTCGCGTGGCAGGCGACCGCGACGCTCGGCAGCTCGGCCGCCGGATCGGCGTGCGCGATGCTGCCGACGACGGTGCCGCGATGGCGGATCGGCGGATGCGCGACGAAGCCGAGCGCCTCGACCAGCAGCGGCACGTCGCTGCGCGCCGGCTCCGCCGCGGCGACGTGCGCCTGACGCGCGGTCGCGCCGAGCGCCAGCATGCCGTCGTCGTGCCGGACATAGCCGAGCTCGCCGACGCCGTTGATGTCGACGAGGTGCTCGGGCTGCGCGAGGCGGAAGTTCATCAGCGGCACCAGGCTCTGCCCGCCCGCCAGCACGCGCCCGTCCTCTCCCAGCTGGTCGAGCACGGCGACCGCCTCGGCGGTCGTGCCGACGCGGTGGTACTCGAACGCCGCGGGCTTCACGAGACCGCGACGGGCGTCGGCGCGAGCAGGTGCTCGGCGAACCAGTCGGTCGCCGCGCGGGCGGCCTGCGAGAGCAGCGAGCGGTCGCTGTAGAGCGTCATGTGGGTCGAGTCGCCGATCACGACGAGGCGCTTGCGCGGGGTCGGGATCGCGTTGAACGCCTCGATCTCGAGGTCCCACAGCGTCAGGTCGTCGCGCTCGGCGACGACGACGAGCGTCGGCACGTTCAGCAGGCGCGGCAGGAACGGCTCGACGCTGTAGGACATCAGCAGCTCGGCCGACTCGATCGTGCTGAGGTTCTGGTAGGCCGGCGCCTCGGATGCCTTCAGCTCGACGAAGGTGCGGTAGGTCTCGGGGAAGGGCCAGGTCGAGACCTCGGTCGTCGGGTCCGGCGCGGCGTGCGGCAGCGTGCCGCCCTCGCCGGTGCGGAAGCGGCGGCGGCGGTCCTCCAGCAGCAGCCGTTCGAACGCGCGGAAGCCGACCGTCCCGTGGACGCGGCGCATGTTGCGGTAGCCGTCGACGACCGGGATCTGCGAGGCGACGCATCTGACGCGCGGGTCGGTCGCGCCGAGGATCAGCGCGTGGCCGCCGCTGTAGGAGAGCCCCCAGACGCCGATCCGCTCGGGGTCGACCTCGTCGAGCGTCTCGGCGTAGGAGATCGCGTTGCGGTAGTCCTCGAGCTGCAGCTCGGGGTCGATGTGCTGGCGCCGCGCGCCGTCGCTCGCGCCGAAGTTGCGGTAGTCGAACAGCAGGGCCGCGAAGCCGTGCTCCGCGTACATCTCGGCATAGTGCGGCTGCACCAGCTCCTTGACGTAGCACCAGCCCCCGGCCATCACGACGACGGGAAACGGACCGTCGCCGTCGTCCGGCGTGTAGAGCCATCCGCGGATCGTGTCGCCGCCGCTCTTGAACTCGACATCGCGCCTCACCGCTGTCCTCCACTCGTGGATCCGATCGCGTCCGGGCGGCCCAGAAGCTACGTCCGTCGGCTGGCCTCGTGCACCGTCCGAACGGAGGTTGTTGGCGGCTGGGCGCGCGTGCGGCCGCGCGTGCGGGAGACGCGCGCCGGGCACGCGGATCAGAGGATCCGCAGCTCGCTCAGCTTGAAGACCGCCTCGACCCGGTTGCGGGCGCCGAGCTTGCGCAGCGCGCTCTGCAGGTACGACTTGACGGTGGTCGGCGCGAGGTAGATCGCGCCGGCGATCTCGACGTTGCTCTCGCCGCGCGCGGCGCGTCGCAGGATCTCGTGCTCGCGCGGCGTCAGCGGCGTCCCGTGGAGCTTGTCGGCGGCCTGCTTCAGCATCCCCTCGTTGCCGGGATCGATGACGACCTCGCCGCCCGCGACGCGCGTGATGACGTCGAGCAGCCGCTCGCGGCCGGCGTCCTGGCCGAGCACGCCGCTGACGCCCAGCAGCGCCGCCTCCTCGCGGAGCGAGGGCGAGACCTGCGCCGCGAAGATGACGATGCGGGTGCCGGGCGAGACCGCGTCGATCAGGCCGACGACGTCGCCCAGCAGCATGTCGCCGAGCCACGGGTTCAGCAGCACGACGTCGGGCCGCACGCGTCGCGCGACGTCGACGGCCTCCCGACCGCTGGTCGCCTCGTCGACGGCGCGGATGCGGTCCGTCGCGCCGACGAACAGACGCACGCCGTGCTGGACGACCGGGTGGCTGTCGACGACGAGTAGATGGAGACTCCTCACCGGCGGCTGGGGTGCGCCGACCGGCACGCACGGCCACAGCTCGTCGGCAACCGATGACGACAGTTCGAGCATGAACATCTCCTCCGGGGACCGCACGTTCACCACGACTGCACAGGCGAAAAACGAGCGTAGGGAAGTCGCCGCAAGTTGTCAAACGAGCGGTCGGTAAGATACTTTTCCATGCCGAAGCGCTCGACCGCTCGTTTGGGTACTGTGGATTCGTCGCAGGCCCGCAGCAACCGGCGTCGACCCGCGATCGGACACCGGAACGGCGCAAGGCGCTCTGCTACGCACCGAAAGGCAAGGGCAATGGAGACTCGGCGCGACGGGCGATCGACAACGACGGGGGCACGCCTGCAGGAGGAAGCGGCGCGGCTCTTCTGGCGCAACGGCTACGCGGCGACCTCCACCCGCGAGCTGGCGGACGCGCTCGGCGTCCAGAAGGCGTCGCTGTACCACCACATGGACAGCAAGGAGCAGCTGCTCTACGGGCTCTGCATCGACGCCCTGCGTCACATCGAGTCGGCCGTCCAGACGGCGATCGCATTCGAGGACGACCCGCTGGAACGCCTGCGCGCGCTGATTCGCGCGCACGTCGGCGCGATGCTGCACGACAAGAACAAGCACGCGACGATGCTGACCGAGATGCGCGCGCTCTCGGCCGAGCGCCGCGACGACGTGCTCGCGATGCGCGACCGCTACCAGCGGCTCGTGCTCGACGTGCTCTCGAGCGCGCAGGAGGCCGGCGCGCTGCGTCAGGACATCGCGGCCGAGCTGCTCTCGCTCGGCCTCCTCGACCTCCTCAACTGGGCGATCTTCTGGTTCAGAGAAGATGACGCGCTCGGCCCGGAGGAGCTCGCCGACACGTTCTCGCAGATGTTCCTGGAGGGCGCGGCGCGCCCGACGGTGCTCGGTCCCGCCACGCCTCGCTGAACGACGCTCACGGCAGCGACGGCGTCGCGCGAGCTGCGCGGGGCCGCGCCGGCCGGGCCCCGATCGACGCTCGGTCGACCTCGACGCACGGTTTGGTGTTCTTCATTGCTCAACAAATACTGACGGCGCGTGAAGCAGCAGCGCACACGCGCCGACTCTGCTTGACGGCGACCAAGCGCTGATCGCATCGGCGGCGGCGCCGGCGCGCCGTGCGCACCCGCGGATCAGCCCGCGGGGCGCACGGTCGCGTGGTCGCTACTCGGCGCCCTGGTTCTGGTGGTCGGCCCCGGCGTTGCCGGGCTCGTCCGCGTGGCCGCCGGGTCCGTCGCTGTTCGGCGCCGACTCCGTCTCGGTGCCGGGCTGCTCCTGCTCGGAGGACGGCGGCTCGGTGCCCGTCGCTCCGGCCTTGTGCACGGCGACGCCGCGCGTGGTCGGCGCGTCCGGCGTCGTCTGGTCGCCGCTCTGGACGTTGTCCGTGTCCTTCGCGTTCGGGTTCTCGGCGCCGCTCGACGGCGTCCCAGCCTGATGGGCCGCCGGCGGGCTCGTGCTCGAGCTCGACTGCGCCTGGGCGAAGACCGCTCCGCCGAGCGCGAACGCCGCGATCGCGGCGACGCTCAGCAGCAGCTTCTGGAACCGCTTGGTCATGTCGTTCCCTTCGTTCGGTGGTTGCCAAGCACCCGCAGCGTCTCGGACGCAGATGTAGCGACCGTGTAGCGGGAGGCGCGTGGGCAACTGCCGGGCTGCGACCCCGCCTCGTTGACTTCTGGGAGATGCGACGGCAGGCTGCCGGCATGGAGAGAAGCGAGCGAGCGCGACAGGACGAGCCGCCGCGGCCGTACTGGTCGCCCACCGAGAGCCGCCGCGAACGCGCGACGCTGACGCGCTTCCTGCGCGCGAACGGCCGCGACCCGCGCGACTACGCGGGCGCCCACGCGTGGTCGGTCGACGATCTGGAGGGCTTCTGGGGCGCGGTCGCGACGTTCGCCGACGTGCGCTTCGGCTCACCGCCCGAGCGCGTGCTCGGGCGAGCGGAGATGCCCGGTGCCGTCTGGTTCCCGGGCGCGACCGTCTCCTATCCCGAGCACATGCTGCCGGCCGGCCGCGAGGACGACGCCCCGGCGATCGTCCATGCCTCCGAGGTGCGGCCCGGCGTCGGCTCGTGGTCGCGCGGGGAGCTGCGAGCCGCCGCCGCGCGGATCCGTGCCGGCCTCCTCGCGCACGGCGTGCGCGAGGGCGATCGCGTCGCCGCGTACCTGCCGAACATCCCCGAGACGGTCGCCGCGTTCGTCGCGACCGCATCGATCGGCGCGATCTGGTCGAGCGTCGCACCCGAGCTCGGCGAGCCCGCGGTGATCGACCGCATCGGGCAGCTCGAGCCGAAGGTGCTGCTCGCCGTCGACGGCTACTGCTACAACGGCCGCGACGTCGACCGCCGCGAGAGCGGCGAGCGGATCGCCGGCGAGGTCGGCGCCCGCCTCGTCCGCTTCGGCTACCTCGACGGCTCCGGCTGGGAGGCGGGCTTCGAGCGCGACGGCCCGCTGACGTTCGCCCGCGTCCCGTTCGACCATCCGCTGTGGATCCTGTTCTCCAGCGGCACGACCGGGCTCCCGAAGGCGATCGTCCACTCGCACGGCGGGATGCTGCTCGAGCACCTCAAGCTGGTGCACCTGCAGCTCGACGCGCAGGCGGGCGACCGCGTCTTCTGGTTCACGACGACGGCGTGGATGATGTGGAACTTCCTCGTCGCCGTGCTGCTGACCGACGCGGCGATCGTGCTCTATGACGGCTCGCCCGGGCATCCCGACCTCGGCGCGCTGTGGGCGCTCGCGGAGCAGACGCGCACGACGGTCTTCGGCGCCAGCGCCGCGTACCTCGGCACCTGCGCGAAGGACGGCGTCCACCCGGCGCAGGGCCGGGACCTCTCGGCGCTGCACGCGGTCGGCTCGACCGGCTCTCCGCTGCCGCCCGAGGCGTTCGACTGGGTCGCCGACGAGCTGGGAGCCGACACGTGGCTGTTCTCGACCTCGGGCGGCACCGACGTCTGCAGCGCCTTCGTCGGCGGCGTGCCGACGCTGCCGGTCTACCGCGGCGAGCTGCAGGCCCCCGCGCTCGGCGCGGCGCTCGAGGCGTTCGACGAGGACGGCCGCTCGCTCGTCGGGCAGGTCGGCGAGCTCGTGCTGACGAAGCCGATGCCGTGCATGCCCGTGCGCTTCTGGAACGACGACGCGCCGCCCGGAAGCCCACCCGACGCGATCGGGCCGCGCTACCGCGAGGCCTATTTCTCGACCTACCCGGGCGTCTGGCGCCACGGCGACTGGATCGAGCTGACCGAGCGGGGCACGGCGATCATCTCGGGACGCTCCGACGCGACGATCAACCGCGGCGGGGTCCGCATCGGCACCAGCGAGATCTACCGCGCGGTGCTGGTCGAGGACGACGTGCTCGACGCGCTCGTCGTCGACGTGCCAGGACGGCCGCGCTTCGACGGCGGCTGGATGCCGCTGTTCCTCGTCCTGCGCGAGGGCGCTGTGCTCGACGCCGAGCTGACGGCGCGCATCCGGCGACGCATCCGCGAGGACTGCTCGCCGCGCCACGTCCCCCACGAGCTGCACGCGGTCGCCGACGTCCCCCGGACGCTCAGCGGGAAGCTGCTGGAGATCCCGGTCAAGCGGATCCTCGCCGGCGCCGAGCCGGACACGGTCGTGCGTCGGGAGACGCTCGCGAACCCGGATGCGCTGGAGCCGTTCGTCGAGCTGGCGCGCGGCTGGCGAGCTCAGGCGTCGGGGCCGCTGCCCTCGGGGGGCGCGCCATCGCCGTCCTGACCTCCGGGGAGGCGCAGCGGGCGCCGAAGCGTCCGTGGCGGCGTGCTAGATTCGGCCGCATGTGGCGCATCCGCATGCGCATCGGGTGGCTCACGAGCGGCGTCGTCGCGCTCGCGCTGCTGCTCTCGGCGCCGATCGCCTCGGCCCGGACCGACCCGCCCGAGTTTGCGCACTGCCGCTCGGCCGTGCTCGACCACGCGTACCGCGTCTCGAACATGAACACGCGCGACGTCGGCTGCCGCACGGCGCGACACGTGATCCGCCGCTGGCTCCACGCGGGCGGTCCCGCGAGCAGCGTCGGTGCATGGACCTGCGGCGTGACGCACCTGAGGCCGTACGTGACCGACCGCTGCACCGCCCCCGACGGCCGCTCGGTCACGTTCGTCTACGGCTCGCTGTTCGGCTAGCCGAGGCCGAGCGCGCGAGTCTCGCCGAACGGCGCAGCTTTGCAGGAGTCCAACGGGAGAGGTCACGCGATGGTCGCAGGGGCGTTGTCGAGAATGCTGGCGTGCGCGACCGCGACCGTCGCGACTGGCCTGGTGTGCGCGTCGGCGGCTGCCGCGACGGCGCCGGTCAGCGTCTATCCGAGCCCGGGCACGAGGCTCGCCTCGCCGAGCGCGCAGATCAGCTTCCGGGGCGTCGGTGCCGCGGCCGTCGGGACGGTCACGGTGAGCGGGTCGCGCAGCGGCGCGCACCCCGGCAAGCTCGCCGGGCACTCCGACGGCAAGGGCGCGAGCTTTCTTCCCGACCACCCCTTCGCCGCCGGCGAGACGGTCACGGTGCACACGGGACTCGCCGTTCGCGGCGGCCACGACGGGACCTTCTCGATCCAGATCGCCACCCAGGGACCGCCGCTCACGGCGGCCGGCGTGCCGGCGGCGATCACGAGCGGCAGCGGCGTGCAGCGGTTCCACTCGCGGCCCGACCTCGCCCCGGCGAAGCTGAGCGTCGCGACCTCGAAGCCCGGCGTCGCGCCCGGTTTCCTGTTCCTCGGGCAGTTCTCCGCGCCCGGCCAGCACGGTCCCGGACAGGCCGGTCCGATGGTGGTCGACCCCCAGGGCCGCCTGATCTGGTTCCACGCGATGCACGGGACCCAGCTCGCGCTCGACGTGCGCGTCCAGCAGTACGGCGGCCAGCCGGTGATGACGTGGTGGCAGGGCGATGTGAACGCCGGCGTCGGGATCGGCTCCGGGATGATCTTCGACCGCGCCTACCACCGCATCGCGGTCGTGAACGCCGGCAACGGCTACCGCGCCGACCCGCACGAGTTCCTGCTGACGCCCAGCGGCACCGCCTTCGTCGGAGTCGAGAACCCGGTCGTGTACGACCTCTCCTCCGTCCACGGCGCCAAGCGCGCGGTCGTGCTCGACTCGGTCGTGCAGGCGATCGACGTGAAGACCGGGCTCGTGCAGTTCGAGTGGCACAGCCTCGACCACGTCGCCCCGTCGGAGTCCTACATCCCGCCCGTCACGGTCGACGGCCACGTCTACGACTACTTCCACATCAACTCCATCACCGTCAACCGCGACGGCGACCCGATCGTCTCGGCGCGCAACACCTGGGGCGTCTACAAGATCGACGCCGGCACGGGCGCCCTCGTGTGGCGCCTGAACGGCAAGAAGAGCAGCTTCACGATGGCCCAGGGCAGCACGTTCGCCTGGCAGCACGACGCGCGCATCCTGCCCGACGGGACGATCACGCTGTTCGACGACGGGGCCGCGCCGGCCGTCCACACGCAGTCGCACGGCATCGGCATCCGAGTCGACACGCACAAGAAGTCCGCGTGGCTCGTGCACGACTTCGTCCACACCCCGAAGGTGCTCTCCAACAGCCAGGGCAACATGCAGACGCTGCCGAACTCGAACACGCTCGTCGGCTGGGGCAGCGCGCCGCTGGCGTCGGAGTTCAGCCCCGGCGGGAAGCTGCTGTTCGACCTCCGCTTCCCGCTCGGCGACGAGTCCTACCGGGCCTACAGATCGCCGTGGGACCCGCGGCCGACGAGCACGCCGGCGATCGCGGCCAGCAGCGACGGCAAGGGCACGGCCACGATCTACGCGAGCTGGAACGGCGCCGCGAACGTCGCCAGCTGGGAGGTGCTGGCGGGCGCGAGCGCGAGCGCGCTCGCCCCGGTCGCCTCCGTCAAGAAGACCGACTTCGAGACGAAGGCGACGGTCAAGACGACGCGGCCGTTCGTCGCGGTGCGGGCGAAGAACGCCGCCGGCGCGGTGCTGTCGACGTCGGCCGCGATCACGCCGAAGAAGGCGCCGTAGGCGGGTAGCCCGCGCGCCGCGGGCGCGGCGGAGCTACGCCGCGGCGGCCGCGCCGCTCCAGAGCGCGTCGATCTCGCGCCGGGCGGCGGCGAGGCTCTCGGCCGCGAGCGGCTTCAGCTCCGCCATCGCGGGGGTGCTGTCGGCGAGCGTCAGCTCGGCGGTGATGAAGCGCGGCTCGAGGCCGGTCAACGCGAGGCCGTGGGGCAGCCACTGCTCGGCGTGGTCCCAGCCTTCGCGCGGGGTGCCGGGCGCGTAGCCGCCGCCGCGCGCGGCGAGCACCAGCAGGTCGCGGCCGCCGAGGAGCCCCTCGTGCGTGACGGGATCGAGCGACAGGCCGGGCGCGATCAGGTGGTCGACCCAAGCCTTGACCGTGCTCGGCGCGCCGAAGTTGTAGACCGGCAGGCCGAGCAGGATCGTGTCGGCCTGCTTGACCTCGTCCACGAGCTGCTCGGTCAGCGCCCACGAGGCGGCCTGCGCCGGCGTGTGCTGGTCGCGCGGGACCATGCGCGCGAGGCCGCCCTCGGCGTCGAGGTGCGGCAGCGGATCGGCGCCGAGGTCGCGGTAGGCGACTGTGCCGTCGGGGTGCGCGGCGCGCCAGGCGTCGGCGGCACGGGCGGTCAGCGAGCGGCTGATCGAGCGCTCGCCCTGGATGCTCGAATCGATGTGCAGCAGGTGGGCCATTCGTCGTTCTCCGCAATTCGTTTGTACAAGGCAAACGAGTTGTACCACACCGATGAGCCGTTGAGCTGGCGTACACTTGATCGATCAGCTCGCTGCCCGTCGTCCAGCCACCGCACCGGTCCGCCGCGCTTCTCGACCACGTCGCGCGTCGCATGCGGCTGGGCGCGGAGTCGGCGCTCGCGCCGCTCGGCCTGCGCCCGCGCCACCTCGTCGCGCTCACCGTGCTGCGCGACCTTCGCGGCACCACGCAGCAGGCGCTCTCGACGATGTTGCAGATCGACCGCACCAACCTCGTCGGGCTGCTCAACGAGCTCGAGGCCGACGAGCTGATCTCGCGCCGGCGCTCGAGCGATGATCGCCGCCGGCACATCGTCGAGCTGACCGACGCCGGCGCGAAGCGCCTCGCCCAGGCGGAGCTCGCGCTCGCCGCAACCGAGGACGACGTACTCGGCACGCTCGACGGCGAGCAGCGCGAGACGCTGTACCGCCTGCTGCAGCAGGCGAGCGCGGGACACGTGCTCGACTGCTCCGCCGCGGCCGCTGACGCCTTGCCCGGCACGCCCGGCGCCTGCTGAGCGGCGCGCTGATGCGCGCAGCTACTCCTGGCGCATCAAGCTCTTGCCCGACGACCGCCAACCGCATATCGACCTCTCGAAGATCGTCGACGAACGCCAACCATAGGTTCACGGATGAAGAGCTCACGCGTACGGGGCCGAGGCGCAGCGGCGCTGCTCGTGCATGCGCTTGCCGGCATCGCGCTTGCGTCGTTCGCCGCAGCCGCGGCGAGCGCGGCAACGTACCCCAGCCCGTCGCAGGAGCAGGAGCACACGGTGCGGAGCCTGCCGGAGGGCCCCGCGATCGTCGGCGGCAGCCAGATCGCCGTCACCCAAGCGCCGTGGCAGGTGTACGTCCAGGCGCAGATCCCGCTCGGCGGCGGCCTCTTCCGTACGTACTCGTGCGGCGGCTCGATCCTCGCCGCGACGCAGATCGTAACCGCCGCCCACTGCGTGTTCGACGCGACCTCCGGGCTGCAGATCCCGAACGCCGAGTTCGTCGTGCGCGCAGGCGCCTCGCAGGTGAACCCGAGCAACCCCGCCGCCTCCCCGTATCCCGGTGAGAACGCGCCGCCCGTCACCGCGATCCGCGTGCACCCGCGATACGACTACAACCTCAACGCCGCGCACGTCAGCCCCGACGACGTCGCCGTGCTGGTCCTGGCCGCTCCCGGTCTGACGCTCGACGCGGCGACGGAGGCGCCGATCGCCCCGGCCGCCGGCGGCGCGTATCCCGTGCTCGGCACGCTCGCGAGCATCACCGGCTTCGGTCGCCAGACGCAGGACCCGAACCAGCAGCCGAACGGCTTTCTGTACGGCACGACCACGACGATCGGCGACGCGATCGCGTGCGGCGGCGCCGCCAACGCGCTGCTCGACTGCGTCAGCAGCCCGACCAGCTCGGCCTGCCAGGGCGACAGCGGCGGCCCGCTGACGATCGGCGGAGCGCTGCACGGCGTCGCCAGCTTCATCGCCGCCGACGGCCCCTCGGGCGCCTGCGGCGCCGGCTCGACGAACGGCTACACGAACCTCGCCGCCCCCGAGATCCGCGACTTCGCGCTCGGCAGCGACGCGCCCCCGCTCGCGCCGCGCGGCGGCACGGACATCCAGATGCAGGGCAACGCCGCGGCCGGCAGCTCGCTGACCTGCTCGGCCGGCACGTGGACGAACGGGCCGGCGTTCGCCTACCAGTTCCTCGACACCCGCAGCGGGCGGCTGCTGCAGGGCGGCACGTCGGCGACCTACGCGCTGACGCCGGCCGACGTCGGCCGGCGGATCGCCTGCCACGTGCTCGCGACCAACGCCGGCGGCACCGGCGTCTCGCGCACCGTCGCGACACCCGCGATCGCCGCGGGCGCCGCGCGGCCGCTGCCGCCCGCCG
>JAOPZA010000229.1 GCA_025964325.1 Conexibacter sp.
CGAGCGTTCCGCACAGCGTGGCGGTGAAGGGCAACGGCGTGAACGGAGTCTCGCCGCAGGGCTCGGTCGGTCAGGGTCAGGACGCGAGAGTGACGGCGACCCTGAAGCCCGGCAGCTACACCTTCTACTGCCCCGTGCCCGGCCACGAGGCCGCCGGCATGAAGGGGACGCTGACCGTCAGATGAGGTCGAGCACCCGGGCCCGCCCGGGGACCGCGGCCGGAGGCGCTCACGCCTGTGGGTCGGGCCCTTCGGTCGCGAGCAGCAGGTCGCGCAGGTCGGCGGAGAGGCGCCGCTGCAGGCCGCGGTCGATCGCCGCGAAGATCTCCTGCTCGGCGGCGTTGTTCGCCTCGATCACCTGCAGTGCGCGGGCGACGCCGCTGGGCGTGATCGTGACGAGCACCTGGCGCCGGTCGTCGGGATCGACGTCGCGTCTGACGTGACCTTCGCGTTCCAGCCGGGCGATCCGATTCGTGATCGCGCCGGACGTGAGCTGCGCGATGTCCTGCAGCTCGCCCATCGTGATCGCGCCCTCGCTGCGGCGGATCGCGCAGAGGATCTCGAGCTCCCACAGCTCGATCCCCTGCGGCGCCAGCCGCCGGCGCACCTCCGTGTCGACGTGGTGGGCCGCTCGTCGCAGCCGCCACGCGACCGACTTCGTCGTCAGGTCGCGCCCGGGCGCGAGCTCGAGGATGAACGCGAGCATCGAGTCGACGCGGTCGGGTACGGAGTCAGCTCGTGACATCCCATCCGATTCTATCAACGCAAAGAATCTCAACGTTCATGTACCTGCTAGCTTCGCGGTCGGACGATGAGCGACGAAAGGCCTGAGCGGATGGCGGAAGCGGCGAGCAGTCGGGGCGCGGATCGCGCCGAGCGCACGCGAGCAGCGGACGGCGCGAGGGCCGAGGGCGCGCGCGCCCAGCGCGCCGTCGCGCTGACGATCGCCCTTGCGGTCCTCGGCGTCTTCGTGACGTACGTGCCGATCACCGCGGTCAGCGTCTCGCTGACGACGATCCGTGCGGCGACGGGCGCCTCGACCGCAGACCTGCAGTGGGTGACCGACGGCTACATCATCCCGATGGCGGCGATGATCCTCTCGGCCGGCGTCTTCGGCGACCTCCACGGCCGTCGCCGCGTCTACCTGATCGGCATGGCGCTGACCGTGCTCGGCGCGACGACCGCCGCGCTCGGCAGCACGCTCGGCGGGAAGGACGCGCTGCACGTCCTGTGGGTCGGTCAGGCGATCACCGGCGCCGGCGCCGGGCTGCTGCTGCCGACGACTCTCGCGCTGATCGCCCACGCCGTGCCCGACCTGCGCGCCCGCGCGCGCTTCGTCGCGCTGTGGGCGACCGGACTCGTGCTCGGCCTCGCCGTCGGGCCGCTGATCTCGGGGGTGATCCTCGAACACGCGTCGTGGGGCTGGATCTTCGTGCCGGTCGCGGTGCTCGCGGTCATCGCCGGCGGCCTCGCCGCGCTGCGACTGCCGGAGTCGAAGGCGCCGGAAGGCCGCCATCTCGACTGGCCCGGTCAGATCACGGCGACGGTCGCGATCGCGACGAGCATCTTCGGCGTCATCGAAGGCGGCCAAGCCGGCTGGGGCTCGCCGAAGACGATCGCGGGACTGGCCGTTGGCGCCGTCGCGCTCGTCGCGTTCGTGCTCGTCGAGCTGCGCTCCAGCTCGCCGATCCTCGACATCGCCCTGTTTCGCTCGCCCGCGTTCAGCGCCGCCGGCTTCTCCGCGCTGATCGCCCTGTTCGCGCTCGTCGGAGCGATCTTCCTGCTGAGCCTCTTCTTCGGCACCGCGCAACATCTCTCACCGCTGGAGATCGGCGTCCGGCTGCTCTTCATCAACGGCGTCACCGCGCTCGTGAACCCGTTCGTCGGGCGACTGCTGGCCCGCTTCCAACCGATCGCGCTGCTCTCCTTCGGGCTCGCGCTCGGGGCAGTCGCGATGTTCCTCCTGACCGCGATCGAGGCGAGCACCTCGATCGGCGGCGTGGCGTGGCGCCTCGCCGTGCTCGGCGTCGCCGACGCCTTCATGCTCAGCGCCGTCGCGGTCGCCGCGATCCACGCCGTCCCGCACCGCCTCGCCGGCATGGCGTCCGCAGCCAACACCGCCCTGCGCCAGTACGGCGCCGCGCTCGGGCCAGCCGTGCTCGGCGTCATCCTCACGAGCCGCATCGCGGGCGGCGCCGACATGGCCCAAGCGCTGCACACCGCCCTCGTCGCCAACGGCATCCTGCTGCTCCTCGCGGCCGTCGCCTGCGCACTGACCGCACGACACGCCGCGCGCGCGAGCGGCTGAGCGCGCGCGGCGCTGTGCCATGGTCGGTCAGCCGGTGAACGAGCGGAACGCCCCGAGCGGGGAGGGCAGCGTCGGCGTGAACGGGTGGAAGGCGAAGGAGCGGGTCGTGTCGAAGCCCGCTCTCGCCGCCCGGCTTCTCTGGGCGAACGCCAGCAGCGCGTTGACGGCCTGGGCGATCTGCGTCCAGCGAAGCGTCCGCTCGTAGCCGTTGTTGTTGGGCGGATCGACGCTCTCGGCCCGGCCCTGGATGCCGGTGACCCGCTCGATCGGGCCGCCGTCCTGTCTCGCGACCCCCGGCGCGACGACGCGGGCGAGCGTGCGGTGGTCGCTCTCGATCCCCATGATCCGCGCCGCCGTCACGCGCAGGTCGGCCGTGCTGAACCGGCGCACGCCGACGAGGTAGGCGGCGATGAAGGCGTCCTCGAGCGATACGAGGACGTTCAGGGTCGTCCGCGCATCGGAGAACGTTCTCGGCGGATAGAAGAACGTCGTGAACGGCGACGCTCTTCTCGTGACGCTGAGCTCGAGCGCGTAGTGCGACATCTCTTCCTGGCGCGCCGCTCTGAGATAGCCCTGGTCGTCGGCGGCCAGCCGCGAGAAGAACGGAGCCGCGATGATGTTCGTGTACGTCGTCACCGCGAGCGCTTCGGCCACCTGCGCGGCCTGGAGGATCGCCAGATCGCCCGGCGTCGCCCCTTGCGCAAGCGCCGTCGCCGGCACGCCGAGCAGCGCCTCCCCCGCGACAACGCCGACTCCGCCGATCGCGGCGCCGCGGATGAACTGCCGGCGGTTCGTGCCCCCGTCCGCCGGCAGCGTCGCAATGGAGGCCCGTGGCCGCTGCAGCTGAGACGACATGATGAGCTCCTTCGGTTGGACGGTGATCCTCTCGTTTGCGGAGCATCGCACCGGGCGGATCAGGCGCGCCGCCAACGTGGCGCACGCTTGGGCGGGACGCGCGCCGCCGCCAGCGCGAGCTCGACCGCGGCGATGATCGTCTCGAGCATGCTCATCGGCGGCGTTGCACCGACGCCGGCGCCGATCGCGACGACCGCCGTCTCCTCGCCGATGACGTCGTCGTGTGGCCTCAGTCGGCCAGCACGTCGTGCGCGAACCGCACGACCATCGCGCCGTCGCCGACCGCGCCCGCCACGCGCTTGGATGCCCCTGCTCGCACGTCGCCCGCGGCGAACACGCCGGGGCGAGTCGTCTCCAGGAGATGCGGCTCGCGGTCGCTCAGCGGCCAGCAGAGATGTCCGTCGCGCTTCGCCGCGCCGCTGCCGCAGAGCAGGTATCCGGCGGCGTCGACGGCGAGGATCCCGGTCGCCGCCTCGGTGCACGGGTCCGCCCCGATCATCACGAAGACGGCCGTCGACGCAACCTGCTCGACGCTGCCGTCGCGGCGGTCGACGAGGCTCACGGACTCGACGGTCGCCGAGCCGTGCACGGCAGAGACCTCGGTCTCGGTCCTGACCTCGATCCGCGGCGAGCGCTCGATCCGATCGACGAGGTAGCGCGACATCGTCGACTTCAGCGCCGTGCCGCGGACGACGACGCGGACGCTGCGGGCACGCGAAGCGAGGTGGACCGCCGCCTGGCCGGCAGAGTTGCCACCGCCGACGACGACCACGTCCTCGCCGCGGCAGCGCTCCGCGTCGGTCGCCATCGCCGCGTGGTACACCCCGGCGCCGCGGAAGCGGTCGACGCCGTCCGCCTGCAGCTCCCGCCAGCGGGCGCCCGTCGCCATCACGACGCAGCGAGCGAGGACGTGCTGGCCGTCGTCGAGGTCGACGCGCACCAGTCCCTCGGGCCCGTCGGCCAGCTCGACCGCCCGGTGGAAGCTGGAGAGCACCGCGTCGAAGCGGCGCGCCTGCAACGTCGCCTTGCGCGTCAGCTCGGTCCCCGAGATCCCGGTCGGGAAGCCGAGGTAGTTCTCGATCCGCGTGCTCGTGCCGGCCTGGCCGCCAGGCGCCCATGCCTCGGCCACGAGCGTCCGCAACCCTTCCGAGCCGCCGTACACCGCGGCCGCCAGCCCGGCCGGGCCGGCGCCCAGCACGACGACGTCGAAGCGTTCCCCGTCGACCTCGGCGCGCAGGCCGAGCGACCGCGCGACCTGGGCGGCGGACGGGTTGCGCATCACGGTCGTGGCGTGGACGAGCACCGGCGTCTCCGAGCGCGGGATGTCGAGCCACTCGAGCAGCGCCGCGCTCTCGGCGTCGGTGTCCACGTCGTAGGCGCGCACGGGCAGCAGGTTGCGCTCGAGCAGGTCGCGCACCTCGAACGCCCGCCGGGAGCCACGCGGCGCGATCAGGCGCATGACGCCGTTTCCCTCGGCCTCGTGCCACGTACGCCTCGCCAGCAGCGTGCGGAAGACGTGTTCGCCGAACTCGGGCCAGCGCGCGAGCATCTCGCGCAAGCCGGATCTGTCGAAGGCGATCACGTCCGTCGGCTCGACCGCCACGCAGGCGCTGATCGTCGGCTCGCCGGTGAACGCGGCGATGTCGCCGATGAACGTACGGCTGTCGGCCTGCGCGACGTAGACGTCCTTGCCGGGCTTGCGGTCGACGAACTCGACGAGCCCGTGCACGATCACGTAGAACGGCGCGTCACGGACGGCGTGCTCGTAGAGCACGGCGCCGGGCTCGAACGCAAGCCGCTCGCCGCGCTCGGCCAACCACGTCAGCTTGGCGTCCGAGAGCCGGGGGAAGAGCACCTCGTCGTCGAGATCGGGAAACCGCTCGCTGCGAATCACCTGCGTCGTCGCCACACACAGAGGCTAGCGCCAGGCGACGCTGCCGCCGGCACGCGAACGAGCCGACAGGCGATTGGAGCGCAGCCGTGCGCCAACCACGTTGCGTCCGCTTCGCGTGGGGCGGCGAGCCGCGGCTTCTGCCGCAGGCGAGTGGCTGCTTCTGACGCAACGACGTCGACCAGGGCTCCCGCCGCTATTGATCAGGTCTTCGGTGTGCGGCTCGCGACCGGGATGCGGACCTCGACGACGTGGGACCGCGTGAGCGTCGGGGCTCCGGCGAGCCCGCTCGGCTGAAGGCCGTCCTGGTAGGGCGTGCCGGCGTAATAGCGGTTCGCGGCGGCACTGGCGACGGCGAACTCGAGCTCGTTCCCCCGCTCGCGCAGCGCTTCGCAGGGCACGACGAGCCGGTACGGCGACCAGCCGCGCATCCCGAGCGGCACGTCGTTGAGACGGGCCTCGACCGCGCAGTGCACCGCTGGCAGCTCGAGCGTCCAGGGACCCGCCTCGGGATCGCCGGGCAGGTCGAAGGTACAGCGGTAGACGCCGACCCCTGCGAACGTCTCGAGGCCCTGCAGCTCCCAGCCGCGGTCGACGAGGATCGGCACGCCGGGACCGTCGCCGATCGCGAGCGTCCACCCGTCCGACAGCTCGCACGCGGGTGCGTCCGCCGCGCGGGCGATCGTCACGGTCGAGGTCGTGCCCCCGGCGTGGCGGACCGTCAGCGACGTCGATGCGACGGTGGACGCCACCGTTCGCACGACGAGATCGACCCCGTCCTCGCGCACGTCCTCGACGGGCGTGGGGCAGTCGCTCAGCGACGCGGCCGGTGACTCCGGCGTGAGCAGCAGGCACGCGACCTCCCCCGGCTCGACGTCGATCGAGACGCGCGTGCCGGCGCCGCTCGGGACGCTCCAGGGCCACGACTGCCGGCTCCCGAGCTCGGGCCGCCAACGCTCGGCCCGCACGGTCCTCCCCATCTCCACCGTGACGCGGCGCCGGGAAGGGCCGTCGTTGAGGAGCGCGATCCGCCAGCCGTCCGCGTCCCGGCCGACCCAGCGGTAGACCACGCCGGCGCCCTCACCAACGTCGATCCGCGGACCCCCGTCGAGATCGATCAGCGCGTCGAGCAGCACCGGCGGGATGCCGCGCCCGTCACCGCCGTCGGTCGAGAGCGCGGCGACGCGACGAGCGAGCAGCGGGTCGGCTCCTCCGTCCGCGGTCGCGCCGGGGAGCGGTGCCGACGCGACGACGACACCGCCGTCGTCGACGAGCCGCTCCAACACACCGACGGTCGCAGCCGACGCGAACGTCGTCACGCCCGGGAGGATCACGGCGCGGTACCCGTGGTCGCCGAACCACGCTCTGCCGTCGCGCACGTGGTGTCTCGCAAGCTGGCGCTCGTCGACGAGGTCGAAGCCGACGCCAGCGGCGCTCAGCAGCTCCGCCCATGCACCTACGAGCTCGGCGTGGACGTGGTGCGGGCCCTCGGCCCAGGCCGTGTGGAGCGGGTACAGCAGCGCGACCTCGCGCACCGGCTCGCCGCCGTCGATGAACGCGGACAGGCGGGCGGACTCGGTCGCGAAGCTGGCGTGATGGCGGAACCACGGCTCGAAGTTGATGCCCGGAGGGAAGTCGAAGCGCGGGTTCGTGAAGCCTTCGACGTCCGTGTCGGTACCGTCGGTCTGGAAATAGGCGTGGAAGAGGAACTGGCGTGCGCCGAGCAGATGGTGCCGCAGCGCCTGCATGCGCAGCTCGCCGAGCGTCAGCTCCCACGTGCCGGCTGCGACGGGTCCCGGGCGGCCCGGACGGCAGGCGTACTGCTCGACGATGCAGCGCGAGCGTCCGTGCGCGCGCGCGACGGAGTCGCCGAGCTTGGCGCCGAGCTGCGGCGCGGAGTCCGACGCGTCGACGGTGGTGTGCGTGCGGTGGCGCTCGACGCGGAAGCAGTCGAGCCCGAAGTTCGTGCGGCCGTCGATGTCGGGAAAGCCGCCGTCGAGGCTCCAGCCGCCGACGTGCGCGAGCAGCTCGTGGCCGGCGAGCCCGACGCCGTGCGCCGCGGTCCAGTCGGCGAGCGTCCCGAGGAAGCTGTCGATCCCGCGACGGCTGTAGGCGTCGAAGAACGAGCAGCGCAGGAGCGCCGTCAGCGGACCGACGTCGTCGATCAACGCGAGCAGCAGCGTGCCGAGCGGCCGGCGCTGCTCGCGCGCGAGCTCCGCCCCGAAGCGCTCGTGCCACATCAGGCTGTTGCCGACGTCGCCGCGACGCTGCGTCCAGTCGTAGAAGCCGCCGTACGGGTGGTCGAAGAAGAAGTAGCGGATCGGGTCGCCGAGCAGGCCGGCGCACGCCTGCGCGTAGGGCTCGTAGGAGACCTCGACGAATCGCCGCGCCGCCGCCGGGTCGAGGTAGTTCACGAGCCGCGAGCTCGCGCAGCGCGCGCTGACGAAGCTCGTCACCGTCCACCCGTCCGGGATCGGCGCCGCCGGGTCGATCCGCGTCTCGCAGCCGTCCGGCCGTCCGTCGACGGCGGCCCAGCCGGTCACGTCGATCAGCTCGTCGGGATCCCCGACGGACGGCGGGTGCGCGACGGCGGCGACGAGCGTCCAGTCCGCCCACGTCGGCCGAGCGCCCTCGTAGACCCACGACATCACCGCCGCGCCGAGGCTCTGCAGGAACTCCGAGCCGATGCCGCCGACCGAGCAGACGACGCGCCCGTCGCGGCGCTCGGCGGTCGACCACAGCAGATGCCGCTCGCGCAGGTGATCGGCGCCGGCCACGGTGCGGCCGCCGGCGTGCCCGCTGATCCAGTTGTAGTCGTCGTAGACGCCGACCTCGAGGCCGGCTGCCGCCGCCGCCTGCACCGCCGTGCGGTAGGCGGACAGGTACGCGGGGCTCAGGTACGCCTCGCGCGGGAACGAGAGGCGCGCCTGCACGAGCACCGTCGAGTAGCCGGCCGCCGCGATCTCGCGCGTCTGGCGCACGGCCTCCTGCGGCGTCGGGAGGCTGCTCCAGAACCAGTAGGCGGCAGGACGGACCGCGGGAGGAGGATCGTGGAACCGCCCGCGGTCCGTCGCCGTGCTCATCGCTCGCCGCCTAGCTGCAGGAGCTGAGGTAGAGGAACGGCTTCGACGCCGGCGCCTCGACGTTGTCCTTCGTCAGCACCTTGAACGGCGTCGGCACGTACGCCTCGGTCGCGGCCGGGACGGGTCCCGACGTGCCCTGCTTCAGGTACGAGACCAGCGCGCGCACGCCCTGCTGGCCCTCGAGGAACGGGCTCTGGGCGACGAGCGTGTCGATCGCGCCGCTCTTGAGCTGGCTGACCTCCTGCGGCGTGGCGTCGAACGCGAACAGCTTCACCGAGCCCTGACGCTTCGCGGCCGCGATCGCGGAGGCGACGCCCGCGGCCTGCGGTCCGTTCGTCGCATAGAGCACGTTGAGCTCCGGGTGGGCACGCAGCAGGCCGGCGGCGATCGACGCCGATCTGGCCGTGCTGACGTTGGCGTACTGCACCGGCAGCACGGTGATGCCCGGATACTTCGCCTCGAGCACCTTGATCAGCGCCGCATAGCGGTTGCCGTCGAGCGGATCGCCCGGATCCTGCGCGACGATGCCGAGCGTCCCGTGCGCGCCGAGTGCGCTGGCCATCCGCTGCGCGAGCGCCGCGCCGGCGGCGTTGATGTCCGCGTGGAAGGTTCTGTACGCAACCTTCTGCGAAAGCTCGCCGTCGGCGAGCGTGACCGGCGTGCCGGCCTTCATGATGCGCTGCACCGGCGCGACGAACGCGGTCGGCGAGAACGGGCTGATCATGATCCCGTCGGGCTTCGTGATGCTGACGGTGTTGAGCGCCGAGACCTCCTTCGCGGTGTCGACCGCGGCCGGTCCCTGCCAGTTGAGCTTCGCGCCCGAGCGCTTGGCCTCCTGTTCGGCGCCGCACTGCATCGAGACGTAGTAGGGGTCCGCCGCGTCGGCGACGACCGCCGCGATCGAGTAGCTCTTCGATCCGCCACTCGACGACGAGCTCGAACCGCAGCCCGTGATCGCGACGGCGGTGAGCGCGGCGATCCCCGCCAGGCCCGTGAGTCGCTGCGCTCCGCGTGTTCTCATCCTCATGCCTCTCTCCTGTCTCCGAGTGCCATCGTCACGATCTGAGCCGGGCGCGCACGCGACCCGGTCGTCCGCTGCGCTGCCGCCGCTGCTGGTCGAGGTGGACGGCGGCGATCAGCACGACGCCGGTGGCGATCAGCTGGAAGAACGGGGAGAGCCCGACGACCACCAGCCCGTCCTGGAGGATCACGGCGAGCAGCGCACCGAAGAGCGCACCCAGCAGCGGCACGCGTCCGCCCCACAGGCTCGCGCCGCCGATCACGGCCGCGCCGATCGAGGCGAGCGCGTCGGTCTGGTGGCCGCTGACGTTCGTCGTCCCGAAGCGGCTGATGTCGATGAAGCCGGCAACCCCGACGAGCGCGCCGGTGAGCAGGAACAGCACGATCAGCAGCCGATCGACGCGCAGCCCGGAGCGCACGGCGCTCTCGCGCGAGGAGCCGAGCGCCAGGATCCGCACCCCGGAGCGCGTGAACCTGAGCACCAGCCAGGCGACCCCGAACAGCGCGAGCGCGACGAGCGCCGGGAGCGGGACGCCGAGCACGACGCGACTGCCGAAGGCGCTCTGCAGCTGCAGGGGGAAGCCGGCGAGGTCGCTGCCGTTGGTGATCAGGTCGGCGGCGCCGGTCGCGATCCCCAGCGTGCCGAGCGTCGCCACGAGCGAGTTGACGCCGAGCTTCGTCACGACGATGCCGTTGACGGCGCCCATCCCCGCGCCGCAGGCGACGCAGGTGAGCGCGCCGAGGAGGATCGCCGGCAGCGTCCCGGCGCTGCCGAGCGCGAGCATGACCTTGCCGCCGATGACCGAGGACAGCACGACGTTCGCGCCCTGCGAGATGTCGAACTCGCCCGCACCGAGCAGCAGCGCGACGCCGGTCGTCAGCAGCAGCGCCTCGGCCGAGTCGACGGCGAGGTTCTGGAAGCTTCCCAGCGTCCAGAAGACGTTGTTCGGCGAGAGCAGGCCGAAGATCAGGATCAGGGCGACGTCGATCAGCGCGATCCAGAAGGCGGGGTGTCCCGCGACGCGCTGGAGCACCGCGCGCCGCTCGCCCCGCTCGGGCGCCGCAGGTCGTGAGCTGACCGCGTGCTCAGCCATGGACTTCCTCCGCGTAGCCGACCATCGCGTCGACGACGTCGCGTCGCGAGAGGCCCTGTGCCGGGGTGTCGAGGACGACGCGACCGTGGCGCAGCACGATCACTCGCGTGGCGATCTCCATCACCCGCGGGAGGTCATGCGAGATGACCATCACGCCGAGGCCGCGGGCGGCCGTGGCCGTGATCAGATTCGCGACGATGTCGCTCTGGCGCGTGCCGAGCGCTGCGGTCGGCTCGTCCATCAGGATGCCCGCGCGCGTCCACATCGTCGCGCGCGCGATCGCCACCGCCTGTCGCTGCCCGCCCGAGAGCTCGCTCACCGGGATGCGCACCGACGGCAGGTCGATCCCCAGCGCCTGCAGCGCGGCGTCGGCGCGCTGCGCCATCTCACCCCGCGCGAGCGCGCCCGCGCGTCCGAGCAGGCCGGTGCGGAGGAGCTCGTGCCCGAGGAAGATGTTCTCCAGCACGGTCAGGTCGGGCGCGAGCGCGAGGTCCTGGTAGACGACGCTGATCCCGTAGGCCTCGGCGTCGCGGATCGAGCGCAGCTGCACGGGGCGGCCCGCGAGCTCGAGCTCGCCCGCGTCGGGCTGGTAGACGCCGCACAGGCATTTCGTCAGCGTCGACTTGCCGGCGCCGTTGTCGCCCAGCAGCGCGACGACCTCGCCGCCGTAGAGCTCGAGGTCGACCCCCTGCAGCGCCGCGACGTGCCCGAACGTCTTGATCAGGCCGCGCGCGCGGATGACTGCAGGCTCGTCACGGCCTTCGATTGACGCACTCGTCGGCATGGATCCTCTTCCCTCGGTGGCTGACGCCCGCGGAGCGGCGACCGCGCCACGGTTCGTGTAACCGATTCCACAAAACCGAACGTCCGGCATCGGCGCGCTTTCCAATGACCTGACGGAGTTCCTGGCATGATTGTTTATGAGATGCCGAAGGAATCCGACACCGCGCTGCCAGATCTGATGGAACCGATCTCACGGAAGCCGCGTCTGCGCGACGTGGCAGCCGCGGCCGGCGTGTCGGTCGCGACGGCCTCCCGCGTGTTCTCGAACAGCCCCAACGTCTCCCCCGCGGCGGTCGGCGCGGTGCTGGCGGCGAGCGAGCGGCTCAACTACCGGCTCGACCCGATCGCGCGAGCGCTGCGGACGCAGGTGACGGGAACGGTCGGGATGCTCGTGCCCGACATCTCGAACCCATTCTTCGCCGAGCTGATCGAAGCGGTCGCGCGCGTGCTCGAGCGCGCCAACCTCGACCTCCTGCTGGCCGACTCGCGCGGCTCGCTGGAACGCGAGGCGCGCTGGCTGGTGACGCTCGGCGAGCGCAAGGTCGACGGACTGCTCGTCGTCCCCTCACACCATCACCAGAGCCTCGAGCCGCTGCGGCGGGCGTCCGCAGCGGTCCCGGTCGTCCAGCTCGACCGCCAGGTCGACGACCTCCCCGCGGACTTCGTCGGCGTCGACAACATCGCCGGGCTGCGGATGGTGCTCGACCACCTCCTCGACCAGGGCGTGCGGCGTGTCGCGATGATCTCCGGCGTCTTCACGACGTCGACCGGCCGTGGTCGTCTCGCCGCGTTTCGCACGATGCTCGAGCAGCGCCCGGCGCTCGAGGCGGGCGAGCCGCTGCTCGGCGACTTCTCGGTCGCGTTCGGCCGCTCGGCGGCCCGCGCTCTCGTCGCGGGCGGCCAGCTCCCGGAAGCGGCCGTGTGCGGATCCGACATCATCGCGCTCGGCGTGATGGCCGAGCTCAGGACGCTCGGCCTTCACGTCCCGCGCGACGTGCTGGTCACCGGTTTCGACGGCATCCCGATGACCGAGCTGACCGATCCGCCGCTGACCACGGTCCGCCAGCCGTTCGCCGGCATCGCCGCCGAGGCCGCGCGGCTGCTGCAGCTGCGCATCGGGGGAGACGACGGGCCGCCGCAGCGCAGCGAGATCGTCCCCGAGCTCGTCGCGCGCGCCTCCTCGCACCGGGAGTCCCCATGACGCGCATGGTCGCGGTCGTCGGCAGCCTGAACCTGGACCTCACGATCGACGTCGACCACCTGCCGTCACCCGGCGAGACGGTCCTCGGGAGCGGATCGCGCAGCGGCTACGGCGGGAAGGGTGCCAACCAGGCCGCTGCCGCGGCAGCGCTCGGGAGTCAGGTCGCGATGGTCGGTCGCGTCGGCGACGACGCGGTCGGCGAGGAGCTGGTCGCGGACCTCCGCCACCGTGGCATCGACGTCGCCCACCTGCTCCGAACGCCCGGCGTCCGGAGCGGGAGCGCCACGATCGCCGTCGACGCGACGCGCGGCGAGAACCTGATCCTCGTCGACCCGGGCGCCAACGGCGCCGTGACGGCCGCGGACGTGCGCGTGCAGCCGGTGCGCGAGGCGGCTGTCGTCGTCGCACAGCTCGAGATCCCGCTGCCCGCGGTCACGGCCGCGGCCGCGCATGCGCGGGGCCTCGTCCTGCTCAATCCCGCGCCCGCGCGCGAGCTGCCGCGCGACCTCGTCGCACGCGTCGACGTGCTCGTGCCCAACCAGTCGGAGCTGGCGCTGCTGACGGCCGCTCCGACGCCGGCGACGGTGGAGGAGACCGCGACCCTCGTGCGCGGCCTCGGCTTCCGAGGCGCGATCGTCGTGACGCTCGGCGCCGCCGGCGCGCTCGTCTACGAGCCTGCCGGCGACGCGGTCCTCCACGTCCCGGCTCCGACGGTGCGCGTCGTCGACACGACGGGAGCGGGCGATTGCTTCTGCGGCGCCCTCGCCGTCGCGCTGGCCGCCGGCGAACGCCTCTCCGACGCGGCACGCACGGCCGTGATCGCCGCCTCGCTCTCCACCCGCGCGCACGGCGCTCGCGATCGCCTGCCGAGCGCCGCCGAGGTTCAGCAGCTCGCGACGGCTTGACGTAGCGAGGTCACATCCGCGATCCCGATCTGTCGATCGCGGACGTTCCGTGACCGCAATTGCCGCTAGCGTCGCGCTGGACATCGACCGTACGAACCTCCTAGAAAGGACGCCTCGTGGACTGGAAGCTCGAGCTCGTGCCGATCCCCGTCTCCGACGTGGACCGGGCAAAGGCCTTCTACAGCGAGCAGGTCGGCTTCAGCGCCGACCACGACCACACGGTCAGCGACGAGATCCGCTTCGTCCAGCTGACGCCTCCCGGGTCCGCCTGCTCGATCTCGCTCGGGAAGGGGCTCGTCGACACGCCGCCGGGCTCGGTGCAAGGCCTCCAGCTCGTGGTGGCGGACGTCGAGGCCGCGCGCGCGGAGCTCGCCGTGCGGGGCGTGGACGTCAGCGACGTCCAGCACTTCCCCTGGGGGTCGTTCGTCTTCTTCTCGGATCCGGACGGCAACGGCTGGGCGGTGCAACAGCTGCCGGCGCGCGACTAGTGCTGTGACCGTTGCCTGACACGGCACTAGTCACCGAACTTCGGAATCGGACACGAGCTCGAGGTCGAATCACGCGCCTGTGGGCGGTGCGCGTCACTCCGCTTCGCGCGAGCTCGCGGCGCGGTCGACGAGCGTCGCGAGATAGAGGTTCGCGATCGTCGCGGGCTCGGCGAGCGAACGGCCCAGCTCGCGCTCGATGCGCGAGAGCCGGTAGCGCACGGAGTTCGGATGGAGGTTCAGCGCGGCAGCGGTCCGTGGCACGTCGAGCTGGTGCGCGAGATAGGCAGCGAGCGTCTCGCGCAGCGGGGCGCCGAGGCGCGCGTCCGCGAGCGCGTCGCGGCGCCGGCCCAACAGCACCGGCTCGGCTTCGCAGACGACGCTCGTCGCGAGGTCGAAGGCGTCGTGGCTGAGCACGCGCGGCGCGGGCGTGGACGCTTCGGAGGCGGCGAGCTGCTCGACCGCGAAGCGCGCGTCGAGGTAGCTGCGCGGGAGGCCATCGAGGGTCGCCGCCGCGCGGCCGATCCCGACGTCGAGCAGGACCTGCGCGGCGGCGAGGTCGGCGAGCGACGCCTCGAGCGCCGGCGTCGCCGGTGCGGGGACGACGAGCACGACATCGTGCTGGTGGTGGGCGATCAGGAACGGGACGGCGGCGAGCGTGAGCTGCTCCTCGATCTCTCCGTGCGCGCGGCCCAGCTGCTGCGAGCGCTCCTCGCGCGGCTGTCGCGGCGCGGGCCGCAGTCGCAGCACCGCGACGTTCAGCGGCTCGTCCACTCCGAGGCCGAGCGCCGCAGCGCGATGCCCGAGCTGCTGCCGGTCTCCGGCGGGGCGCCATCCGAGCAGCGCCTGCGCCAGCTCGGCGCGCACCGCGCGCGCCTCCGCCGGCCGTGGCGGCCGCGCGCGGTGGATCAGCCGCACGAGCCGCTCGGCGCTCGCCAGCGCGCGGCGGGCGAGCTGGTCGGGCAGCGCGTCCGGGGCGCCGGCCACGACGAGCCAGCGGCGCGCGCCGACGCGGTCGCCGATCGGCGCGGTCACGTACCGCACACCGCGGAGGTGGTGCAGGCGCACGCCCCGGCCGCCGCGCAACGGCCCCCAGAGCGCGTGTGGGAGCGCGGCGTTCGGGGCGCCCTCGACCGCGCCGGTCTCGTCCGCCAGCAGCGCGGTGCCGCTGAGCAGCGAGCCGAGCCGGCGCAGCAGCTCGGCCTCCGGCTCGGGCGCCGCGAGCGCCTCCATCAGGTACGTCTGCATCGCGAGCGTCCGCTGTGCGGTCTGCAGCTCGTGCGGGCCGCTACGCTGCGCGATCGCCGCCAGCACGAGGCCGAACGGCGTGACGGCGGGGATCGCGACGAGCGGCAGCGACAGCAGTTCGCAGGTCTCGCGCACCGTGTCCGGCACGTCGGCGTGGACGAGCCCGACGGAGAAGCCGATCGCGGCGGCGCGCGCGTCGGCCGCGCGCTCGACGAGCAGCCGCTGGACGTGCGCGCCGTGGCCGAGCGCGACGCCCGTCGTCAGCAGCATCCAGCCGGAGTCGAGCCAGGGGCGCGGGTCGGGCAGCTCGCAGACCTCCGCGCCGAGCAGCTCGACGCCGTCCGCGTTCTCGCAGCCGGCGATCGTGAGCAGGCCGAGCTCGCGCCGGGCGAGCAGCTCCGCGAGACGGATCATCCGGTCAGTGTGGCGGATGTCCGCTGCCCCGATTGTGGAGAGCACGAATGGTTCGTGTGCATCACCACGGCGCTCCGGATCAGAATGGGCGCCAGCGTCGCAGCGGGCGGTCGAGCCACCTCCCGCGGGATCGAAAGGATCGCAGCGGATGAAAGCCGTGTCAGGAACCGTGGTCGCCGTCGATGTCGGAGGGACGTTCACCGACGTGTGCGTCCTGCACCACGAGAGCGGCGTGCTCGAGGTCGCGAAGGTCGCCTCGACGCCGGATCCGATCGACGGCGTGCTCGCCGCCGTCGCCCAGACGGGCGTCGAGCTGCGCGATGTCGCGCTCTTCTGTCACGGCACGACCGTCGCGACGAACGCGCTGATCACGCGCCGGCTGCCGTCGGCGGCGATGGTGACGACGCGCGGGTTCCGCGACGTGATCGAGATCCGTCGCGGCACCCGCGACGATCTGTGGGATGCCTACGCCGACAACGCCGCGCCGTACATCCGGCGGCGCGATCGGCTCGAGGTGCCCGAGCGCATCGACTACGCCGGCACGGTGGTCGAGGAGCTCGACGAGGACGCCGCGCGCGACGTCGCGCGGGTGCTGGGACGGCGGGGCGTCGAGGCGGTCGCCGTCTGCTTCGTCAACGCCTACGCGAACCCGGCGCACGAGCAGCGGATGGAGGAGATCCTGCGCGAGGCGCTGCCGGAGGTGGCGATCTCGACCTCCAGCGGCGTGTTGCCCGAGCTGTTCGAGCACGAGCGCTTCAGCACGACCGTCGCGAACGCCGTCCTCTCGCCACTCGTCTCGGGCTACGTCTCCGAGCTCGAGCGCCGTCTGCAGGCCGACGGCTACCAGGGGGACCTGCTGATCCTGCACTCGGGCGGCGGCGTGATGACGCCCGAGGCGGTCGACAAGCTCGCCGTGCGGCTGGCGGCGTCGGGCATCGCCGCCGGCGCGGTCGCGTGCCGCTACACGGCCGAGCAGTGCGGCTACCCGAACGCGATCGGGCTCGACATGGGTGGCACGAGCACCGACATCTCGCTCGTCCACGACGGCGAGCTGCGCATGACGAACGAGTGGTACGTCGAGTACGGCTATCCGATCTGCTTCCCCTCGATCGAGGTGCTCACGATCGGCGCCGGCGGCGGCTCGCTCGCGACGATCGACGGCGCCGGCTCGTTGCGCAACGGACCGCAGTCGGCCGGCTCGACGCCGGGGCCCGCGTGCTACGGCGCCGGTGGGACGCAGCCGACCAACACCGACGCGAACCTCGTGCTCGGGCGGCTGGGCCGGCAGCTCGCCGGCGGCGGCATGACGCTGGAGCCGAGCGCGGCCGAACGGGCGATCCGCGACGAGGTCGCGGAGCCGCTCGGCCTCTCCGTCCCCGCGGCGGCGAGCGCGATCATCAAGGTCGCGAACGCGAACATGGCCGACGCAGTGCGACTGATCTCGCTCCAGCGGGGCTATGACCCGCGCGAGTTCGTGCTCGTCGTCTTCGGCGGCGCAGGCAGCTTGCACGGCGTCGAGCTCGCGCGCGAGCTGTCGATCCCGACCGTCGTCGTGCCGCCGCGACCGGGCGCCTGGTCGGCGCTGGGGTGCCTGATGGTCGACATTCGCCACGACCTCTCGACGATGTTCCTGACGCGCGCCGACGCCGCCGATCCGGAGGCGCTGGAGGCCGCCTTCGCGGAGCTGGAGCGCGAGGGCCGGCGCCTGCTGGCGGCCGAGGGCGTGACCGACGATCGCGTCGTGCTCGAGCGCTCGATCGCGATGCGCTACCTCGGCCAGTGGCGTTCGATGCAGGTGACCGTCGAGGCGCCCGTCGCGGACCTCTCCGCCGCGACCGAGGCGTTCCACCGCGAGCACGAGCGCGAGTTCTCCTACCGACGCGATGACGCCCCGGTCGAGCTCTACCGGCTGCAGCTGCGGGCGATCGGTCGGACGGACGACGTGCGCATGCCGCGGCAGGAGCCCCAGCCCGGCGCCGCGCTGCCGCGACCGACCGCGACGCGCCCCGTCTGGTTCGACGGCTACGACGCGCCGCAGGAGACGCCGGTGTACGAGCGCGCAGCACTGCCGGCGGGCGTGCAGTTCGTCGGACCCGCGGTGATCGATCAGCTCGACACGACGACGCTCGTCCCGCCCGGGGTGCTGGTCGAGACCGACGAGTGGCTGAACCTGCGGATGCACATCACCGAGGGGAGCTGAGATGTCCGCGCACCAGACCGACTCGACACTCGATCCGGTCACGTTCGAGGTCCTGAAGAACTCCTTCGTGACGCTCGTCGACGAGATGGCCGAGCAGATCCTCCGCACGTGCCACTCGTTCGTGATCTTCGCCCGCGACTTCTCGTGCGCCCTCTGCGACGCCGAGGGAAACACGATCATGCAGGGCAGCCAGGACATCGCCGTGCACGTCGGCACGCTGCACCTGAAGGCGAAGGCGGTGCTCGAGGACTTCGCCGGCGACATCAACGAGGGGGACGTCTTCGCGGTCAACGACCCCTACCGTGGCGGCACGCACTTCAGCGACGTCTCGATCGTGCGGCCGATCTTCTCCGACGGCACGCTGATCGCGCTCGCGCAGGCGAACGGTCACTGGGCGGACATGGGCGGCAGCACGCCCGGCAGCTTCGACGTCTCGGCGACGGACCACTTCGGCGAGGGCGTGCGGATCCCGCCGGTGCGGATCGTCGACCGCGGCGTCGTGCGCGAGGACGTGATCGCGCTCGTCGCCAGCAACACGCGCGCCCCTGGCGCGATCGTCGGCGACTGCCACGCGCAGGTCGAGGCGACGCGGATCGCCGAGCAGGAGGTCTTCCGGCTGATCGACAAGTACGGGAACGCCACCGTCGTGACGGCGTTCGGGGAGGTGCAGGACTACGTCGAGCGGCTGACGCGCGCTCGCATCGCGGGCCTGCCCGACGGCGTGTGGGAGACGGAGGACCACATCGACGCCGACCCGGCGGCGCCGGAGGGCCTCGTCGCGGTGCGCGTGAGGATGACGATCGCCGGCGACGAGATCCACTACGACCTGTCCGGCTCGGACCCCGCGATCGCGAGCTTCCTCAACGCCGGCGCGGGCGTCGCCTTCTCCGGCGCGATCGCGTCCGCGAAGACGTTCATGCCGGACATCCCGCTGAACTCCGGCTTCTACCGTGCGATCCACGTGGACGTCGGGCCACAGGGCACCGTCGTCAACGCCGGCTGGCCGATCGCCGTGACCGGTTGCGTCTCGGGCGCCTACGAGAAGATCATGAACGCCGGCTTCGAGCTGTGGTCGCAGCTGATGCCCGAGCGCGCGATGGCGTGCTGCTTCAACCTCGAGTATCTGCTCGTGGGCGGCCGCGACGCGCGCAGCGACGAGCGCCCGTTCTTCATGTGGTACGACTGGATGGCCGGCGGCTGGGGCGGCCGCAACGGCAAGGACGGCCAGAACGCGACCTCGCCGGTCTTCGGCGTGGGACTCGCGGTTCAGCCGCTCGAGGGCCAGGAGCGCCTCACCCCCGTGCTCACGACGAGCCACGAGATCCTCCCCGACTCGGGCGGTCCCGGTCGCCACCGCGGCGGCTGCGGCGTGCGCAAGGGCGGCACCGTCACGGCGGTCGAGGACACCGTCATGTCGTACTGCTGCGACCGCTCGCGCGCCGTCGCCTGGGGGATCATGGGCGGGCTGCCGTCGCTGCCGCACGGCGTCTGGCTCAACCGCGGGCGCGAAGGCGAGCGGTTCCTGGGCGCGAACTTCTCCAACGTCGCGGTCGTGCCGGGAGACAGCTTCGAGCGCCCGTCGGCCGGAGGAGGAGGCTTCGGCGATCCGCTCGAGCGCGACCCGGCCGAGGTGCTGGAGGACGTCGCCGACGGCTACGTGACGGTCCGCCGCGCCGAGCGCGACTACGGCGTGATCATCCAGGAGGTCGACGTCGAGCTGTGCGAGTACCGCGTCGAGGAGGAGGCGACCGAGCGTGCTCGCGCGCAGCAGCGCGCGGAGCGAGGCGGCTGGCTGGCCGAGGATCCCGAGCAGGTCGCCCGCCGCTTCCGCAACGGCGAGCTGGACACCTTCGACCTGGTCCGCCACTACGGCGTGATCCTCGACTGGGGCACCGGCGAGCTGCTCCCTCGCACGACCGTCCAGTATCGGGCGCTCCTGCGACGACGCAGCGCCGCGCACTGGCGCGAGGCGTGACCGCCCCACCCGATCCCGCGGTTCCCTCCCGGTCGCGTCGCTTCCGCTGGCTCAGGCGACGGCCACCTCGGTCTCCGCGACGCGCTCGGCGTGCAGCGCGGGCAGCAGCGCGTTGTGCGCCGCGTTCAGCGTCGCGCTGACGGTGCCGGTGTGGATCTCGAGCGCCTCGCCGATCTCCGCGTAGGACAGGTCGACGTAGTAGCGCAGGAACAATATGAGGCGCTGGCGCTCCGGCAAGCGTCTGATCCGCTTGCGCATCGAATCCGAGAGGATCGCCGGCTCGCCCCCGTTGGGCGGTGGGGGCTCCGGTGAGTCGGCCGACAGCAGCGCTCTGCGCGCCATGCGGCGATGGTCCCGGGCGACGTTCGTGACGAGACGCCAGAGCCACGCGTCGAGCGGGCCGTCTCCGCGGTAGTCGAGGCGGTGGTCGATCGCACGCGCGAATGCCTCCTGCACGGCGTCGCGGCCGCGTTCCGCGTCGCCGAGGATCGCGGCCGCGACGCGCAGGAACTGAGGGAAGCGCTCCGTGTAGGCCCCCTCGATCGCCGCCATCGACGCGCCGCCCCGATCGCCGTGGGTCGTGGTCGCGTCGCTCATGGAAGCAGCATCGCGTCGTGCGATCCCCGCGTCCATCGTGCTTTCGCACGATCCGATGCACGACATCGCGGCTCCCGATTGACGATGCCGTCATCGCGGCGGTGAGCGTCGGAGGCCGCGCTACAGCAGCAGGCCACGACGGAGCGCGTGCACGACCGCAGACGTGCGGTCGCTCACGCCGAACTTCTCGTAGACGTGCTGGAGGTGCGTCCGCACCGTCGTCCTGCTGAGGTGGAGCCGCTCGCCGATCTCGATCGCGGATAGGCCATCCGCAACCAGACGCAGCACCTCGAGCTCGCGCGAGCTGAGCACGGGGCGGTCGTCCGCCGGTCGTCGCATCCGGATCTCCTGCAGCAGCCCCGCCTGGATCGCCGATGCGATGACCGTCTTCCCCCGCGCGACCGCGAGCACCGAGTCGACGATCTCCGTTCCGGTGCTGCTCTTCGGCAGGAACGCATCCGCCCCGACGGAGAGCGCGTGGTAGATCGTCGCGCTGTCCTCCCGCGCGGAGATCAGCACGACCCGCGTCGCGAGACCCTGTCGCTTCGCCGCGTCGAGAACGCCGAAGCCGTCGACGCCCGGGAGCGAGACATCCAGCACGATCACGTCGGGCCGCAGCTCGCGGATTCGGTCGAGCGCCTCGCGGCCGTCCGCGGCCTCGCCCAGCACCTCGATCTCCGCCTGTGCCTTCAGCAGATTGACGATGCCGTCGCGGTACACCGGATGATCGTCGGCGACGACCACTCCGACACGACCACGCACTCGCGGCGCCGGCTCGCTCATGGGCTTGTCGCGCCTTGCGGCCGACCGGCCAACGACGCGCGCGCGAGCTCGACCAGCTGCGCCAGTCTGACCGGCTTGGTCACGTAGCCGGCGGCGCCCTCGGCGAGCACTCTGCGCTGCTTGCGCGGACTCGCGTCCGCCGACATCACGAGGACCGGGATGTCGCGCGTCCGACCGTCTGCCTTCAGCTCCGCCAGCACCTTCTCGCCGGGAACGTCCGGGAGGTTCAGGTCGAGCAGGATGAGGTCGGGCGCCAGCTCGACCGCCATGCTGATGCCGAGGCGTCCGTGCCCGGCGTGCAGCAGCGTCACGTCGCCGGCTGCGATCAGCGCCTCCTCGACCAGCTCGACGTTCGCCGCGTGGTCGTCGACGTAGAGGATCGTGCCGTGCAACGGCAGCTCGTCCTCGATCGCCGGCGCGCGTGATCCGAAGACGATCTCGCGGGCGTTCGAGGGAGCGTCGACGCGGTTCAGCTCCACGAAGATCGTCGTGCCGCGCCCGACCGCGGCGGACTCGACGCCCACCCTCCCGCCCATCGCCTCGATCAGCGTCTTCGACACCGCGAGGCCGAGACCGGCGCCCGCCGGGTGCAACCCCTCGCGGTCGAACCGTTCGAACGGCAGGAAGATCCGTGCGCGGTCACGCGCGCGGATCCCCGAACCCGTGTCCGCCACCAGCACGCGCAGCGTGTCGCCCGTCTGCCGGAACGAGACGCGCACCTCTCCCCCGGGACGGTTGTAGTGGACGCCGTTCGAGATCAGGTTGACCAGCACCTGGACCAGGCGTCGCGCGTCGCCGGCGACGAACTCGTTGATGCCGCCGTGCAGGTCGACCGCCAGCTCGATGCCCTGCGCGTTCGCGAGCGGCGTCATGATGTCGGCGGCCTTGACGACGGGCTCCGACGCATGCACGGGGACGATCGAGATGCGGTCCGCCCCCGTCTCGATGCTCGACATGTCGAGCAGGTCCTCGATCAGCGCGAGCAGGTGGACGCCGGCGCTGGACATCCGCGCCACCGCCTTGGAGGCCTTCGCGGGCAGCTCCTGCGACTCGAGCAGCTCGGTGTACCCCAAGATCGAGTGCAGCGGCGTACGGAGCTCGTGGCTGACGCGTGAGAGGAACCGCGACTTCGCGCGGTTGGCACGCTCCGCCTCCGCTCTTGCCTCGCGGCTGGCGGTCTCCGCTCGCTTGAGGGCGGTGATGTCCGTCGCGACGCCGCAGAGCGCATAGGCCTCGCCGTCCGTGTTCAGCAACGGGAACTTGAGCGAGTAGTACATGTGCAGCTCGCCGTCGTGCAGCGACCACTCCTGGAACTCGAGCGGTCTGCCCGCCGCCAGTGCCGCGGCATCGTGCTGGCGGAACTGCTGCGCTTCCTCGCGACCGGCGAAGTCGGGATCGGTGCTGCCCATGACGCCCTTGTAGTGCGCGCGTGCATGGCGGTTCGCGAGCATGTAGCGGCCGTCGAGATCCTTGATGAAGACCAGCGCGGGCACGCCGTCGATGATGTCCTGCAGCAGCTTCCTGCTGTCTGCCACCTCGGGGTGCGCGCCCCGATCGCATTCCGGACCGTCATCGCCGTCGGACCGCTCGAGGACGACGAGCGCGTGACCGGCGGCGCGGCCCCCGCTCGCGCAGCCGGTCAGGCGCGCGTGGATCACCGCCGCCTCGCCGGCGCCGCACCGGCATCGCACGGCGAGCGGCTCGGCCGCCGACGGACCGGCCCGCGCGCGGGCGACGGCGTCCTCGAAGACCGCGGCGTCCGACGAGGCGACGAGCTCCGCCAGCCCGGCGCACGCGAGCTCGTCTCGGGGGCGTCGGAGCGCCTCGCAGAACGCGTCGTTGAACGCGACGAGCGGACACCCGTCCGTCGTCTCGACGATCGCGTGAGGCGTCGGCGACGCCAGGAACGCGGCCTGCAGCAGCTCGGCGGAGACCGAGGCCGTGCGACCGGCCTGCCGACTCGACGGACTCATGCGGCGCGAGTATCGCCGGCCCTGTTTCGGCAAGTCAAGACGCGGTCTGCGCACCGGCCGCTCCGATCGATCGGGGCGATCGCTCACTCGAGCCCGATGATGCCGGCGACGCGCCGCTTGAAGCGCTGCCGATCCGGCTCGTGCTCGAGGTAGAGCAGCTGGCGCAGCAGGTAGGCGGGCAGCCCGTTGACGTTCTCGAACAGTGCGCTGCGGCCCGCGTGCGCCGACGTCGTCAGATCCCACACGAAGTTCAGCAGCAGGTTCTTCTGGCGCGCCGTGACGCCGTTGTGCTCGAGGTAGTACTCGAGGTCCTGCGCGAGCGTCGGGTTGTCGAAGTCGCGCTCGGAGAAGCGCATCACGAGCCCCTGTCCGCACAGCTCCTGGAGTGCGTGGACGATCTCGGGGTAGGTGTCGAGCGCATACGCGCGCATCGCTCGCACCGTCACGACGTCCGGCAGCAGGACGTCGCCCTCCGTCGGCGAGGCGAGCTCCTCGGCGGCCAGCGCGCCGGCCCGGAGAATCGCCGCGTACTGGCTGATCTTGCCGACCGCATCGCGAATCGCGGGGATCGTGGTGAGCCCCAGGACCTCGGCCAGCGTCTGGGCGACCCCGGCGAAGATCTCCGCCTTGACGCAGAGCCGCGTCAGGCCGCACCAATGCTCGCCTCGCGATACCTGGGCGAAGAGGGCCGGATCGTGCAGCTGCGGGGCGCGCAGGCTCCAGACCCGATCCCAGGGAACGAGCACGTCGTGGAAGACCACGAACGCGTCGGACTCCTCTCCGCGGCTGGCAAGCGGATGGTCGTACGAGGCGCCCTCCCCGGCGGCGGTCGTCTCGCGGCAGATCAGACGGAGCCCCGGCGCGTTGACCGGTATCGCCGCCCAGAAGCTCTCGTCCGGTCGCACGTGCGGGAAGTAGATCCCGCCCACGAGCAGCTCGTTCGCCTGTGGCGCATAGGAGCCGACCGCGCGCGCCCCCCGCACGACGATCCCCTCGCGCGTCTCCTTCACCACCTGCAGCACCCCGGCCCGGTCCTCGCCGGCCATCGCGGAACGGGCGCGCCCTCCCTGAGGCTCGATGATCACGCCCGCGAGGTGGATGTTGCCCTCCTGTGCCTCCGTGGTGTAGCGGGCGAGGTTCTCGGCCAGCTCCGAGCTGTGCTTGCGGAACGTCGGCAGCACCGCGAGCAGGCCGATCTGGGTCCAGGCGATGATGTCCGGCTGGCGTCCCATCAGGCCGCACGTGTGCCACGCGACGTGCTCGGTGAACGCGCGCTTGCGGGCCAGGTCGGCTTTCGTACGGGGCACGAGCCAGCAAGTCGAGACCTGTCTGCCGTCCTCCCGCGCGTACGTCAGGACCTCCGCGGTCTCCGGCGCACGCTGCTGGTCGTAGAGGTCGGCGTAGAGGTCGATCGCGTCCGCGGTCGCATGATGCGTCGTGACGTCGGCGACGCGCTCGCCGCGATACCAGACCTCGCGCTCGTCGCGCAGCGATCCCCGGTACTCCTCTCCGGTCTTCAGGAAGCCCTCGACGGTGGCGGTCACCGGGTCTCTCCCGGAATCGACGAGACGGTCCCTGCCCCGCCCAGGACGGCGTCTCCGTTCCCGGCGGAGGGAGCGACGGGAACGCCGGGCTCGGGCACGCTCGGGAGGTTCCAGTAGGCGTGGTCGAGGCCCTCCAGCTCGGCGGTCTCGGAGACGCGGAGCGAGCCGGTGCGCGCGAACACGAAGCACAGGATCAACGCCGGGATCGCTGCCAGCGCGATCGCCGAGCCGATGCCGACGAGCTGCCACCAGGGCGTGATGTGCGCGTGCTGGAACGCGTACTTGCCGCTCGTGATGCCGGGATACCCGCCGGTCTTCACGTTCCAGGCGACGAAGCCGGACACGAGCGCGCCGTAGATGCCGGGTCCGAGCGTGAGCGGAGCGACCTTGAGGTCGTCGAGCCCGCGTCGCTGGAGCAGCTTGTAGACGCCGTACACCGTGAACGGCGCGAAGAAGGTGACGATCAGCGTCTTCCACGGCGCGGCGACGTCGAACAGCGTGCCGCCCGCGATGTAGCCCGCGAGCGGCCCCAGGAGAACCCAGAAGGGGTTCTTCGTGCGGTAGGAGAGCACCGCGCCACCGGCGATCCCGGACACGAACGTCACGAACACGTTCACGAACACGAGGCCGATGCCGCTCGTCGTGCCGGAGATGCCGACGAACCCGAAGGTGCCGGGGAAGAGGAATCCGCAGCCGAGCATCGCGGCGGGGATGCCGATCATCATCACCAGCACCCCGACCGCGACCCCGGTGAGGTTCTGGGGCACCGGACCGACCGTGCGCGGATGCGCCACGAACGTGCCGAGCCGTGGTCGCAGTCTCCACGACATGATGAGCGACCACGTGCCGATGAAGATGTAGAGCGAGAAGACGCCGCTGAAGTCGTGGACGCCCAGATTCGACAGCGGGCCGACCGGGCCCCACGTCAGATAGGTGCCGATCGGGATCAGCAGCCCGCCCACGATCGCGGACATGATCACGAGCGGGAGCGGCTTCAGTCGCTCGACGCCGCTGCTGGCGATGAAGATCCCGGCGATCATCACGTAGCCGATGAAGAACGCCATGAAGACCTGGTAGACGTCGAGGTTCGGCGACGCCGCCGGGTCGACGGCCTGCGGGAGATGCGTCAGCAGCGAACCGCCGATCCACCACCCGTCGATCGCCGCCTTGAGGGGCGAGGGAACGCCGAACGCGGCGTTGAACTGCCAGTTCCAGATCGCGTAGCCGATGCCGAGGAACGCGATCCCCGCCACCGCGGCGGCGACGAACTTCTGCACGTAGCTGTCGAGCGCGTTCTTGGCTCGAACGAGGCCGCCGTCGATCAACGCGAGTCCGAGCATGATGACGATCAGCGAGATCCCGGGGAGGGCGTAGAAGACATCCTGAAGGAGGACGTCCGGCCCGATCTGCTTCGTGAATACTGCCGCCAGGTCCATGACTGGTCCCTCTTTCTGAAGAAGAAGCGGAGTGCGCGAGGTCCTACGGCTTCGGCGTGCGCTGGGCGGGGCCCCGCGCCACCAGCGCCAGCACGTCCGAGGGCCGCACCGGTGTGTGGTTGATCTCGGGCTCGAACGGAGCGAGGGCGTCGGTGATCGCGTTCACGACCGCCGCCGGTGCGGCGATCGTGCCGCCCTCGCCCATGCCCTTCATCCCGCCCTCGGTCGTCGGGGACGGCGTCGTCAGGTGCGAGACCTCGATCGAGGGGATCTCCATCGAGGACGGGTAGAGGAAGTCCGCCAGGGTGCCGGACAGCAGCTGCCCGGCGTCGTCGTAGACCATCTCCTCGTAGAGCGCGCCGCCGATCCCCTGCGCGATCGCGCCGTGGACCTGCCCGTCGACGATCATCGGGTTCAGCATCGTGCCGCAGTCCTCGACCGCGACGACCCGCTGCAGCTCGACCGCGCCGGTCTCGATGTCGACCTCGACGATCACCACGACGACGCCGTTGCTGTAGGTCTCCGGCGCGTCGTAGTAGCGCGTCGCGCTGAGCGTGTGCTCCTGGCCCTCCGGCCGCAGCGGCCCGCCGAAGTAGCCGATGCCGGCGAGCGTCGCGATCGGCAGCGTCTTCTCCGGCACGCCGGTCACCGTCGCGTGCCCGTCGTAGAGCTCGATGTCGTCGGGGCTCACCTCGAGCATCTGCGCGGCGATGCGCAGGAGCTTGTCCCGCACGTCGGTCGCGGCCAGGATGATCGAGCCGCCGGCGACCGTCGCCGTCCGGCTCGCGTAGGTGCCAGCGCCCCAGGTCGCCTTGGAGGTGTCGCCGTCGACCACGCGGACGGACTCCAGGCGGACCCCGAGGCGATCGGCGGCGACCTGCGCCAGGCTCGTGTGATGGCCCTGTCCGTGGCTGAACGTGCCCGTCGTCACCGTCACGGTCCCGTCCGGCTCCATCGTGACGCTCGCCGTGTCGTAGAACTCCGCCGGGAATCCCAGCGCTCTCGCGCCCTCGGAGCCCCACGTGCCCGCCTCGACGAACGGGCTGAAGCCGATGCCGATGTAGCGTCCCTGCTCGCGGGCGGCGAGCTGCTCGCGGCGGAAGCCCGCGTAGTCGACCAGCTCCTGCGCGAGCTCGATCGACTCGATGTAGCTGCCGCCGTCGTAGTGCATGTCGTTCGCGGTGACGTACGGCTCCGACGAGATGCAGTTCTTCACGCGCAACGCGACCGGGTCGATCTTCAGCTTGCGCGCGATGTCCTCGATCAGCGTCTCGCGCGCGAGGTGGCCCGGGTGCATCCCCGGCCCGCGATACGCCGTCGTCTGGCACTTGTTGGTGAGGGCCGAGTCGACCGTGTATCCGAGCTCGCGCACGTCGTAGAGGCTGGGCAGCAGGCTCGCGGCCGGGAGCGGATCGATCAGGCAGCTCCAGGGGAACCCGGAGTAGGCGCCGCCGTCGCCGATGTAGCGCCCGCGGAACGCCTGGAAGCGCCCGTCGTCGCTGACGGCGATCTCGACGTCCATGACGATCTCCTTCGCGTGCCCGCTCGCGGCGAGGTGCTCGATGCGATCCTCGACCCACTTCACGGGGCGGCCGACGCGCCGGGCGACGAGCGGGATGATCGCCTCTTCGACGAAGACGTGGGCCTTCAGGCCGAAGCCGCCCCCGACGTCCGGAGCGATGACGGTGATGTCGCCCTCGCTCAAGCCCAGGTGCGGTGCGATCAGCGTGCGCAGGAAGTGCGGCAGCTGCGTCGAGGACCACATCGTCAGCTGCTCGGTCCCGAGGTCGAAGTCGGCCACGACGCCGCGGGTCTCGAGCGGCGCGGCATGCGACCGGCCGCAGTGGAACCGCTTGCCGAAGACGTGATCGGCCGCCGCGAACGCGGCGTCGACGCCGTCGGTGGCGAACTCGATGTGGGCGACGTTGTTGTTCGGCACGTCGTCGTGGAGCTGCGGCGCGTCGCCCGAGATCGCCTCCTCCGCGTCGACGACGGCGGGCAGCAGCTCCCATTCGATCTCGACGAGGTCGCAGCCGTCCTCCGCGAGGTAGCGGGACTCGGCGATCACGATCGCGACGGCTTCGCCGACGTGGCGGACCTTGTCGGTCGCCAGCAGCGGCTTGGTGACCGACAGGACGTCGGGCCGCTGCAGCTCCGTCACGAACGCGGAGCCGAGCTCGGCGAGCTCCTCGCCGGTGAGGACCGCGACGACGCCCTCGAGCGCCTTGGCCGCGCTCACGTCGACGCGCTTGATCAGGGCATGCGCGTGCGGGCTGCGCACGAACGCTGCGTGCGCCATCGCGGGCAGCACGACGTCGTCGAGGTATCTGCCGCGGCCGAGGAGGTACTTCTTGTCCTCGACGCGCAGGACGCGCGCACCGACGTACTGCGGGGACCGGACTGTCATCGGCTCAGCCGCCATCGGGTCCTCCTCTCATCCATCTCGGGTTACGGGATCCGTTCGGGCGTCGCCGCTCAGCTGTCACGACGCGGCAGCGGGCGTCGTCGCGACGCTCGCCTCCGCCCCTCCGCCGGCCTGCGCCGCCGCCTGCACCGCTTCCACGATCCCCACATATCCGGTGCAGCGACAGATGTTGCCCGAGAGGTGCTCGCGGATCTCCTCGGACGACGGTGCCGGGTTCTCCTCCAGCAGGACCGCGGCGCTCAGCAGCATCCCCGGGGTGCAGAACCCGCACTGGAGTCCGTGCTTCTCGTTGAACGCCTGCTGGAGCGGGTGCAGCTCGCCGTTCGCAAGGCCCTCCACCGTCGTCACGTCGGCGCCCTGCGCCTGCACGGCCAGCATCAGGCACGAGCGCACGGGCGCACCGTCGACGAGCACGGTGCACGCTCCGCAGACGCCGTGCTCACAGCCGAGGTGGGTGCCGGTGAGGACGAGCTCCTGGCGCAGGAAGTCGGCGAGCAGCATGCGCGGCTCGGCTCGTCCGCGGCGGGACGCGCCGTTGACCTGGAGTCGAACCTCGATCTCACCGTCGACGATCGCTCCGTCGTGATTATCGTCTCGCTTCATCGGCGCCGTCACTCCCTTCGATCGCGGCCTTCAACGCGCGCTCGACCAGCACCGCGATGACCTGCTTGCGGTAGCTGCCCGGTGCATGGATGTCCGACGGCGGGTCGAACTGCGCCGCTGCCCGACGGCCCGCCTCCGCGAACGTGCGCGGATCGTTGGCATCCTCCTGCTGGAGGAAGTCCTGAGCCGCCGTGGCCAGCAGCGGCCGGTCCGCGACGCCGCTGCATGCGATGCGCGCCGAGCGAACCGCGCCGTCCACGTACTCGAACGAGACGGCCACGCCGGCGAGCGCGAAGTCGCCGTGCCGACGCGCGATCTCCACGAAGCCCGAGCGGGCGGCCGCCGGGGGCCTCGGCACTTCGACTGCCGTCAGCAGCTCGTCGGCCGAGACCGCCGTCGCGAAGAGGCCTTCGAAGAAGTCCTCCGCCGCCACCGTACGCTGGCCGCCGGGGCCGCTGACCGCCATTCGCGCATCGAGCGCCAACGCGATCGCCGGCAGTTCCGCGGCGGGATCCGCATGCGCGATGCTGCCGCCGACCGTGCCGCGGGAGCGGATCCCGACGTGACCGACGTAGCGCAGGCCCGCAGCGATGATCGGCGCGATCCGCGCCGCGTCGGCTGATCGCTCGATCGTCCGCTGACGCACGACCGACCCGATCCGAAGCGCTCCGTTGACCTCGATGTCGCCGAGGCCCGCGACCGCGTTGATGTCGACGACGAGCTCCGGACGAGCCAGCCGCGCGTTCATCAGCGGCATGAGACTCTGGCCTCCGGCGAGGACCTTCGCATCATCCCCGTGGGCGGCCAACAGGCCGATGACCTCCTCGACCGAGGTCGGCCTTGCGTAGTTGAAACGTGATGGCTTCACGAGGAAGAGCAAAGCCGACCGCGTCAGCGCCGAACATCCTGCACCGAGAGGATCCGGCAGATGACCCAGCGAGAGGAGCGCGGCTTGACCGACGACGGCGAGCGCCGGCCGGCCGCAGACCGTCCGATCGCCCTCGGCGACCATCACCTCGATCCTCCCGCAGCAGGATGGGCGACGCCTCGGAAGATCGCGACGATCCCCGCATGGCTACGCCACAGGAGGTCCCGAGGAGCGCCCGCACCGCGCGGAAGGTCGTAGGACGCAGCCGATTCGTCGGCCGCGGCGACGACGTCGTCCTGCACTGCCTCGAGTACGGCGAGCCCGCGACGGAGGCGGACAGCGGCCCGACGCTGCTGATCCTGCCGGGGATCACCTGCCCCGCGGCGACCTGGGAGTTCGTCGCCGAGCCGCTCGCACGCGACGTTCCCGTCGTGATGTGGGACGCGCGCGGACGCGGTCTCTCGGACAACCCGGTCGACGGGTTCTCGATGGAGGACTACGCCTCCGACGTGCGGCTCGTGCTGGACGAGCTCGGGCTCCGCCGCCCCGCGATCCTCGGGCACTCGATGGGCGCCCGCATCGCGGCGTACTTCGCCGCTCGCCATCCCGATCGCGTCGGCCCGCTGATCCTCGCCGATCCACCGATGATGGGGCCCGACCGGCCGTACACGACGCCGATCTCAGCCTATGTCGAGGAGATCCACCGAGCGCAGAGCGGTGCGCTCAGCCTCGACGAGCTGCGCGACGCCTGGCCCTCGTGGGACGAGGAGCGCATCCTCGATCGCCACGAGTGGCTTCGCACCTGCGACGCGCACGCGGTCAGCGAGAGCTACGCCAGCCTGGGAGCCGACGACCTGCTCGCCTCCTGGCGGCGGCTTGCCGCGCCGCTGCTGCTCGTCCGCGGCGGCGACAGCCCCGCCCTGACGGCCGCGGACGCAGCGGCTCTGCGACGGGCGAACCGCGCGGCCGAGCTCGCGTCGGTGCCGGGCACCGGCCACATGATCCCGTTCGAGGACCTCGACGGCTTCCTGCGCGTCGTCCGGCGCTTCCTGAGAGCTGCACCCGATGAAAGGACACGCTGACCCATGGCGATCAACACCACCAAGGCACTGCTCCGCACCGGCGATGACTTCAAGCAGTCGCTGCGCGACGGACGGGTCGTGTGGTACGCGGGCGAGCGCATCGAGGACGTGACGACGCATCCCGCCACCGCCGGCGGCATCGATCGCATCGCCGAGCTCTTCGATCTGCAGCACGATCCCGCCCACCGCGACGTGATGACCTACGAGCGCGAGGACGGGCAGCGCGTGACGCGCGCATGGCAGCTGCCACGCTCGCACGAGGACCTCGACGCGAAGCGCAGGATGGGCGAGCTGTCATCGATCAAGACGCTCGGGATGTTCGGACGCCAGTTCGACAACATCGCGTGGACGATGCTCGGCCTCGGCGCGTACGAGCACCTGTTCACGGCGGACAACCCCGAGCTCGCGGGCAACATCGGGCGCTACATCCGCTACGCGCAGGACAACAACCTCATCATCGGGGGCATCGTCGCCGATCCGCAGGGCGCCCGCGCGAAGGAGAAGTGGTCGATCGGCGAGCGCGTCCCGCTCGAGCATCACGGTGAGGTCGACCGGCTTCCGCCGCTGCTGCGCGTCGTGGAGCAGCGCAGTGACGGGATCGTCGTCGCCGGCGCCAAGATCGTCGGCACGGTGATCCCGCAGGCCAACGAGCTGATCATCCTGACCCAGCCGGGGGTCTCGCCGGAGGAGAGCTTCTGGTGCGCGATCCCCGCCGCCTCCGAGGGACTGCACATCGTGCTGCGCCAGTCGCTGGCACCCGGCGCGAGCGGCCACGCGCATCCGCTCGCCTCGCGCGGCGAGGAGCAGGACTGCCTGATCATCCTCGACAACGTCTTCGTCCCGATGGACCGCGTCTTCTCGCTCGGGAACCCGGCGCTGCCGATGGAGTACGGCGACATCGGCGCCGGCGAGCATTGGAGCACGCTGATCCGGATGTGCGTCAAGGCCGAGCTGCTCGTCGCGCTCGCGCAGCTCGTGATCGACTCCGTCGGCACGGCGCGCGTCGCGAAGGTGCGCGAGCAGGTCGCCGACCTCGTCCTCTACGCCCAGGTGCAGCGCTCGCTCGTCCAGTCCGCGCAGGACTACTTCATCACGACCGAGTCCGGCGTCGCCTGGCCGCAGGTCGATTACGTCACGGCCGGACGCGTCTACGGCGTCGAGAACTACGGCAAGATGATCGGCGTGCTGCGGGAGCTCTCCGGCCAGGGGCCGCTGATGCTCTTCTCCAAAGCCGACTTCACCCATCCGCAGCTCGGACCGCTGCTGTCACAGGTGACGGAGGGGTTCGACATGGTCTCCGAGGCCAAGAACACGCTGATGGGACTCGTGTGGGACATCACCTCCGACAGCTTCGGGATGCGCGTGGACTACTTCGAGCGCCTCAACGGCTACCCGCTGTTCTTCCTGAAGGAGCGGCTCTTCGGCGAGTACGATCGCGTCGCCAACGTCGAGTTCCTCGCACGCTTCCTCGAGCTCGACGTCGAGCAGCTCGCCAGACCAGCCCGCGTGCTGGCCGCGACCCGCAAGCCCGCGCTCGGATAGCGCGATGAGCGTCCAGGCCCCGACGACGTACGAGGAGGCGTTTCGGCAGCATCGCTGGGCGGTGCCCGAGCGCTACAACATCGCCGTCGACGTCTGCGACAAGCATCCCGCCGAGAAGCTCGCGATGGTCTACGAGCGCTTCGACGGGTTCCGGCGCGACGTCCTCTGGGGCGAGCTGCAAACGCTCGCCAACCAGGCCGCCAACGTGCTGCGGGACGCGGGCGTCGAGCGGGGGGACCGCGTTGCGGTGGTCCTCCCGCCGACACCGGAGACGGCCGCCGTCTTCTTCGCCACCTGGAAGCTCGGCGCGATCCTGCTCAGCATGTCGGTGCTCTACGGCGACGCCGGTATCCGGCACCGCCTCGAGGACTCCCAGCCGAGGGTGATCGTGACCGACCGTGCGAACGCCGCCCGGTTCGACCATCCGAACGTGCTGCTGCTCGACGAGGGGCTGCTGGCCGGCGCCCGCGCCGACTTCGTCACGGTCGACACTGCCGCGGACGATCCGGCTCAGCTGTACTACACGTCCGGGACGACGGGGTTGGCGAAGGGGATCGTGCATGCCCATCGGTACCTGCTCGCGCACGAGGAGTTCGTCTACTGCCACGAGGTGCGTGACGGCGAGCGCTTCCACGGCATGGGCGAGTGGGCGTGGGCCGCGGGCGTCGCGCCGCTGCTGGGGCCGTGGCGCCTCGGCGCCGTGCAGGTGGTCCTGCAGCGCCGCGGCGGCTTCGACCCGGAGGTCCAGCTCGACTTCCTCAGCCGCCACGAGGTCACCAACGTCTTCACCACGCCGACGGCGATGCGCTCGATGATGGGCATCGAGGACGCCGGCACGCGGTACCCGTGCCGGTTCCGGCGCGTGTGCTCCGCCGGCGAGCCGCTGAACCCGGAGGCGATCCGCTGGTTCCACGAGCACTACGGGGTCACGGTGCTCGACTACTACGGTCTCACCGAGTCCTACCCGCTGTGCGCGAACTACCCGTTCATGGAGGTCCGGCACGGCTCGATGGGACGCCCGATGCCCGG
>JAOPZA010000239.1 GCA_025964325.1 Conexibacter sp.
TCGCGTATGAGACGGTGACCGATCGCAATGGCCGGTTGCCGTTGCTGGCGCCGATGTCGGAGGTGGCGGGCAAGATCGCGACGCAGGCAGGGGCGTTCATGCTGGAGAAGCCGCTCGGTGGCCGCGGGATCCTGCTCGGCGGCGTGCCGGGTGTGGCGGCCGCGAAGGTGATGGTGATCGGCGGTGGCGTCGTCGGGATGCAGGCGGCGTTGATCGCGATCGGCATGGAGGCGACGGTGTTCGTCTATGACCGCAACATCGATCGGTTGCGCGAGCTGGACGTCGCGTTCGGTGGGCGGGCGGACACGTGCTTCGCCTCGACGTTGGCGATCGAGGAGCGGTTGCCGGAGGTGGACTTGGTGATCGGTGCGGTGCTGGTGGCGGGTTCGAGGGCGCCGCGTGTGATCACGCGCAAGCAGCTGGGCTTGATGAAGCCGGGTGCGGTGTTGGTGGACGTCGCGATCGATCAGGGCGGGTGCTTCGAGACGTCGCGTCCGACGACGCATACCGATCCGACGTATGTGGTCGACGGGGTCACGCATTACTGCGTGGCGAACATGCCCGGTGCGGTGCCCGTCACCTCGACGTATGCGTTGACGAATGCGACGATGCCGTATGTGTTGCAGCTCGCGAGCAGCGGGGTGCCGGCGGCGATCGCGGCCAACCCGGGGTTGAAGGACGGTGTGAACGTCGTCGCTGGGAAGGTGACGTGCGCGCCCGTCGCCGACGCGGTCGGGGTCCCGTACGTCCCCGTCGACGAGGCGCTCGGCACGCTGCGAACCGTCTGAGCGCGGCCGTCGGCGCAACGCTGCTAGGATCTCGCGCCACATGCCGACTACCAGCCAACTCGTTCGCAAGGGCCGCAAGGCGCCGAAGAAGAAGCTTGCCACGCCGGGCCTCAAGTCCGGCAAGGGCCGCAAGACCAAGGTCGCCGCGCCGCAGCGTCGCGGCGTCTGCACCCGCGTCTACACGACGACGCCGAAGAAGCCGAACTCGGCCCTGCGCAAGGTTGCCCGCGTCCGGCTGACGAACGGGATGGAGGTCACCGTCTACATCCCCGGCGAAGGTCACAACCTGCAGGAGCACTCGGTCGTCCTCGTCCGCGGAGGCCGCGTCAAGGACCTCCCGGGCGTGCGCTACAAGGTGGTCCGCGGCACGCTCGACGCCGCCGGTGTCAGCGACCGCAAGAAGGCGCGCTCCCAGTACGGCGTGAAGGCGAAGTAATGCCCCGCCGCGCAGCCGCCTCCATCCGGCCGATCGAGCCGGACGCCATCCACCGCTCCCGCATCGTCCAGCAGGTCATCAACAAGGTGATGCTGGACGGCAAGAAGTCGACCGCCGAGCGGATCGTCTACGACGCGCTCGCGATCCTCTCCGAGCGCACCGGCAGAGATCCGGTCGAGGCGCTCGAGACCTCGCTCAGAGCGCTCACCCCGAGCCTCGAGGTTCGCTCCCGTCGCGTCGGCGGCGCCACCTACCAGGTGCCGATCGAGGTCGTCCCCCGTCGCGCGCGCACGCTTGCCGTTCGCTGGCTCGTGCTGTTCGCCCGCCAGCGCCGCGAGAAGACGATGGCGCAGCGGCTCGCGAACGAGCTGCTCGACGCCCAGTCGCAGCAGGGTGGCGCCTACAAGCGCAAGGACGACATCTACCGCATGGCGCAGGCCAACAAGGCCTTCGCGCACTACCGCTGGTAGACGTCGCTCGCCACACCGAATTGCCCGAAGCGCCGCTGATCCAGCGGCGCTTCGTCGTTGCGGAGAGGCCGACGGGGAGCGGGCGGGGAGGAGGGAGCCTCGGGCCGGCGAATCGCGCCGATCCTGCTATATTCCTCAACCGCCTCCCGCTGGGCCGCGTTCACGCGCCTGCCCGGCTCTCAGGGAGGTCATTTCCCATGGAGACTTCGACGCGCTAGCACAGCACCCGGGACGACACCACCGTCACGACCGGGCCCATCTGGGCCCATTTTTGTGCCCGCCGCCGAAGTGCCGCCGAGAACCGATCGCGAAGAAGAGACCACGCCCATGCCACGCAAGTACGCCCTCCAGAAGACCCGGAACATCGGGATCATGGCGCACATCGACGCCGGCAAGACCACGACGACCGAGCGCATCCTGTTCTACACAGGACGCACCCACAAGCTGGGCGAGGTCCACGAGGGCGCCGCGACGATGGACTGGATGGAGCAGGAGCAGGAGCGCGGCATCACGATCACCTCGGCCGCGACCGCGTGCGAGTGGGACAGACACCGCATCAACATCATCGACACGCCCGGCCACGTCGACTTCACCGTCGAGGTCGAGCGCTCGTTGCGCGTCCTCGACGGCGCCGTCGCCGTCTTCGACTCCGTCGCCGGCGTCGAGCCGCAGTCCGAGAACGTCTGGCGCCAGGCCGACAAGTACCACGTGCCGCGCATCGCCTACATCAACAAGATGGACCGCATCGGCGCGGACTTCGAGCGCGGCGTGCAGACGATGATCGACCGCCTCGGCGCGCGCCCCGTGCCGATCCAGCTGCCGATCGGCGCCGAGGGCGACTTCCTCGGCATCATCGACCTGGTCGAGAACAACGCGATCGTCTACAAGGACGACCTCGGCCAGGAGCAGGACGTCGTCGCGATCCCCGAGCACCTCGCCGACGCCGCCGCCGCCGCCCGCGAGCACATGATCGAGGAGCTCTCGAACTTCGACGACGCGCTCGTCGAGCTGATCCTCGAGGACGCCGAGATCCCGGTCCCGGTCATCAAGGAGGCGATCCGCACCGCGACGCTCTCCAGCAGACTGACGCCGGTCCTGTGCGGCTCGTCGTTCAAGAACAGAGGCGTCCAGCCGCTGCTCGACGCGATCGTCGCCTACCTGCCGTCGCCGCTCGACGTCCCGCCGGTCGAGGGCATCGAGCCCGTCCGCGGCGACGACGCCGGTCGCACCGCGACCCGTCCGGCCGACGACGACGCGCCGTTCGCGGCGCTCGCCTTCAAGATCGCCGCCGACCCGTTCGTCGGCAAGCTCACGTACATGCGGGTCTACTCGGGCAAGCTCGAGGCCGGCTCGAAGGTCCTCAACGTCTCTAGCGGTCGCAGCGAGCGGATCGGGCGCATCCTCGAGATGCACGCGAACGAGCGCGTCGATCTGACCGACGTCTCGGCCGGCGACATCGCCGCCGCGGTCGGCATCAAGCAGGTCACCACCGGTGACACGCTGTGCGATCCCGACAGACCGATCAAGCTCGAGATGATCGACTTCCCGGAGCCGGTCATCAGAGTCGCGATCGAGCCGAAGACGAAGGTCGACCAGGAGAAGATGGGCGTCGCCCTCGGCCGCCTGGCCGAGGAGGACCCGACCTTCCAGGTGCGCACCAACGAGGAGACCGGGCAGACCGAGATCTCGGGCATGGGCGAGCTGCACCTCGAGGTGCTGGTCGACCGCATGATGCGCGAGTTCAGAGTCGAGGCGAACGTCGGTCGTCCGCAGGTCTCCTACCGCGAGACCGTGCGCGGCTCGGCCAGAAGAGTCGAAGGCCGCTTCGTGCGTCAGACCGGTGGCTCGGGCCAGTACGGCATCGTCTACGTCGACATCGAGCCGAACCCCGGTCAGGGCTTCGAGTTCGTCAACAGAGTTCGCGGCGGCTCGATCCCGTCGGAGTTCATCCCGGCCGTCCAGAAGGGCGTCGAGGAGGCGCTCGACACGGGCGTCAAGGCCGGCTATCCGATGGTCGACATGAGAATCACGCTGACCGACGGCAAGTACCACGACACGGACTCGTCGGAGATCGCGTTCAAGGTCGCCGGGTCGCTCGCCCTCAAGGAGGCGGCGCGCCGTGCCAAGCCCGTGCTGCTCGAGCCGATCTTCGCGGTCGAGGTCGTCACGCCCGAGGAGTTCATGGGCGACGTCATCGGCGACCTCAACCGCCGGCGCGGACGTGTCGAGGGGATGGAGCCGCGCGGCAACGCGCAGGTCGTCACCGCCAGAGTCCCGCTTTCGGAGATGTTCGGCTACGCGACCGACGTACGCTCCAACACGCAGGGTCGCGCGACCTACACGATGGTCTTCGAGCGGTACGACGAGGTCCCGCCGAACATCTCGGAGAGAGTCGTCGAGAGTCGCTCCGGAGGCGAGCGGGCCGCCTGATCGGGGCCGAGCAATTCCCCTCGCGGCCGGGCAGCCGGCGCGAGATCCGCAGGTGAGATAGATTTCCGTGGTTCGCCCGGCGAGGCGAGCCGACACCGACTTTCAGAAGGAGCAGCACAAAGTGGCGAAGGAGAAGTTCGAGCGCGACAAGCCGCACGTCAACGTCGGCACCATCGGTCACATCGACCACGGCAAGACGACGCTGACTGCCGCCATCACGACTGTGCTGGCGGAGAAGATGGGCGGCGAGGCCCGCAGCTTCGAGGAGATCGA
>JAOPZA010000023.1 GCA_025964325.1 Conexibacter sp.
CTCGCGGCGCTCGACCTCGGCCTGCGCTTCGGCTGCGCGCTCGCGCTCGCGGCGCTCGACCTCGGCCTGCGCTTCGGCTGCGCGCTCGCGCTCGCGGCGCTGCTCCTCCGCCGCGCGCTCACGCGCCCGCTCGCGCTCGCCGCGCTCGAGCTCGGCCCGCGCCTCGGCTGCGGGCTCGGGCACGCTCGCCGGCCCCGCCGCTGCGCCGGCGCCGAATCCGACATGGCGCAGCTCCCGTTCGAGGCGGCCGTCACGCACCTGCGCGCGGGCGTCGTCGTCGAGCGCGGCGGCGTGCAGCGTCTCGCCGACGCGGCCGATCGTCGCCGCGCTCAGATCGTGCCCCTGAGCGGTCAGCAGGCCCCGCGCCGCCCTCACGAGCGCGTCGACGGCCGTCCGCTCGCGCTCTGCCGCCGCCCGCAGCGCGTCACGACCACCCGTGGACGCGAGCAGTTGCGCTTGGGCCTCGCGCAGCGCGTCGCCCGCGTCGAACAGCTCGCCGAGCGCCCGCGGCTGCGTGCGGACGAGCTGATCGACGGCCCATGCCGCGACCGAGGGTCTGCGCCGAGCCGCGACGTCCGCGGCCTCCGCGCGTCGCCCCTGCGCGCGCAGCGCGCGCGCCAGCGCCGTCCGCTCGGGCACGAAGCGGTCGAGCGGCAGCCCGTAGAGCTGGTCGGCATCCATGCCGCCATCGTGCCGAACCGGCACGACCGACGCCAGGGGCGCCGACCAGCGTCGTGTGGGTCAGCCGGCCGTGGCCAGCGTCTGCTGCGCGACCTGCTTGGTCGCCTGGCGGACGCCGTCGAGGGTCCGCTGCTCCTGCTCGAGGTTCTGGCGCAGGAGCGCGGCGGCGGCGGGCTGGCCCATCGCCTCGGCCTGCGCGATCAGCGTCTCGTAGACCGCGATCTCGTGGTGCTCGGTCTCGTCGGCCGCGGACAGGATCGTCGCGTCCTTGAGGCGATCGTCGGTGCGTTCGATGTTGGCCTTGCCCTCCAGCCGGATGCCGTCGATCGCGGGGCAGGGCTTGTCGTTCGCCTTCTCGCCGATCTCGGCGAACGCCTGGCGCACGTTGTCGATGTGCTGCTGGGTCTCCTCGGCGTGGCGGTGGAACTGGGCTCTGAGCTGCTGCGAGCGTGCCTCGTCTTCGAGGTCGCCGAGCATGCTCAGCACCTTCTGCTCCATCGTGAGCGCAGCGCCGAGCTTGTAGGTGAACAGCTCTTTGGGGTTGTCAAAGGTCTCGAGCACGGAGACTCCTCTCTTGCGGGTACGCGTGCCGGCTACCCGCTCACCTGGGCGTGACACCCCGGATTCGCGGCGCTACGCTGCCCCGTGATGGCTCATCGCTTCGCGCGGCCCCGTTCATCGAGGCAGAGGCGCTGGCTCGCCGCAACGCTTGTCCTCGTGCTCGCAGCGGGCACCCTCGTCGCCGCCCGCCAGGGGTCGACGCCGTCGCAGCGCTTGCCGGCCGGCGATCTGCCGGGCTGGAGTCGCGTCTTCGCCGACGACTTCACCCACGGCCTGAGCGCGGCGAGATGGGGCCGCTACTCCGGTCCGCCCAGGGGCGATCCCGGCGGGTGGTGGGAGCGATCGCATGCGGTCGTCAGGAAGGGCGTCCTGAATCTCGAGACCTACCGTGACCCGCGGTACGGCGGACGCTGGGTCTCCGGCGGCGTGTCGAGCTCGCGAGCGCTGAAGCAGACGTACGGGAAGTACCTCATACGGTTCCGGATGGACCCCGGGAGAGGCGTCTCCGCCGTGCTCCTGCTGTGGCCGGTCGGCAACACGTGGCCGCCCGAGATCGACTTCGCGGAGAACAGCGGAACGGGGACGGCTCGCCGCAAGATGACCGCCACGCTGCACTACGGCTCGCAGAACGACATCATCCAACGAGACGTGAGAGCGGACTTCACCCGCTGGCACGTGATGGGGGTCGAATGGTCCCCCGGCACGCTCGTCTACACGCTCGACGGCAGAGCGTGGGCGACGGTGCGGAGCCCCCAGGTACCGGCCCAGCCGATGGAGCTCGACCTCCAGACCCAGGCCGGCACCTGCGGCGACCACTTTGCGCCGTGTCCCGACTCGACGACCCCGCCACACGTGAACATGCAGGTGGACTGGGTGGTCGCCTACGCCTATCGACCGCAGGCCAGACGGTAGGCCGCGATCGCCATGCTGCAGATGATCCGCCGCTATGAGCGACGGCGCCGCTTCTGGCGGCGGGTCCGCGTCGGGGGCCCGACCGAGTGCTGGCCGTGGCTCGGTCGCACGAACGGCAACGGGGAGGGCGTCCACGACGGGCGCACGGCGCACGAGTACGCCTACCAGCTCGCGGGTCGCCCGTTGCCGTCGGGGGCGTCGCTCGAGCACCGCTGCGGCAACAGCTGGTGCGTGAACCCGCACCACCTCGAGCTGCGCGAGCACCGGACCTAGTGCCGTGTCAGGCAACGTTTGCCCTGTCGGGCTTGTCCTCGCCGCGCCTGGCTGTGTCCTCGACCACTCGAAATGCCGACGGCATTCCTTCGGGTCTGCGTCCTTGCCAGCCACGACGATGACGGCGCCGGACCAGGGCAAACATCACCGGACACGGCACTAGCCCGCCGTCTCGCCGCGGCGTGCGATCGGCGGGACGGTCGTGCCCGACCCGCCGGTCCGGCGTAACCGGGCGGGTCCCGGCTGCGTCTACTTCTATATGCCCCAAGGCGTGCGATGACGGCGGCCCCAGGCAACCCCGGGGCGGCGCCCCTGGCGGGGGAGGGCGCCGTCCGCCGGCGTTGGTGGCTGCCCGGCGCGGGGACCGGCGATCCGCTCTTCCGGTCCGCCTACGCGCTGATCCTCAGCACCGCGGCCACGTCCGTGTTCGGCATCGCCTACTGGATCTTCGCGGCCCGCGCGTATCCGCCCCGCATCCTCGGCGTGCAGTCGGCGGCGATCTCGACGATGCTGATGCTGTCGAACTTCGCCCAGATGAACATGTTCTTCGCGCTCGGGCGGTTCGTTCCGACGGCGGGGCGCGCGACGGGCAGACTGGTCGCCTCCGTGTACGTCGCGAGCGCGGCGCTCTCGCTCGTGATGGGCGTCGGGTTCGTGCTCGTCGCACCGTCGATCTCCGACCGTCTGTCACCGCTGTTCGCCGGGCCGCTGATGGCCGTCACCTTCGTCCTCAGCGTCGTGCTCTGGTCCGTGTTCGCCCTCCAGGACGGCGTGCTCACGGCGCTGCGCAGAGCGGCGTGGGTTCCGGTCGAGAACGTGCTGTTCGGGCTCGTGAAGCTCGTGTTGCTGCTGGTCTTCGCCAGCGTGTTCGTGAGCGAGGGGATCTTCGCCTCCTGGAACATCCCCGTGCTCCTTGCCGTGATCCCGGTCAACCTCCTGGTCTTCCGGCAGCTGATCGCCGCGCGTGCCCGATCGGCGGAGATCCCCAGCCAGTTCTCGTTCAGGAGCGTCGCCCGGTTCGTCGGCGTCGACTACGTGAGCGGCTTCTTCCTCCAGAGCTACACGACGGCCCTGCCGCTGATCATCGTCGCGACGCTCGGCCCGCAGGCGAACGCCGAGTTCTATGTCGCGTACGTCGTGATCGCCGCCGTCGACCTCGTGTCCGTGAACCTGGGGACCTCGCTGCTGGTCGAAGCCGCGCACGACGAGGCTCGGCTGCGGGAGTACACCCGCCGGATCCTCCGGCGCAGCACGCAGCTGCTGCTGCCGGCCGTGATCCTGATCGAGCTGGGCGCCCCGTACTTCACGCGCATGCTCGGCGGCGCCTATGCGCATGGCTCGACGAACCTGCTGCGGATCCTGGCCCTCGCCTCGCTCGCCCGCATGGTGAACATCATCTACATGACGGCGATGCGCGTGGAGCGCCGCGTCGGCCGCGTCGTCGCGACGCAGGCGGCGATCAGCGTCCTGGTGATCTCCCTCACCGTCGCGTTCGGGCGCCGCCTCGGCGTCGAGGGCGTCGGCCTGGCGTGGCTGTGCGCGCACCTCGCGGTGCTCGTCGCGCTGCTGCCGTGGCTGCGCCGGACGCTGGAGCGCTCGCGATGACGGCCGGGGAAGCGCATCCGCTCCTTCGCCGGCTCTTCGCGGCGCTCGTCGAGCGGCGGCTGTCGTGGGTGCTGCTGCGGTTCCCCGCGGATCTGGCCGCGCCGACCGGCGACGTCGACATCCTCGTCGCACCCGAGCAGTCGGACGCCCTTCTGGAGGTCGCGCGCGCGACCGGATTCGTCGCGCTGCCGGGCTGGGAGTCGCCGCCCAACCTGATCCTCGTCTGCTACGACCGGCGCTCGGATCGCTGGCTCGTCCTCGACGTCGTGACGACGATCTCGTTCCGCTCCGCCGGCTGGCGGTCGCAGGAGCTGGCGCGGCAGGTGCTCCGGCGGCGCCAGCTCCACGACTGGATCGCGCGGCCCGCGGACGAGGACGCGTTCTGGCTGCTGCTGCTCCACTGCCTCTTCGACAAGCGCGCCGTCGCCGAGCACTACCGGCGTCGTCTCGTGCAGCTCGCGCCGGGCGCCGCCGACTCGCCCGTCGCCCGCACCGTGCTGCCCGGGCCGGGCGGCGCCTGGTCGCCCGACAGGCTGACCGACGCGGTGCGGCAGGGGCAGTGGACGTGGCTCGAGCAGCAGGGCGACCGGCTCGGGGCCGAGCTGAAGCGGACGCGATCCAGCTCCGCCGGCTTGCGGAGCGTCGCCGCGAGGAGCCTCGCCAGCGTGCGCAGGCCGCTCCTGCTGCCGCGCCGGCGGGGCGTCAGCGTCGCGCTGATCGGCCCCGACGGGGTCGGCAAGTCGACGCTCGCCGCGGGCCTGCAGCGTGCCTTTCCGTTCGACTCCCGGATCGTCTACATGGGCCTCTGGAAGGCGACCGGGCAGGGGTTCGGCGGGTCGCTCGGTCGGGCGCTCCTGCGCCCGCTGTGGCTCTGGCGGCGCTACCTGCTCGCTCAGTACCACCGCGCTCGCGGGCGTCTCGTCGTGTTCGACCGCTACGTCCACGACGCCGAGCTGCCGCCGAGGCCTCCGCTGACGGCGCTGAAGAAGCCGTACTACTGGTGCCTGCGGCACGCGGTCCCCGCGGCGGAGGTGGTCGTCGTGCTCGACGTCCCCGGCCAGGTCGCCTACGGCCGCAAGCACGAGAGCGCGCCGCAGGAGCTCGAACGCGAGCGCGCGATCTACCGTCGCCTCGCGGCGTCGATGCCGTCGTTCGAGCTGGTGGACGCCTCGCGCGTGCCGGACGCCGTTCGCGCCGACGTGATGGCGATCGTGTGGCGCAGGAACGCGAGCCGCTGGCAGGCCGACGGGCGTGCCCGCACGAGACGCTTCGGCCACGCTCTCGACCGTCGTCCGACCCGCTCGTGAGTCACGCCACCCACACCCGCAGCGAGTTGGCGGACGCCTGCGCGCTCGTGCCGCGCATCCTCGCGGGCGAGGCCCGGTCGCTGCCGAGGAGCACCGCTCGATCGCTCGTCGCCGCCGCGCGACTGACCGGCACGCGGATGACGATCGTCACGCTCGCCACCGCCGGCGACCCGCCCTGCGCGGTGATCAAGATGCCGATGACCGCGGAGGGAGCGCACGCGTTCGCGTGGGAGGGCGACGCCCTGGTCGCCCTGCACGCCGACGAGCGTCTCGGCGGCTGGACGCGCCTGGTGCCGCGGCCGCTGGCGGCCGGCTCCGTCCTCGACCAGCCGTACCGGGTCGACTCGTTCGTGCGCGGCCGCGCGCTCGTCGAGCGGTTCGCCGACCCCACCGTGCGCGGCGTCCTGATGGAGGAAGCCGCCGCGACGATCCACGTCCTGCACCAGGCGACCGCGTCGACGGTGACGAGGGACGCGGACGTGGCGGAGCTGTGGATCGACGCACGGCTGGCTGACCTCTCCCGCAGCGGGGCCGACCGCCATCCGCGGTTCCTCTCGCGCGCGGCTCGGCTGCGAGAGGAGCTCCACGACGCGGTCACCGGCCGCACGCTGACCACGAGCTGGATCCACGGGGACTACTGGCCCGGCAACCTCCTCTTCTCGCCCGACTCGTTCGAGGTCTGCGGGATCGTCGACTGGGATGCCGCCGATCCGGCCGACCTCCCGATGCACGACCTAATGCAGCTCGTGCTGTACACACGACGTCTGTACAGCGGCCAGGAGCTCGGACAGATCGTTCGCGCGCAGCTGCGCCACCCGAGCCTGTCGGCCGCCGAGCGTCGCATCCTCGACCGGTACGCCGGGTGGCTTCCCGACGGGTGGCCGTCGTACCGGCACGCGCTGCTGCTGTACTGGCTGCGTCACGTGGCGCTCCACGCGCGGCAGAACAGCGGCTCCGCCGACTGGCGCTATCGCCGCTGGGAGACGACGAACGTGCACGCGGTCCTCGAGGCGGTCTGAGGCTCGGTCGCGGCCCGCGCAGCGGCACGCGCGTCAACCCGAGAGCAGGGCGAAGCGCGCCAGCACGTCCGCCGCGAACACCGCGAGCAGCACGACGAGCACCCAGCGCGAGCCACCGGCACGCAAGCCGGACGCCTCCCGCAGCCCCCTCCACGTCAGGACGAGCACGAGCAGGGTCACGACGACGACGCCGCTGATCGGCGATGTCAGCAGATCCGTCACTTGACCCCTCCCGCGACGCGGCGGGCGTCGAGGACTGCGATCGATCGCAGCTCGGCCCCCAGCGACCACGCGCTCGCGAGCAGCAGCACGACCAGCCCCACCTTCGGCGACCACGCGTGCACGTACAGCTCCGCCTGCGCCACCCCGACCCACAGCGCGGCGCTGATCGGGAAGGCGATCGCGACCTCGATCAAGGGCTCCCGGAGCCGCAGTCGGCGTGTGATGCACAGCCCCGGCACGAGCAGGGCGACGGGCAGGACGACGAGCGTCCTCACGCCTGCGGGGACGGGCGCGAGCACGAGCGCGACGCCCACGAGGCACGACCAGGCGAGCAGCCAGGCTGAGCGTCGCCTACGGTCCATGGAAGACCTTCGCGGGGGGACGGAAGCGATACAGCCGCGCGTCGCGGTTCGAGTAGACGAGCCGGAACCGGGGACTGACGGCGAGCGCCCGCCTGAACCCCGCCAGCCAGCCGCGAGAGACGCCTCCGACGAGCCGCGCGGCCTGGATCTGCGAGGCGGTGACGAGGAGGTATCCGCCGTTCGGGTTGCGCGCGATCTCGTCGCTCACGAACTGCAGATACCGCCGCGGCGACGCTCGCTCGATCGGGAGCGTGACGTAGGTGAAGCTCGCGATCCCGGTGGAGCGCCAGGCAACGTTCTCGTCGATGCTCGCGAGCGTCGAGGCCGGGGCGGCGACGCGATAGAGGCGATGGATCGCCGCCACCTCTCCGGGCCGCACCATCTCGAACGCCTCGTTGCCGAAGCGCGCGACGAAGAAGCCGGCGACGAGCGCGGCGGTCACCAACGGGACGACGACGGCGCTGGCCGCGCTCCCGCGGCGCCGCGCCGAGGGAACGAGCCCGGCGGCCATCAGGGCGGCGGCGAACGGCAGGGCGAAGAGGTAGGTCCGCAGCAGCACCTCGCCGCCGTACGCCTGCAGCGCCAGCACCGGGTACGGGGCGACGAGCAGGACGACGAGCGGGATGCTGGAGCTCCGTCGCCGCCACCGGCGCGCGACGCCGATCAGGGCCAGGGCCGACACCGCCGCCGTCATCACGATCCGCAGGCGCGAGACCCATTCGTGCGCCGGGCTGCCCGAGACGCGATTCCCCACGTTCGACGAGAAGGTCGAGCCGAGCTTGCCGATGCCGCCGAGGACGTCCGCCAGGTGTCCGGCCCAATACGACACCGCCAGGTAGCTGACGAACGCGACCACGATCACCGCGAGCAGCAACGGCAGCGTGCGGAGCCGGCACGCGCCGACGAGCACCAGGCCCGCGGTCGCCGCGACTGCGAAGTAGGGCGTCAGCTGGTGACTCCAGACGATCGCGCAGTAGATCAGCAGCAGGATCACGAACAAGCCGCCGCGGTCGAGCGCACGCGGCGGTCTCCGCAGCTCCGTGCCGACCGAGAAGTAGCGCAGCAGCACGACGACGAACCCGAGGAACAGCACGAACGCGAACGCCTGCGGCGAGAAGTAGTCCTGCCCGACCCAGTTCGCGGGGATGAACAGCCAGGTCGCGAGCCACGGCACGCGTGCGTCCTTCGTCGTCATCGCGGCGATCGCGTAGACGGGGACCAGCGCGAGGAGGTCGAACGCGAGGGGCGCCCACGTGAGGACCGGAGCGGGGTCGCGCAGCCCCAGCCCGCGCGTCAGGACGGCAGCGGCGGCGAAGAAGCCCGGCCAGCTGAAGCGCGCGTCGAGGTTCGGAAGCGTGCTGCCCGTGTTGGCGATGTAGTCGACGAAGCCCGCGTGGAGCCAGGCGGTCGCGAAGCGCGGCTCGTGCTCCAGCAGCGCCGGCGCGCCGGGCAGGAGCAGCAGGAGCACGAGGATGTGGGCCGCCAGCAGCGCAGGGCGCAGCCGCGACTCGCGGAGCGCGACGGCGAAGCCGAGCGTGAGCAGCGCCAGGCTTGCGAACACGCCGACGGGGATCGCGCTGATCAGGCCGAGGTCGCCGATCCGCGCCGGGTCGGCGTGTGCGAGCGACAGGCCGCCGACGACGGCGCTCGTCGGCGGGATCGCCCACAGCGCCGTCCGTGCGTCCACCCGTCGGGGCCGGTCGCCGCGTGCGGCCGGCACGGGGCCGTCGCGCACGGGCGACGCGGAGAGGCCGGCCGCGGGATCGAGCTCGCGCGTGGCCACGGCTAGTGCTCGAACCGCCGCGTCCGCGACCGGGCGTGTCGGTATGCGCGCCACACACGCGTGCGTGGCCGCTCTCCGTCCCATGCCATCCGCGCGCCGTTCCCGCTCAGCAGCTGTTCGAACCGGCGCGCCGGCAGGTCCCCGGAGACCGTCAGCCGCGCCAACCCGAAGGGATCGTCGCGCGGATGGCTGAGCGCGTTCTTGACCGCGCACGCCGAGCTGTAGCCGATCTTCGGGAGAAGCCGCTTCAACGGATCCGTGTGGTACCCGAAGGGATAGGCGAAGCTCGTGACGGCGCGCTGCAGGCGGTCCTCCAAGGCGAGCTTGCTGTTGATGCACTCGATCGCGGCGCGCTCGAGCGAGACGAGATCGAGCGCGATGTGGTGATAGCCGTGCGCGCCGATCTCGACGCCGCCGTCGCGCAGCTCCTCGAGCTGCTCCCAGCTGAGCATCTCGCTGCCGAGGTAGCTCTTGCCGACGAGCCCGCTCGTGACGTAGAGGGTGACGGCGATCTCGCGCTCGCGCAGGATCGGCCACGCGGTCCGGTAGAAGTCCGCCGTCCCGTCGTCGAACGTCACGGCGACGGTCGTGGCGGCCGCCTCGCGGCAGGGGAGCAGGTCGCTGATCGCGAAGCTGCGCCGGCCGCTCGCCGCGAGCAGGTCCATCTGCGAGGCGAAGGCATCGGCGTTCACGTCGAACCGCTGGCCCTCCCCACCTCGCGCGGAGCGGGAGCTCGTGCCGATGCGGTGATACAGCAGGATCGGGAACGTGGAGACGGCGGGGCCGCTCGCGGCCCGGGGCTCAGCGGTCATCTGCCCTCCTCGCGCTCCAGCACGCGTGCGCGTAGACGAACGGGCCCGCGAGCATCCCCGCGAGCTCGAGTCGCGTGAGGCGCGAGGGGTAGTCGTCGAGCTTCCCTGCGTTCTTGCGGCTGCCGCCGTCGAGGGCGAGCCGCAGCGCAGCCGGCAGCCGTGACGCGATGTCGACGGCGACCTTCCGATCGCTCACGAGCCACTTCGTCATGAGCGCGCTCAGACCAGCCCCGTAGCGGAACATCGTCCGCTCGAGCGACCGGTACTCCGTTCGGTGGTGGTGCCACGCGACCGCGGCTGGCTCGTAGACCAGCCGATGGCCGCCGAGGATCACCTTCAGGAAGGCGTCGAGGTCCTCTCCGCCGATCGCCAGGCGAGGATCGAAGCCGCCGAGCTCGCGGAGCGTCCGCGTGCGGAAGGCCATGCTCGCGCCCGACCCGTAGATGCCGGGCGAGTACGGATAGAGCCGGTCGGGCGACCGGTGCGTGCGCAGGTCGAACACGCGCCGCCGGTCGCCCTTGCTGAAGCCGCCGAACTGCTCGAGCCACCGCTGCGCGGGTCGGTCGAGCGTACGCGGCAGGATCAGCGTCGTCACGGCGGCGACGTCGGCCTCCGAGGAGAACGCCTCGGAGATCGCGCTCAGCCAGCTCCGGTCCACGATCACGTCGTCGTCGACGAAGGCGACGAACGCCTCCCGGGCGGCGGCCAGGCCGGCGATGCGTGCCCATGCGGTTCCCGCGCGAGTCTCGACCGCGCGGCGGATCCGGCCCTCCGTCCGATAGCGCTCGCTGAGGAGCTCTGCGGTCGCGGACCGGTACGGCGCGTTGTCGACCACCACGATCTCGTAGTGCGGATAGTCGCCGGCGAGGATCGAGTCGAGGCAGGCCGCGAGCAGCTCGGCGCGCCCGCACGTGAGCACGACCACGCTGAGCCGCGGCGGGCCCTCGGGTCTCGGCCGCTCCGGGCGACCGTCGAGCTCCGGCAGGGGGTCCGCCGGCGGATACCGTGCCAGCGCGATCGCAAGGCCGCCGACGAGGTATCCGAGCGTCGTCAGTCCGAGCCCCGCGACGATCGTCGCGCTGCGCGTGAGGCCGCTCGCATCGCCGCGCAGGGAGTCGACGAGGCCGCGCAGGACCCCGCGCGGCAGCGTCCGGAGCGTGTAGGCGCGCTCGGAGCGGAGCGCGTCGCGCGAGCCGGCCGACGACGACACCCGTGCCTTCGACCTGCCCTCTGCGAAGCAGCGCGAGCGGAAGTAGCTCCACGTGCCGCGAGAGGGAGGTACCGCATGCGCCACGCGTGCCCGCGGCTCGAAGCGAACGGTCGTCCCCGGGAGGCGCTGCCTTGTCCGGATGCAGAGCTCGGTCTCCTCGCAGCCGGCCGGGAGCAGCCCGACGCGGCCGATCTCCGTGCGGAACCCCCCCACCTCGCCGAACACCTCGCGGCGGAACGACATGTTGGCGCCGATGACGTTGCGCACCGAGCACGAAGCGGTCGGCGCGCCCCGGTACGTGCAGCCGACGACCCACTCGAACTCGGGCGGGAACCAGGCCGGACGGTCGTGGAGCCAGCGTGGCTCGATCGCCCCGCCCACGCTCACCACGGTCGGATCGCGATACGGAGAGGTCAGCTGCTCGAGCCAGTCGGGCGCCGGGAGCGCGTCGTCGTCGAGGAACGCGACGATCTCGCCGCTCGCGCTCGCGACGCCGGTGTTGCGGGAGCCGGACAGGCCGCGCGCGTGAAGGTTCGCCGCGACCGTCGCCCCGGCGAGCTCGCGGCGAGCTCGCGCGAGCAGCGGGAGGTTGTGGTCGACCACGACGATGATCTCGAGCGGCGCCAGCGTCTGGCGCGAGGCCGACTGCACGGCGGCCGAGAGCGCCTCCCAGCGGTCCACGGCGTACGTGCAGATCACGACCGAGACCGTGATCTCCCCGGCGCCGCGCGTCATGACCCGCGCACCGAGGGAGCGCGCCAGTCGGGCGTCGGCTCGAAGTCGAGCTCCGCTCGCGGCGCGGGCGGCCGGCCGGCGACGAGCGCGGGAGCGGGGTCGAGCGTGGCCCGCTGCCGCCGGCGGCCGTACAGCGAACGCCTCCTGGGTGCGTCCGCCTCCTGCGGCGGCCAGGCGTAGATGCGCTCGGTCACGAGGCCGCGGAGGATCCGGGTGCCGTCGCGAAACGTCCGCAGGTTCGAGGTGCCGGAGCGCCGCACGGCCTCGAAGCTCGGCACCTCCGCGACGCACAGGCCGGCTCGGATCGCGTGAGCGACGATCTGCGCCTCGATCTCGAACCCGTCGGCGGTCAGCGACAGGCGGCCGAGGGCGCTGCGGCGGAAGGCCATGAAGCCGTAGCAGAGCTCCGTGAACGCGCAGCCGTAGATGCGGTTGGCGAGCACGAGCAGCGCGAAATTCCCCAGGCTCCGCACGCGACTGATGTCCGTCGTCCCGCCGCCCGGCAGGAAGCGAGACCCCTTCACGAGGTCATAGCCGGCCTCGAGCATCGCGACGTAGCGGACGATCTCCCCGGGCTCCATGCTGCCGTCGGCGTCGAGCATCACGATGATGTCGCCCTGTGCCTGGGCGAACCCGGCCCGCAGCGCCACGCCCTTGCCGGGCGCCGGCTCGCGGACGATCCGGGCATCGGGCCGCACGCGCAGCGCCGCGGCGATCGTGCCGTCGGTCGAGCGGCCGTCGACCACGATCACCTCGTCGACGCACGCGGGCAGCCTGCCGATGACCCACCCGATGTTCTGCGCTTCGTTGAGCGTCGGGATCACGGCGCTGACCGTGCTGGGCCGCGCGCTCGCGACGCTCGTCTGCGGTCGCTCAGCGGACATGGTCGGCCGCCTCGTACTGGTACAGCGGATCGGCCGCGCCGCCCGTGATCGGGACAGTGCGGATCTCGTGTTCGACGGGCCGCTCGCCCGCGTCTTCGGCGCCGCCGTGAAGCGTCATCATCACGCCCTGCCGAAGCCGTTCGTCGTGGTTCAGCACGGCGGCCGCCGCCTCGCGGCGCGAGTGGACTCCGAGCCGTCTGAAGGCCGATGACAGGTGGCTCTTCACGGTGCTCTCGCCGAGGCACAGACGGAGCGCGATCTCGGCGTTCGTCCGGCCCACGATCGCGAGGGCGAGGACCTGCTTCTCGCGGTGCGAGAGCGCTGGAGGCTCGATCAGGTACCGCATCTGCTGAGGAACCGAGATGTGCCCCGCGCAGACGGCGCGGACGACGATCGCGAGGGTCGCGTCGATCTCGGTCTCGGCGACCAGCCCGTCGACGCCGGCCGCGACGAGCCCGCGCACCGCGTGCTCGTCCGCTTCCGAGACGGCGACGACGATCGCCGGTCTCGACCGGCGCCGGTGGATTCGCCGGATCCGCCGCTCGGCTTCGCTGCTGCCGTGCCGGTGCGCCAGCAGGACCACGTCGAGCGGAAGGTCCAGCATGTCGCGCGCCGCTTCGAGGGAATGGCCGCAGCGGACCGTCGCTCGCACGCCGTCGCGCGTGAGGATCTCCTTCACGCGCGACGCCCACGGCACGTTCGTGCCGATCACGGCGACGGCGATCCGGCGATCCGCGGGCGGAACGACCCAGATCGCGGTGGGCACAGGACGAGATGGCGACATCGCTCTCCCAGCCCCCCTTCAGGCCCGCGCGGTCGCGCGGACGTGTGTCGCAGGCGTCCAGCCCTCGGACTCGAGCGTGCGTCTGGCAGCGAGGCGAGCGCGGTGATAGCTGATGTTGACCGCGCCCTGCGTCGTGCCGAGGCGCTCGGCCGCCTCGCTCGGCGTCAGCCCGACCACGGCACGCAGCAGCAGCACGTCGCGCTGGGCCTTCGGAAGCCGGTCGAATGCCTCGCGCAACGACGTGCCGCGGTCAGGATCGGCGGTGTCTGCTGCGAGGTCCGGCTCGCGCGGCTCGGCGAGCGGCACGAGTCGTTCGCGTCGCAGGTGGTCGATCGCCGCGTTGCGGGCCACCCGCAGCATCCATGCCGAGGAGCGCGGGTGCTGCGGGTCGTGCTTCCGCAGCTGGGTGGTCAGCTTGAGGAAGACCTGCTGCGTCACGTCCTCCGCGTCGTGGTGGTTCGGCACGATCCTGCGGACGTAGACGTAGACCTCCGGCGCGTAGCAGCGGTACAGGGAGCGCAGCCGGTCGAGGTCGCCGGTGCTCGCCTGGCGGATCGCCTCCGCGGTTCCATGATCATCCATGTGTTCCTCGTTCCGTCGTGCTTCGTGCGTGCGGCGCGGCGATCGTGCCTGGCTGGCGATCGTGCCTGGGGTTCTGGAGGTCGCTCGGCAGCGTTGTGAACCCGAGTTAGCTGCGTTTTAGGAGCATGTGACGTGAGGATTAGGGGGGTCGACGTTCGGGCGATCCAGACGCCCGACCGCGCAGCCCGATTGCTCCAACACTCCGGAAATGGCGCGTGCAGGGGATTGCCTCCGAGAGAAGCGACGCCTACCCTTTGGAATCAGGCGGCACCCGGCCGGGTGGCGCGGGGAGCGGCGTCGGACCAGGACGCCGCTCACGGAGAGCAGCGCCTGGCCATGTCTCGACGGCCTGCTCTGAACCACGCGAAGGCCGACGCGACACAGGAGGGATCGTGCGCGCGCGACAGGAGGTCAATTACGGACAGCGCGCGAGGCATGTGGGAGACGCGATCGGGTACCCGATCGCTCACCGGATGAGTGCGCGGCGAGATCTGCTCAGCGATGTGTTCGAGCTGTTCCCGTACGGAATCGCGATCGCCGACCTGACGGGCTCGATCTTCATCTGGAACCGGGCGCTCGCGGAGATGACGGGGATCGGTCCGAACGCCGGGCGCACGAGCTGCTGCGAGCTCTTCGGGTGCCGCCGTACCGGAGGGCCGCTCGAGGGCATCTGTCTGGCCGCGGCGGCGCGCGACGCCGGCACGCGGACGCCCGAGGTCGAGGTGGATCTGCCTGGCGCCGAGCACTCCCTCCGAGTGACGGCGGTGCCGCTTCGCTCCGATGCCTCTCGCGTGGTCTTCCAGGTGCGTCCCGTGGAAGCGGCCGGCAACGGCGCGCCGAACCCGCGAGGCGACGGCGGCCGGCCGTGGTTGCAGATCTTCACCCTCGGTCGCACCCGGGTCGAGACGCCGCAGGGCCCGCTCGCCGGCGAGTGGCTGGAGCAGCGGGCCGGCCAGCTGCTGAAGTTCCTCGTCTGCGAGCGGCACCGCGTGGTCGCGACGGAGGAGATCGCGGAGGCGCTGTGGCCGAACCCCCGAACGGCGACGCTCAACACGGTGCGCCACTTCGTGCACGCGGTGCGTGAGCGACTCGAGCCGGCACGGCCGCGGCACGCGCGGTCCGCGTTGGTGGTGGCGCGACGCGGCGGCTACACGCTCAGCCGCGAGAACATCTGGGTGGACGCGGACGAGTTCGAGGCGAGCGTGACCAGCGGCCTCGCCGCGTTCGAGGGCGGCAGGAGCGACGCGGCCGCCGATCAGCTCGAGCGCGCGTTGACGCTCTATCGAGGCGACTTCCTCGCCGACGATCCCTACGCAGAGTGGGCGTTCTCCGAGCGCGAGCGTCTGCGCAGCCTCGTCGAGCGGCCGCTGCGGGCGCTCAGCGAGCTCCATGCCGGCGACCTCGCCGCGACCGCCGGCTACCTCGAGCGTCTGGCCGAGATGGAGCCGTTCGACCAGGAGGTCCAACGCCAGCTCCTGATCCTGTGGATCCGGCAGGGACGCTTGAGCCGCGCGGTGCGGCACTATCACGCCTTCGAGCTGCGGCTGCTGCGCGAGTTCAGCGAGCAACCGGACTTCAGGCTGTCTGAGCTGCCCGTCTCGCGGGCATGAGTGCCTGACCGTGTCTCGATCGCTCCGAGTCGTGCCGCGGCTCCTCGCGGGCCTGACGATCGCCCTGCTTGCCACGGCGTGCGGCGGCGCGCAAGCCGGCAGAACGCTCGCCGTGCCCGCGCGCGACCAGCTTCCTCGCTCGCGCTCCTCGCACGTCGTCGTGATCGTGATGGAGAACAAGGAGGTCGGCGAGGTCCTCGGCAGCGGCAGCGCGCCGTATCTCGACGCGCTCTCGCGCCGCTACGGCGTCGCGACCCAGAGCTACGCCATCACGCATCCCTCGCTGCCGAACTACCTCGCGCTCACGAGCGGCGCCACGCACGGGATCACGTCGGACTGCACGAGCTGCCACGTCGCCGCCCCGAACCTGGTGGACCAGCTGGAGCGGGCCGGGATCTCGTGGAAGGGGTATCTCGAGGACATGCCGCGCCGGTGCTTCGCGGGAGCGTCGGCCGGCGGCTATGCGAAGAAGCACAACCCGTTCATGTACTACGACGACGTCGCCGGGAACCCGGCGCGCTGTCGACGGCTGGTTCCCTTCAGCAGCCTTGCGGCCGACCTGCGTCGCGGTTCCCTGCCGGCGTTCGCGTGGCTCTCGCCGAACCTCTGCGACGACATGCACGACTGCGGCGTCCGGCAGGGCGACCGGTTCCTGTCCCATCTCGTCCCTTCGCTGCTGCGCGAGCTCGGCCCGCACGGCTTCCTCGTCGTCACGTGGGACGAGGGCAGCAGCGACGCCGGCTGCTGCGGAACCGCGCACGGCGGTCACATCGCGACGATCGTCGCCGGCCCCGACGTCCGGCCCGGCGCCCGCGACGCCCGGCCGGTCGATCACTACGGCGTCCTGCGAACGATCGAGAACGCGCTCGGGCTGCCGCCGCTGGCCGCGGCCGCGAGCGCGCGTAACGGCACGCTCGCGCCGCTCTTCGCGCGGCCGCCGGTTCGCCTCGCGGTCGCGCCGTCGTCCCGTCGCGGCACCCTTCTCGCCGCACGGCGGCGCACGCGGTCGACTCGCCCCGCGGGTGCGGGTCTTGCCCGATCGCCCGCACGCCGCGTTGCGATCGCTCGACGCCGCGGCGGGTACCTGTGAGGTCCCGTCGCGAAAGGCCCGATCGCATGTCAGCTCCCACCAGCGAGATCCCCGTTCCCGACCCGCGGCCGCCCGCTCCGGACCCGCCGACGGAGCCGGATCCGATGCCCTCGCCCGACCCGTTCCCCGAGCCCGATCCCGACCCCCCGAAGCGGACCGCGTGAGGCCGCCCGGGCGCCGGCCTGCTGCGAAGCGCGTGGACGATCAGAGGCGGGTGGTGCTGACCCAGGGCGGCTACTACCTCGCCACCGGGGTGCTGCCGTTCGTCTCGCGGCGCCTGTTCGAGGCGGTCACCGGACCCAAGCGCGAGTGGTGGCTCGTGCAGACCGTCGGGGCGCTGGTGACCGTCATCGGCGGCGCGTTGGTCACCGGCGCGCTGCGGGACGAGTTGTCGGACGAGCTGCTCGGGGTCGCGGCCGGCAGCGCCGCGACGCTCGCCGCGATCGACGTCGCCTACGTCGCGAAGGGACGGATCGCGCCGACGTACCTGATCGATGCCGGAGCAGAGCTCGGGTTGCTCGGCGCGCTCGCCGTCAGCGTCCGCCGGCGAGAGTCGGGGAGCTGATCGCCGGGCCGAGCAGTCGTGGCGCCTCGAGCTGCGTGGTGCCGCGGTCGAGGTTCGCCAGCGTCACGTCGATCGCTGTGCGCATCAGCGTCAACGGCGTCCGCAGCTCGTGCGAGGCATTGGCGACGAAGTCGCGCTGTGCGGCGAACGCGGTATCCAGACGCGCGAGCATCGCGTCGAACGTGTCGGCCAGGCGCTTGAGCTCGTCGTCGGGGCCTCCGACGCACGGAGATCGGCCTGCGCCGCGCGCTGGGCGCCCGCCGCCACCACGTCGCCACCCAGTACCTCGTCGAGTCGCTGCTGCTCTGCGGGCTCGGCGGCGTGGCAGGGGTTGACTTCCGATCGGATGAGAGGAACGTTGCACCCACGGGCGCGTCCTCGGTCGTAGAACGGCCGAGCGGGCAATCAGAAAGGGCGGCTCGTAGGCGTTGCCCCGCAGCGACGGCCGACGCGCCGTCGCCCGCGTTGCGCGGCTCGGCGAAACGCGTCGCCCTGTGATGGCGCCACCAACCGATGGAGGCCCAGATGAGGAGCGTCGAGGTGAGCAGCAGAAGCGCGACCGGCGGCCCGCCGGTGAAGGCCGGAGCGGGCCGCCACACGGGCGTCGGTCTCGGCATCATCTCGGCAATCACCGCGGCGCTCCCCGCGCTGACCGAGAACCTGGCGCTCGAGATCGCGCCGGTTCGCGTCAACCTGATCGCCGCCGGCTTCGTCGACACGCCCTTGTCGTACGACATCGACGACGGCCAGCAGCTCCTCTCCGGGTGAGCGGGCCGGCATGCGCGTCGCAATCTGAAAGGCCCCACCATGCGCCCCGACATCGCCCCCGGCGGCACGTTCCCCGATTACGAGCTGCCCGATCACACGAACGTCCCCCGCAGCCTGAGCGAGCTGCAAGGCGAGGATCCCCTGATCCTCACGCTCGCGCGCGGCCACTACTGCCCGAAGGAGCACCAGCAGCATCTCGAGCTCGCCGCGTTCTATCCGAAGGTCGCCGTGGCCTACACGCAGATGGCCACCATCTCGACGGACGCCCATCACGAGTCCCAGGAACTCCGCGCGTCGGTCGGCGCCCAGTGGCCCTTCCTCTCCGACCCCGGGCGCATCGTCCAGAAGGACCTCGACATCCAGGAGTACACCGACCCTGAGCACGACCCGATGATCCCGCACACGCTCGTGCTCAAGCCCGGGCTCGTCATCCACAGCATCTACAACGGCTACTGGTTTTGGGGGCGCCCCTCGGTCGTCGACCTCTGGCACGACCTGCGGGCGGTCACTCGCGAGATCCGCCCCGACTGGGACCTCAGCGCCCCAGGGCTCCGCGAAGCCTGGAGCGCGGGCGACCGCTCGCCATTCCACGGCTGGGACAAGCCGGCCGCAGCAAGCCAGCACTAGTTCGCGACGAAGGCCTCGAGGCCCAGCCCGGCGACCCGCGCCGGACCGCCCAGCGCGTCGATCGCCGTGATCCGGCCGTCGAGGACCGTGAAGGCGAGCACCGCGACCGGCACTCCCGCCTCGGTGGCGACGAAGCCGGCCGCGCCGTCGACGGTCGCGGGGTGCGCCACGCGCCTGGTCGAGAAGAACCGCGCGCTGGTCGCCACCGCCCGAGCGCCTTCGATGATTCGCAACGCGCCGCCGCCATCGTCCGTGCGCAGGACGACGTCGGGATCGAGCATCGCGAGCAGACCCGCGAAGTCGCCGCCGCGGGCGGCGGCCAGGAACGCGTCGACGATCTGCCGGTCGGCGGTGGGCGCGTCACGGTCCGCGCCGCGCACGCGGCGCCGCGCCCGCGACGCCAGCTGCCGCGCCGCGGCCGGCGATCGGTCGACGATCTCCTCGAATGGCACCGCGAACAGGTCGTGGAGCACGAACGCCAGGCGCTCGGCAGGCTGCAGCTTCTCCAGCACGACGAGCAACGCGGCCCCGACCGCGTCCGCGGCCAGCGCCTCCCCCTCCGGGTCTGGCGCGGCGTCGTCCGGCCGCGTGATCACCGGATCGGGCAGCCGCCCGGCCTCCAGCGCCTCCTCGCGGCGGCGCGTGCGCGCATCGATCATCGTCAGGCACACCCGCGAGACGACCGTCGTCAGCCATCCGCCGATGTTGTCCACGTCGCTGGTGTCGGAGCGGTTGATGCGCAGCCACGCCTCTTGGAGCGCGTCGTCGGCCTCTGCCCGCGAGCCGAGGATGCGCGTGGCCACGGCCTGCAGGTGAGGGCGGTGTGCCTCGAATGCGTCCATCTCGTCACATCCTCGCGATCTGGTTGGTCAAGGGGGTGACCGACGTCAACCCCCCGATGTGACAAGGAGCCCAAAGCCGATGCTGATGACCGCCCGCATGACCAACCCCGCCTTCGCCGTCGCCGGCGCGATGGACGCGCTCGACGCGCTGTCAAAGGCCGTCAGCCGCGCCCGCGTGCCGATCAGCCGGGAGCTCGTGCACCTGCGCGCCAGCCAGATCAACGGCTGCAGCGTGTGCGTCGACATGCACGCCAAGGCGGCGCGCAAGTCGGGCGAGAGCGAGGAGCGCGTGTTCGCCGTCGCCGCCTGGCGCGAGACGCCCTACTTCAGCGACGCCGAGCGCGCCGCGCTCGCCCTGACCGAGGCGCTGACGCGCGTTGCCGACCGGGACGAACAGGTGCCCGACGCGATCTGGGACGCCGCCGCCGAGCACTTCGACCAGACCCAGCTCGGCGCGCTCGTGCTCGACATTGCGACGGTCAACCTGTGGAACCGCCTGAACATCGCCACCCGCCAGGTCGTCAGCGAGCAGAGCTGGTGAGCCCCTGGTCACCGCACCCTGGTTTGGCGCAGGACGTCGCTCTAGCGCCGGTCGGCGAACGTCCACGAGCGGCCGCCACGTCCTCACACCCGTAGCCGGCCCCTCGTTTCGGCGAAGCTGTCGTCCGTCGATGCTGCGGGCGCCGGGGCGAGGACCCGACCAGGGCAAACATCACCGGACACGGCACTAGTTGGCGCCGACGACCTTGAAGCTCTTGCTGACGAAGATGTGGTGGGGCCAGTTGACGCCGATGTTGTGGACCTCGTACTCGCCGTTGCTCAGCTTGACAACGCGGTCGACGACGCCGCCTGAATAGGCGGCCAGCGCCGCTTTGGTCGCCTTATTCGCTGTCGTTCCGCTGACGATCGTCCCCGAGCCCTCACTGTAGTTCGCCGGGATCTGGCCGTCCTGCTTCGACGTGGTCGGTGCTCCGCGCTTGAAGGGGATCACCTTTGACGGCGAGAAAGTCGCAGATCCGCCGCTGGCCGGCCGCACGACGACCTGCGTTGCCGTGATGGTCGTTCCGTTGGTCGTCCCAAGTACGAGGACGGGTTGGCCTTTCGTAATGGCACTCGCCGAGGTCGAGCTCGTCCCCTTCCGGTATGTCGTGGAGGACGCCTTCTTGACGGTCACCTTCTGACCCGCCGATGTCGACACTGTGAAGCTCGACGCCGACACGCTGCCGACCGTGCCGACTACGCCTCCTGCGGCCGGCCCAGACCGCGCGTTGGATCCCGCCTTCGCCGCGAATCCCGCATTCGCCGTTTGTCCCGTGCTGGCACCGGCTGAGCCGCTGCCGGAGGTTGCGCCGACGATCCCAGAGGCGCCGCCTCCGATCACAACGACCACGGCGCCGATGGCGAGGGGCCTGCTCAGTCTCCGAGTCAGCATCTGCGATCTCCTTCGGGTCTATGTTCCACAGCCGAGGATGCTGGGCGGCCCTGGGGCTCCGCTGTGGGCAAGTTGGGACGATGCTGAGTCTCAGCCGGTCCGCCAATGGCCGGCATCGCCGGGCTTCGCGGAGTCGAGCGGCAGCGTGACGTGCAGCGTGGTGCCGGCACCCGAAGCGCTGGTCACGTGGAGCTTGCCGTCACGGCTGGGACCTGGCGATAGGCGGCGCCGCGCCGCGCTCGGTCGCGAGCAGCAGCGCCGGAGCCAGCGTCGACGGGTTGATCGCATCGGCGAGCGCGTTGGGCCGCTGCTTCAGCGTGCACACGCGAATCTACGGCTCGCCAGACGACGCCAGGGGCGGACACTCGGGCGTGGTCACCTAGCGGAGCGGCCGGAACGCCGCGCGAACCTCGCTGGCAAACAGATCGGGCTCCTCCCAGGCGGCGAAGTGGCCGCCCTTGTCGACTTCGTTGAAGTAGCTGAGGCTCGGGTAGACCCCCTCGACCCAGCTGCGTGGCGCCCGGAAGATCTCGCCGGGGAACGTGGTGAAGCCGACCGGGACCGAGACGTCCGGAGGAGCTTGGCCTGCCGCCAGCGCCTGGGCTCGTCCGACCTCCCAGTACGACCGGGCCGCCGAGGCCCCGGTGCCCGTCAGCCAGTACAGCGTGACGTTGTCGACGATCGTGTCCCGGGTGAGATGGCCCACGGGCTGTCCGTCGACGAAGGCATCGCGGATTCTGTAGTAGCTGTCGGTGTCGTGGTCGAGCATCCAGGCCGCCAGGGCGACGGGGGAATCCAGCAGGGCGTATCCGATCGTCTGCGGCCGCGTGGCCTGCTCCAGGAAGTAGCCGCTGCCGCTCGCATTGAACGTGGCGACCGCGTCGAGGGCGGCGCGTTCCTGCTCGGAATCCGCCGGCCGGGACGCGTCGGGGGCCAGCGCCGCCAGGAGCAGGTTGATGTGGATGCCGATCAGCCCCTCGGGTCGAAGGCGGCCCATCGCGTCGGTGACGGCCGAGCCCACGTCGCCGCCCTGGGCGACGTAGCGGGAGTAGCCGAGGCGGCCCATCAGCTCGGCCCAGGCGGCCGCGGTGCGTCCCGCGTCCCAGCCGATCTCGGTCGGCTCACCGGAGAAGCCGTAGCCGGGCAGGGACGGCAGGACGAGGTCGAACGCGTCCTCGGCGCGGCCGCCGTGCGCGGTCGGGTCGGTGAGCGGGCCGACGACCTCGAGCAGCTCGATGACCGAGCCGGGCCAGCCGTGCGTCATGACCAGCGGCAACGCGTTCTCGTGCGGTGACTTCACGTGGATGAAGTGGATGTCCACCCCGTCGATCTCGGTCATGAACTGCGGCAGCGCGTTCAGTCTCGCCTCGCACGCACGCCAGTCGTGATCTGTCGCCCAGTAGCGGGCGAGCGCCTGGATCGTCGCCAGTTGCACGCCCTGCGACCGATCGGCGACCAGCTCGATGGAGGGCCAGCGCGTCGCGGCGAGTCGGCGGCGCAGCTCAGCGAGCTGCTCCTCCGGAACCTCGATCTGGAACGGGCGGATGGCTCTCGCCGTGACGGACATGACGGCGCTCCTTCGTTCGCTGAGGACGTACGCGGGAGTGTCTCGTCCGGCTCGGAGGCGAGCATCATCCGATGCGGGTGATGTGACGGAGGCCAGGTCTGCGGCGGTACAGGCTTGGCCGGGCCCAGACCTTCGACTGGCATGCCGGTCGGTTCACGTTCCTACCTTTCACGCGATGCGCCTGCGAGTTAGGCTTGCGAGCGTCGCCGAATCCTCCATCGCAACGACGAGGAGCGAAGATGGAAACCACGAACAGCGGCGGTGCCAAGCCCGCGATCGTGCTCGTCCATGGCGCGTGGGCCGACAACAGCGGCTTCGACGGCTCGATCCGCGCGTTGCGCGATCAGGGCTTCCCTGTGATCGGCGCCGCGAACCCGCTGCGCGAGCTGCGCAGCGACGCCGCGTACGTCGCCGCGCTCCTGCGGTCGGTCGAGGGCCCGATCGTGATGGTCGGGCACTCGTACGGCGGCGCGGTCATCTCGAACGCCGCGGCCGGCAACGACCGGGTCAAGGCGCTCGTGTATATCAACGGGTGGGTGCCCGACGAGGGCGAGAGTCTGATCCAGCTCGCGCAGATGAACGAGGGGAGCCTCATCCCCGACTCGCTGCGGCCGGTGCCGTATAAGGACTCCGACGGCTCGGACGTCGTCGACCTCTACATCGACCAGGAGAAGTTCCGGGCCGCCTTCGCGGGTGACGTCGACCCCGACACGGCCCGGGTGATGGCGGTGGCCCAGCGGCCGTTCACCGAGGCGGCGTTCGGCGCGCCGTCGGGGCCGATCGCCTGGAGGTCGGTCCCTTGCTGGTACCTGCTCGGCACGGAAGACAAGGCGATCCCGCCGAAGACGCAGCGGTACATGGCCGAGCGCGCGGGATCGACGATCGTGGAGGTGCCCACGTCGCACGCCTCGATGGTCTCGCAGCCCGGCGCGACGACGGACCTCATCCTCGCGGCGGCGCGTGCCGTGGTCGCCCGGTAGTCACGGGCGCCGTCACGACGACGGCGCCGCCCGGTTCCTCCCGGGCCCTTCAGCACCGCCAACACCTGGTCGTCGTGCGTTCTCGGCGTGACTCTCGGGATCACGTGCGCGACCACCCCGTCGGGGCCGACCACGAACGTCGCGCGCAGGGAGCCCCAGTACGTGCGGCCGTATGTCGACGGATTTGCCCCCGATCGCCGACTGAATCAGATTTATCTGATACGGTTGGATGCATGGTCCGCCTCACCGCCACCGACGTCGCCCGCAGCTTCTCCACGGTCATGAACCGCGTTGACGCCGGCGAGGAGATCGAGATCGTGCGTAACGGCGTCCCGGTCGCGGAGCTGCGCCCGGCACCTCGTCGGCGGACGATCTCCGCCGAGCGCTGGCGCGAGATGATCGGCAGCGCTCCCGCGGTCGACGACGACTTCGCCGAGGACGTCGCGCGCGCCCGAGCGGCCGTCGGGCCGCCGGATGCCGCATGGCCGTCCTGATCGACACCTCGGTCCTCATCGATATCGAGCGCGGTGGAGGCGGCCTCGACTCCGCGGTCGGCGACGAGGACCGGGCCATCAGCATCATCACCCAGAGCGAACTGCTCCACGGCGTCCACCGGGCCGCCGACGACCGCATCCGCGCGCGCCGCCAAGCATTCGTCGAGCGTATCCTCGAGGCGCTCGACCCGATCCCGATCGACAGCCGCGTCGCCCGAGCCCACGCTGCCGCTTGGGCCCAGCTCGACGCCGCCGGCACCCGGATCGGCGCCCACGACCTCTGGATCGCCGCCACCGCGCTGGCCCACGGCTACGCCGTCGCGACCGTCAACACCCGCGACTTCACACGAGTCCCGGGTCTGACGGTCGTCCAAGTCAGACCCACAGGTTGACGTGCGTCTGGGGCCTGCGGCCACCACGCCCGCCAGTACCTCGTCGTCATGGGTTCTGGGGGTCACTCTCGGGTAGGTG